>JAFVBL010000030.1 GCA_017479985.1 Alphaproteobacteria bacterium | reverse complement strand
CGAGCGTATGGTTTTAGAAATTTTGAAAATTATCGCTTGCGTGTTAGAATTTTATGTGCTTAAACTTTAATTACGAGGTCAACCTGATGACTTTTACTTTTTATAATTTTTTACTCTTGCCCCCATCTTTGACGATGAACCGGGAGGTTTTAATTGGTGCGCTAGGCCAGACTTGAACTGGCACGGGATAAATCCCAACAGATTTTAAGTCTGCAGCGTCTACCGATTCCGCCACAAGCGCCTTATCAAAAAACTTTATACAGACATTTTTTTTATTTTGCAACATAAAACTTGTCTTTTTCTTAAAAATATGCTTAATTGTTTTTCGGAAAGAGGGAATACCTCCCTCTCATTAACTGAAAAGAATACGTCAGAAACAGCGTTTCGGTATTCTTGGGGAGTATGAAATGAAATCTGTCGATACATCGCTTCGTCAATATTTTTTCCCGAATATCAATGAAGACGGTTGGAAGTTTGTCAGTGTTATGGCTGTTGTTTCTCTTGTGCTGACGCTGTTATGGCTTCCGCTCGGCACTGTTTCTTTTTTAATAACCGTTTGGTGTTTTTATTGTTTCCGCGACCCGATACGCATAACGCCGGTTTTATCCGGTGCGGTTATTGCACCGACAGACGGAATTGTCGTATCCATCAACAAAGAAAAAGGGCCTGACGCCGTCGGATTGCAAAACAAAAACTTTACACGCGTGTGTATTTTTACAAGTATTTTTGATGCACCGATTCAGCGAATCCCGATAAAATCTGTCGTGCGCAAAGTCTTTTATGATTGCGGCAAAAAATTTTCCGGCTCGTTTGAAAAAAATAATATAAATAATGAAGTGTTTATTTTTTCGTTGCGACATAGCGAAGGATTTGATTTTGCAGTCAAACAAACGGCAACCTTTTGCTCAAAACGCATTGTCAACAAAATTAAGGTCGGAGATGAATTCAATGCCGGTCAAAAATTCGGCTTTATCCGTTTTGGCGGCTATATCGAATTATTCTTGCCGGAAAAAGTTGAACCGCAAGTTTGTGTCGGACAGAAAATGGTTGGCGGTGAAACAATAATTGCAGATATTAAATCAGATGCTCCCCGCATTGAAGGAGAAATCAGAGAATGATTAAAAAAGTAAAAAATTCGGTGCAACTTCCGAAACGTGCCGAAATAAAAAAGAAGGCCATCGGCAAATTAAAAGAGGTTCCGTTTCGCAAAATGGCGCCGAATATCGTGACTTTGATGGCGCTGTGTTCGGGTATTACAACAATTCGTTTTGCCATTATGGGCAAATGGACATACGCCATTTTATGTATCTTTTTTGCAAGTATTTTTGACGGACTTGACGGACGGGTGGCACGTAAATTGAAAGCCTCGTCAAAATTCGGGGCTGAACTGGATTCACTTTCAGACTTTGTCAGTTTCGGCGTTGCACCGGCGATATTGATGTATCTATGGTCGCTCAGCACTCTGCCGCATTGGGGTTGGATTTTTACGCTGATGTTTTCGGCGGCAATGTCTATGCGTTTAGCACGATTTAACACAATGTTGGAAGATTCAAGCGTTCCGGAATATTGGTCGCATTATTTTGTCGGTGTTCCGGCACCGATGGCTGCGGCAATCGGGGTTATGCCGCTGTTGATTTGGTTTGATTTTAAAGAGCTGGAATTTATATTGCGCAATCCGTATTTTTGCGGTGTTTTAATGCTTGTGGTTGCGTTTTTGATGGTCAGCCGAATACCTACGCTTTCGGTTAAAAAAACAAAAATCAGTGGTGATTGGTATGTTCCGCTGATGATTTTATTTGCGCTTGCCGTCAGCTGTCTTATTACCAAACCGTGGTTGACTCTCGGTTTAATGACATTGACCTATGTTTTAACAATTCCGTTTACGGTTTGGCGCTTCTTAAAAGAAAAAAGAGCCGCCGAAAAAGCGGAATAAAAATGAAACAATCCCCGATTTTATTTTCGGGGATTGCTTTTTACATTACACCACCGGTGTGCAGACAATAACTTCTGTGTTTTAAATTATAATTTCGAAACACTTCGCAGGTTGTGCATAAACAACCGTTACCTTCAAAAATACAATCGCTTTTTTCGTAAGCACAAAACATTTTCTCATAATGACGCGTATCATCAAAATTTTTCATCAGTTTTATAAAATTTTGCGGTGCATTTTTCAGCTTGCAATGATTGGTATACGACGGACATTTCATACACAAACACTTGCTCAAATTTTCAAGATTTTTTTCAACTTTCATATTTTTTCTCCTCAATCAAAACATATAAATTTTCCTTTTGTTTTCAATATGGCCTAAGATTTAAATACAGTGTTTTTACTATTTTTAGCTTGCATTTTTTATTATTTTTGTTAATATGATTTTCGTCGGCAAGAGATTGTCGGCGGAGTATCACAGCTCCCAAGAAGAAAATAACTCCTCGCAGGTGGGGAGCCGGTTGAATATATTGAATAAACCGGACTGTCTTCTTGCAGTTGTGAACTCCCGACCGCTTTTTGAGTGGTCGTTTTTGTTTTGATTTAACAAATTAAGGAGTTCAGGGCAATGTCCAGATGTTTTTATGTGGAAAAAGATATGTTGCGCAAAATCGGCGCTGAATTATGGCGTCTTCGGCAAGAAAAATTTATGTATCTGCATACGGTTGCATATCAAACCAAAATACCCGAGCGTATCATTGAAGGTATGGAAAACGGCAAGTTTATTCAGTATTCGGCATTGCGCCGCCTCACCGAATTTTCCGGCAAAAAAATACGTATTATTTTTGAAGATTAAACCAAATTCAAATTCTTTTAAATACACCGTTTTCAACCGGTGGGAGAAGGAGTTTCAGTTCCGGTGTTTCAACAATTTTATCCACCCGTGCAAACAAAGGGCCGGCATAAAGTTTTATATGCATTTCATCAATTTTATCTGCCGCGCCGGAAAGCAAGACCAAAACATCGCCGTCCGGCAAATTACACGCATAACCGGATATATCACCGATTGAACGCGCCAATCGTGCCGCCCAAAAACGAAATCCGACACCCTGAACCCGACCGCTTACTTTTAAGCATTTTTCCGCCATTACGCCAAATACTCCGCTATTTTATCAAGCATTTGTTTTGATTGTTTACGCGCATTTACGGCCGCAATATCTTCTCCCCAAAACCGATTTTGATACAATTCTTCCAAATAAGCTGCCTCAAGCGCATCTTTTTCGGCTATTTTATGTTTTGCAAAGAGAAAACCGAGTAGCACGGATTTCATTTCCGAGGCCGCAAAAAAACACGCCGTAAGTTCTTTATCCGAAAGAGTGTTCAAAAGCTGTACAAACTTTTTTTCTGAATTTGTATTTTTTGCCGGAATCAAACTTATTGTTTCTTTAAAATCCAGTTTAAATACAGTGTTCAAATCATTTAAGATAGGTCGCCAATGTTTTTTCTGATAGGCATTCAAACCGGCTTTATCGCTCCAAAACAACAATGTATCTGCCAACAAAAAACGACCCAAATGTTCTATTGTTTCTTCGCGATGTGCAGCAATATATTTTTCTGATTTTTCAAAATCCATTATTTAAAAAGTCCCTTTAATTGTTTACCGAGTTCTTTAACCTGTTTGCCGGCACCTTTTGCCTGATTTTTCAATTCGGTACCCAAACCTTTTATGGCATCTTTTGTATTGGTATAACCGCCGGAAACCGCTCCTTTTACCGATTTATCCGCCGGAAAATAGGTGGCATAAGCTGTTCCTTCAAGCGCTGTATGACAAGGTGCTCCGTCCGCCGAAAATATCATATCGCCGACATTGTATGCGCCGCCCGATGCCAAAATTCCGACCACATTTTTTGCGGTTTCGGTCTGATTTAAGCCGAGTTTCGGATTTTTAACCGTACCCGTCACCTTAACCAGTCCGCCTAAAACATTGGATATATTTACATCGGTAATACTTCCCGAAAACGGTTTTAAATCCATATTTATTTTATCATTTTTCATATTCAATTTACCGTCGGCAACCAAATAAAAATCTTTTGCATCAATTGCAATCCCTTTCGGAAAATTAACTGTTCCGCCGGAAATATCACCGCGTACCACCGCACATTTAAGATTTAAGTCCTTGTTTGTCACATTTAGTTTAACCAAACTGAGCGCTTGCACAAGAATATTTCCTTTCAATTTTTCCAAACTCTTGATTTGTAAAACGGATTGATCTACCAATCCGATGATTTGCCCGTTCATATTTGCCAAATATTGGTCCGTATTATCGCCGGAAGTGTTTATTTTAAGCAACAAATTCGACTTACCGCCGTTCTTAAAATAAACTTCGTTATTTGCGGTTGAAAGCGGTGTATAAAATTGTTGCAAAATAATATTTTTACCTGTTATATCCGCCGCCATACTCTTTTTTGCACCATTTAAAGTCAACGTACCGCTGACAGTACCCGAGCCGGCGGTGATATTTTGAATATTTGTATTTAAAACACTGTTTTTAAGTGTTGCGGAAAGCCTGACATCAGTCAAAGATATATCTTTATTTAGTTGGATTTTTTTCAAATTAAGATTAACATCGGCGTGTGCCATTTTCAAATATTGGTACGGAATAGGGGTATTCGCCATAAGTTCGGAAGCTTGTGCCGAACTTATAAAAAAATCCATCAACTCAGCCTTTTTATCTGCCGCTTTCGGTGCGGTGTTTTTTTGAAAATCCATCAAATTAAAACCATCACCTTTTATATTCAGTTTAATATACGGCAAAGCTTTCGGCGATGTAATTTCCGCACTGCCGGATATTGTGTTGCCTTTAAAAGCAACATTTTGAATATTCGCTTTAAATACACCGTTTTTAACGGTGGCATCACCCTTGACATTAGTCAAAACAATATCTTTATCAACCACGATTTTTTTAACATCAAGCGTAATATCGGCATTGACCATTTTAAGATAATCATACGGAATTTGCGTATTCGGAATATAATCCGCTGCCGCGGCTGATTTAATCAACCAACCGTTGCCGAGTACCGCTTGTTTTTTGCCGGTAAATTCAACAACACTCAATGCATCACTGCTTGCATTCATTTTAATATACGGAATTTCCGTTGCCGTATCGGCACTTACCTGTCCGCTGATTTTTGCACTTTTGTATGTCAGTTCGTATTTTCCGGCCGCTTTCACTTTTTCTTTTAAGCCGTCCACCGTACCGTCAAAATTAAGCACATAACCCAAAGCGTTAATCGCCGCATCAACATCAATCTGATTATAGCCTGATGCCTTTATTTTGTTAAGCGCAGAAACTGTACCTTTTCCCGTAATATCTATATTTGCCGCAGATGTGTCAAAATCAAACTCTATCGGCGTGTCGGCATCTTCCATTCCGGCATTTAATTCGTTTATCAAAACACTGTTTTTATCACCGTAAAATACTTCAGTATTATCTGTTTTTACACGATCAATCACTATTTCTTTATGAAACAGCGGCATTACGGAAATTTGCACCAACGCATTTCCGATATGCGCAATTTTCTTTTCACCCTGATTGATTGTTACATCACTCAATTGCAAACTCGGTTTTAACGACACACCGACATCAATATCGCCGTTTATTTTAACATCCAAACCGGCGTATTTCTGTGCCATTTCTTCAATCTGCGGCTTATATTTATTCAAATCCGCAAACTTTAAAAATCCCAATGCACCGCCGATTATGAAAACCGGAATCAATACAATAACAAGCAAAATCTTCAAAAATTTTTTCATTTTTCCATCTCCAATCCAAAAAATTGACACGCATCAACAAAATGTTTCGGCAGTGCCGCTTCAATTATTGTTTTTTTGCCGTATACCGCGCTTAAATCTATTTTATAAGCGTGCAAATACAACTTATCTGCAATATCTTTCAAGCGTAATCTTTCGGCGCCGTAATATTTATTATCACCCAAAATCGGCGTACCTATGCTTTCAAGATGCACCCTGATTTGATGTGTGCGTCCGGTCAACGGTTTTGCCTCAACCAACGCATATTTTTTACCGATATTATCGAGAACTCTTATTTCAGTCAACGCCTTTTGCCCATCATCAACAACCTCCATTCGTTCACCGACTTTTTCAAGCGGAAAATCGATTGTTCCTTCTTTATGAATCGGGCAACCGCGTACAAGCGCCAAATACGTTTTTTGTAACGTATGTTCTCGAAAAGCTTTTGTTAAAATATCGGCATATTGACGATTGCGCGCAAGCAAAAGCAAACCGCTTGTATCTTTATCAATTCGATGCACCAATTTCGGACGTTCGACATTTTCAAACTTTAATGCATCAAGCAAGCCGTCGATATGGCGTGCGGTGTTTGTACCACCCTGAACAGCCAAACCGGACGGCTTATTTAACACGATAATATTCTTATCCTTAAAAATAACCATTGACGTAATGTATTCAATATCTTTCGCGCTTAAAATTTTATTATCCGGCACGGCTTTTTCATTATCAAGCGGCGGTATACGCAACTCCTGACCGGCAACCAAACGGGTAGAGGTTTCGGCCTTTTTACCGTCAACTTTGATTTGTTTGGTGCGCAACAATTTTTGCAATCGGCTCAAACTCAAAGCCGGATATTCGCGCAAAAACCAACGGTTAAGACGGATTCCGCCATCTTCCGGTTTTATTTTTATGATTGTAACGCCTGCCATTTCAGCGTCCTCCTTTTTTATGCGAGTTGAAATTACGATTAAATATTTTGCGCGGAGTCGGCGGCCGTGACATTTGACGATGTTTTTCTTTAAATGATTTTTCAAGCTTTTCTCTGTCAATAAGCACCGGCAATTCTATTTTTTTCGGAAACAAGTCTTCTGATGTATAGACTTTAACTTTTACCGGTTGTTTATCGGTTATTACAAAACCTTCAAGCTCTTTTTTTTCTGCGTCAGTCAATTTTTCCGCGTTTTCTTTCGGAATATACACCCGCCATTCCACACGTTCTTCGGCAAGCAGTTTTTGACGCTGTTCCGGCGATAATTTTTTAAAATCATCGTATTCCAAAATCGCCGCTATTATTTTATTTTCCTGCATTCTATGAATCCGTTTCTTTTTTCATCTTTTTTTGTTTTTCGGCACGTAATTTATCAAAATATTCGATACGTTTTTTAATTTCACGCTCAAATCCGCGGTCTACCGGATAATAAAATTTGCGCCGCGCCATATCTTCCGGAAAATAATTCTGCCCCGAAAAACCGTCTTCCAAATCTTGGTCATAAATATAACCGTCACTGTACCCGAGATTTTTCATCAGTTTGGTCGGTGCGTTTAAAATATGTTTCGGCGGCATTAACGAACCCGTTTGTTTGGCGGTTTCCATTGCCTTATGCATTGCCTTATACACACCGGCGGATTTTGGCGCGGTTGCCAAATATGCCGCCAATTGCATAATTGCCAAATCCCCTTCCGGCGAACCGAGCCTCTCGTATGTATCACAACACGCTATTGCCTGTGTTACGGCATTCGGGTCGGCAAGCGATACGTCTTCAATCGAAAAACGCAGCAAACGTCTGAGTAAATAGCGCGGATCTTCGCCCGCCGTCAACATACGCGCCACCCAGTACAAAGCCGCATCAACATCGGAACCGCGCAAAGATTTGTGCACGGCGGATATTAAATTATAATGTCCGTCATTACCTTTGTCATAAATCGGTGCTCGCGAACGGATAATATTGATAATCTGATCTTTGGTAAAAATTTCTCCTTTTTGCGCATAAGCCCATATATTTTCGGCAATATTCAAAATATAACGTCCGTCACCGTCGGCAATATTTTTAATAAACCCGCGCGCCTCATCATCAATCGGCAGAGCTTCGCCTTCTTCTTTTTCGGCACGCTGCAAAAGTTCCTCAAAATTATCCGGCGTTAAACGATTAAGCACAAATACCTGACAACGTGAAAGCAAAGCGGAATTAAGCTCAAATGAAGGATTTTCCGTTGTCGCACCGACAAGAATCACCGTTCCGTCCTCAACATACGGTAAAAATCCGTCCTGTTGCGATTTATTAAAACGATGAATTTCATCTACAAACAATAATGTGCCTTTACCTTGAGAACGTCGGCGTTCCTTCGCATACTGAAACACTTTTTTCAAATCCGCAACACCTGAAAATACAGCCGATATTTGCTCAAAATAAAGATTGGTATATTCGGCAATCAAACGGGCAATTGTCGTTTTACCGCAACCGGGAGGCCCCCATAAAATAAATGATGTTATTTTACCTGATTTAAGCATTCTGCCGATAGGTGCGTCATCACCCGTTAAATGTTCCTGACCGACAACTTCTTCCAATTTTTGCGGGCGCAATCTATCGGCAAGCGGACGTTTTACATCACCGGAAAACAGTGTATCTTCCATTTTATCTCTCATTTCCTTTTTGCTTATGCGCGTTTATCAAAGCTCTGGTTTCCTCTATTTGCTCACGCATTTGTTCCACACTTTTTTCCTGCTGAAGCTGCTGTTCTTTACGTTGCTCCAAAACTTCCTGTTTATATTGTTCGATGGATTTACGCAATTCTTCGTTATTATTTTCTTTAACTTCGGATTTATCTTCTTTGGATTTTGCTTTTTTAAACATATCTTTACCGGCTTTGATAACATCTTTTGTATCAACGCTCAATCCGCTGACATCTATATCCAAACGGCTCTTTCCGCCTCTGATGATTTCTTCTATGTCAAATCCGCCGCCGCGATTTTTTGACTTTCCGCGTTTCGGTGCCAAAAGTTTACGCAATTCATCCGGTGTCGGCTGATGACCGATTGCTTGCTCGATTTGCGCCGGTGATATAATACATTCGCTCAAATCAAGTTCAAATATATTAACGCCGAAAAAATTGCATCCCGTAAAATCAACACCGCGCAGATTAACTCTTCTTAAATCTATACGCTTCAAATCCAATAAAGCCAAATTCAAGCGACTGAGGTTCAATTTATACGGATAATACATCGCCAAAAATTCAACAAGCTCCTGTAATTCCTGAACAGAAAATTCATCTAAATCCGCATCTGTCAAAATCGCATCTTGCAAATCAGCTTCTTTAAGCGTAACCCCGTGCATTTTAGCACCGCTTAAATTCGCGCCGATAAGTTTTGCACCCGTAAAAATCGCACCTTCCAAGTTTGCACCGCTCAAATCGGCACCGCTTAAATCAGCACCGGTAAAATCAACTCCGCGCAAATCGGCACCGCTCAAGTTTATTTCTTGCATATTACTGCCTGAAAAATCCGCATTTTGTAAATTTTCACCGCTGAAATTACCGCCTTGTAATACTTTTCCTGCAAATATAATATCTTTGTTTATTTTATTTTCTTCGGAATATTTGGCAACAGCTTTCCACGACGCGCTTTTTTCCAAAATTTCTTCCGAAAAATCTTTGGCACCTCGAATTTTGCTATGTTTATTACCGTATTCCGTCATTTATTCAAAATCTCCGTGGCAATGAACTTATTGTAACTTATATTTTTTTATTTTACAATTATTTATTTTTTACTTTTCTTTTTTTGTTTTTCTGCCGCCAATTTTTTATCATATCTCCCTGTCGAATCTTCACTTCTCTGTTTTGCTTCAATCAGTCCGTATTCGCGAAAACTGTAAATACCTTCCTGCGCCACAATCAAATGGTCAAACAGTTCCAAATCAAACATTTCACAAAGTTCTTCCAATTCTTTTGTAACCGCTTTGTCAAAGTCTGACGGTTTAAAACTGCCGGAAGGGTGATTATGCACCAACACAATTATTGATGCGCCGTTATCGATTGCAACACGTAATATCTCTCTTTGATGAAATACAGCTTTATTTATTGTTCCGGTTGACAGATGTTTTTCGCCTTTATGATGAAAAACATCATCAAAGAAATAAACCCAGACTTCTTCAACTTCTTTAAATGCCAAATTATTCCAACAGAATTCTTTGAAATATTCCCAACTTCTCAATGCCGGTTGGTCCGAAACAGTTGATGCATCGTAAGAGGCGCGCAGTATACAGGCGTGAAGCAGTCTGAGCATAACAATACCTACCGGCGGCAAATTACACACACTGAGCAATTTATGCGCCGGTGTATGCAGTACCGTTCTCAAATCACCAAAATTTTTTATCAGTCTTTTGGCGTATGGTTTAACATCTCGACGCGGAATCGCCATCATCAAAAGAAGTTCCAACAGCTCGTAATCAGCCATACTGACACCTTCATCAACCATAAAACGCTCACGCAACCGCGCTCTGTGTCCATAGTAATCCGGTTTTTCTTCTTGTTCTTCCGTCGTAGTCATTTATGTACCTCGCTTAAAGGTTATTTATAAGGCGGTTTATCCAACCCTTTCGGGGAATATGTAAATACTTCAACCCCATCTTTTGTTACACCCATAGAGTGTTCAAATTGTGCCGACCATTGATGGTCACACGTCACGGCAGTCCAACCGTTTGCAAGAATAACACCGTCTTTTTTACCCATATTTATCATCGGTTCAATCGTAAAAAACATACCTTCTTCCATAATCGGACCGGTACCTTTTCTGCCGCAGTGCATAACATTCGGTTCATCGTGAAAAACTTTACCCAATCCGTGGCCGCAAAACATATCAACCACCGAATAGCCGTATTTATGTGCATATTCTTCAATTACGGCGCCGATATCGCCAAAATGCGCCCCCGGCTTAACCACATCTATTCCGCGCATAAGGCATTCATAAGTCACTTCACACAGGCGCTTTCCTTTAATTTTCGGTTTACCGGCATAATACATTCGGCTGGTATCACCATAATAACCGTCTACGATTGCCGTTACATCAATATTAACAATATCTCCGTCCGCTAACTTACGTTCATAATCAGGTATACCGTGACAAATTACTTGATTGATGGAAATACATGTTGCCTTCGGATATCCGTGATATCCCAAACAAGCCGAGACAGCACCTTTTGATTCCATAAACTTAAGGCATAAATCGTCCAATTCACCGGTTGTAATACCGACATCAACAAAATCGGCTATATAATCCAAACACTCGGCAGCAACTTTACCTGCCTTGCGCATACCTTCAAAATCTTCGGAACTGTCATAAATTTTAATACCGTGCTTATTTGTATACATCAATTCTCTCCTTATATTTTAAGGAAATAAAACATTTATATAAAAAAAACAAGCGTTAAATATACGTAATGAGCCGTTTTTTATCTTTCATTGCCGCCGCGCCGAAAATTCATTTTCTTTTGCTTGCGACTGAACTTACCTTTCGGTTTTGAAGCCTGTTGTTCCAACCATTCCTGATACGTCAGACGCATATTTTCACCCCTGCGATCCTTATGATTTTTAGATTGTTTCTGCACTCTTATTTCAATATTTGTTGCCGACATACCGTCTTTTTCAACCATTTCTTCGGCTTTTTCGATTGCCTTACGCATCATATATTCGCTGTCAACCGCACTTTCACGCTTTTTGCCTTTAACATTCATCACCGTAAACAAATGTTCTTCAAACATCAGATTATGGTCACACATATCAAACACAAACAAATTATTGCTTCCTGAACCGATAATGCTTTTTGCTTGCACACAAATCCATTTTTGTTTATCAAAATCAACACCTTGTTCTTTGTGCGTGCTGCCTGATGCAATTATAATTTTATCACTGTTATGACATAAAAGCGGAATCCCCTTATGCGGTTTAACCACATCAAGCAATGCCGGCAGCTGCTCTTGGTCACCGTGTACGGCAATATCAATAATGCGTTGCGAACCGTCTGTAAATGCTTGCGCATTTTTACAATACTCCATAACCATTTTATGAAAACGCAAAGTTTCTTCTTTTGTGGCGTGACCGGTACGCTGATATTTTGTATCGGCCGTATCACCGTTCAAAATAACCGTTGCGCCGAGACTTTGCAATTTTGCCACCACCGCACGGTGCTTTGCGCCGTTAATCGATTCAATAGGGCGTTGGCGCAACAAAAATAAAGTATTATCGTCAACCGTAAACAACGGATGTCCGGTCATACCTTTACCTTTAACGCGTCCGTCTTTATCGACAACCGCTTTGTTTTGTTCGCTCATAACCACCAAAGTTGATTTGCGGTCTGCTTTATCTTCGGCAAATGCACCGCTGATAATCATATAGCGTTGTTCCGGCTTATATTTATTTAAATATTTTTGAATATCCGTATTTTCCAAATCGCTGAAATTATAAATAACTTTTTCAAGGTCTACTTTTTCCGTCGGCGAAATTTGCATCAAATCCGTAACAAACTCCGCTTCTTGTTTTATGGCAGCAATTCTTTGTTCGAGTGCGGCTTTTTCTTCTTTTTTATTATACACAATTCCGGCTTTTTCCGCATTTTTTTCTGATTGGTAAGCAGCCTTTTGCTCTTGTAAAATACGTTCTTTAACCCATCTGTCTTTGTTATGGATAATACGTTCCAAATCTTTAACCGCCTGACGTAATCCCCTGCTGCCGATTAAGAGTGTGCGGCCTGTCATTGCGGCAACTTTTATATCAATCGCCAAATTTTGCACACTGCGGGCAATCACCGGTGAAAAAATCTGTTTTTCCGGGTGCTTCTGTACTTCGCGTAATGTATTTTGCACCGCCGTATCAAAATCAGGAATTATACGCTCACCGTTTTCATCAATCAAGCTTGATGTTGCCGATGTCGAATCCATAAAAATATGCGAAACATATTTATCGGCCATAAATTGTTTTAAATCTTCTTCACTGAAACTCGGACCGAACGGAACTTTATCCAAATGATAGTCTCCTGTAAACACCAAGCCGGCACTGTCTTTATTTTCGACAGCCGTATTAACCAAAAAACTGAGTTGTCCGGCCGTAGAATGCGGCAAATTAAAAGGGGAAACTTTCATATTGTCACCGATTTTAACACTTTCACCCTGACGAATAATTTCAATTTCCGGCATAAACTCTTCCGGTACACTGTTGTTTTTCATCTGGTCTTTAATAAAATTGGCGGTAAATTCGCTTGTATAAATCTTCGGCAACTTAAATTTTGCCGCTGCCAAAAAGACCAGCGCCCCAATGTGGTCTTCGTGACAATGGGTAACAAACATTGCATCAACAGGTTTTTCCGCCGTTCCGTACGGACTGTCAAAATACGGACGCATATCAGGAATTGCCGAATCGTAGCCAATCCAATCAGGCGGAAACATAGCGCCGTCATCAATCAGAATCCGTGCCGTAGGTTTATTCGGCTCGTTATGCTCAACCAAAATAGAACTGGCACCGATGCGATATTCGTTGTTACCGCCCAAAAATTCAACATTTGTACCTGTATTTGTGCGCGCCATTTTTATGCCTCCCGAATCTTATATTTTTATACATCATACACTATTTTTGACAAAAATCAACTTTTTATTCCGATGAATCAAAAAAAATCTTGAAAAAATTATAACAAAAATTACTTCATAAGGCAAGGAGGATAAAAATATGTTTGAAAAACCTTTTTATAATTTTTTATACAGTTTGTTTGTCGTTATTGTAACCGGTGCATTTTGTTCTTATTTTAATAATGAAGCAATGAGCGGATTTTATCCGCAAATCAAAGTTTCGGAATTTACGCCGCCCGATATTTATTTTTCGATTGTATGGGGTATCTTATATATTCTGCTTGTTCTGGCGTTTGATTTAATTTTAAACAGTGACAAAAAACAGCTTGTGCGACCGGCAGCAACAACATTTATTCTTAATATGTTTTTGCAGGTTCTGTGGTGTTATGTCTTTTTTTACAACGCACAATTTTTGGCCGGCTTTACGGTTTTGGTGATTCTTGATGTTATTACGCTTATGATGATTTTTATGTTCTACAAAATCAATAAACTTGCCGGTTTGATGCTTATTCCTTATTTTTTATGGCTTTTGTTTGCCTCTTTCTTAAATTGGGCCGTTGTTGATTTGAACGGTATTGTTTTTATTATGTGATTTTGCTTGAATTTTTTGTTTATACGATATATTATAGGTACAAAATTGTATAATTAAAATTTAACAATTATGGAGCAGATTTTTATTATTCTTGTGGTGATTTGCTGTATCTGTGCACTTATCAGCATCATCAAATTTTTCAATTTCAAGCGTCTTGAGAAAATAGAAAAAGAAATCCGAGAGCTGTCGGAAGAAAATCTTTGGAAAGAGTGGTCCGATACCGAAAAAAAGATACGCGGAAACAAACTTGAGCCTTACAAAAAACCTGAAAAATCAATTATTTTACGACATAAATTGATTATTAAGGAACTCGACCGGCGAGATTTGTTATGCATCGAATCGGTAAGAGAACAGGACTTTGTAATTGCACTTAAAGAAATGACGTTGGATATTTTAGTGTATAACGCTTTTATGCGGCAATGGTCTTTATTGGATAAAGAATGTGAGCATCCGCGCGAAGCTGCAATATATTTTGCGCTTGCACGTGAAGAACTTATTAAGCGCTATCAGAAAAAATATGCCAAACTGAAAGATGATGAACTTAAAGAATCTTTTGCCGTACTACTGACAAAATATCAGGATTTTTATATTTCTCGCGATGAATACGAAGAATATCTTGTTGCAAAATCAGAAATGAACAAGCGCCGCTTTGTAACTTGAAATTGTTTCGCTTAACAACACCTCGGTCTTACAAATTTTGTTTTGTGGCTGAGGTGTTGTTTTTTTATTTATACTTTAATTTTATATTTACCTTGATTTTTGTTTTATTTTTGATACTATACCTGTTATAAAATTTCAGGAGAAAAATAATGTCAAAAAAATTAAAAGTAATGTTTTCGACTCACGGACTGGTCGAAGGTGATTTCGGTTTTGAAAACGACGAATTCGGTTTTCCGGTTACAAAAGTTCTTTCAAAAAAAGTTATTACCGGTCAGGATACCGGCGGTCAGGTTTATTATGTTAAAGCTTTGGCGACAAGTTCCGGCAAATATAATGTTGATTTGGTTACGCGCCGCGTTGATCCACGTATTTGTCCGCAATTCGGCGGTCAATTCAAAGAATATAATAAATCCGATTTAAATTACGCTGTTGAAATACAGTGGCACGAAAGTGAAAAAATCCGCAGTCGCGTATTGCGTGTACCTGCCGGCGGTAATTTTATGTTTTTACCAAAAGAAGAAATTGTGCCGGTTATTCCGGAACTTGTCGATAATTTGTTTGAATATTACAAGAAAAACAAAGAGCTTGATAATATCGAAGTTGTTGAAGGGCATTATCGTGACGGTATGATAGCGGCAGATATGCTTTGCACAAAAATAGAAAAGTTTACGGGTCGCCGGCCGATTATGTTGGTTACAAGCCATTCTTTGGGACATAAAAAATACGAACGTAATTTGCCGCAATATCAAGCAGGTCAAATAAGCGAAGAAGAATGGGCTTGGCACGGTTTTGAACAACGAATTGCTCAAGAAAAATATGAGTTTGACCGTGCGGATATTATTATTGCCACATCACCT
Organism: Alphaproteobacteria bacterium; assembly: GCA_017479985.1. Classification (GTDB taxonomy): domain Bacteria; phylum Pseudomonadota; class Alphaproteobacteria; order RF32; family CAG-239; genus RUG410. The sequence continues at coordinate 51,915 of JAFVBL010000030.1, read as the reverse complement.
GACGAATCGGATCGTTTGGCGGTTGAGCCGTATTTATCCGATTTAAATAAGGTTACGGTTATTCCGCCGGGGTATAATGATAAAGTATTCAAACCTCTTTCGGCTCCGCAGAAAAATAAATTAAAACATCAATTTGAATATGTTGATTTGAATGGAGATACTCAAGTTGTTGATTTATCAGGTAAAAAAGTTGTATCTTCTTTGGGACGTGTGGTACGCGACAAAGGTTTCAGCGAACTTTCACGTTCAATGGCTGAAATTATGTTTGAAAATACTGACGTTATTTATATGGTCAGCGGCGAAAAAGGTAATCCGGTTACAGAAGAATGTAAAGATATTTTACGTGGATTTGAAAATAATGTAATTTTCTTACCTTCTTTAAATCAAACCGAAATGGCGCACGTTTATAATGCTTCCGATATTTTTGTAATGTCGAGCTTAAACGAAGCATTCGGTATGGTTCCTATTGAAGCAATGGGATGCAAAGCAGCGGTTATTGTCGGTCGCAGCGGATTTAATGATTTTGCGCACTGTGCCGATATCAGAGATAATTCAATAGATTATAGTAAAGTTATCGGTATATATGCGCCTTCTCAGGAAAAGGACCGTGCACGTCAGGTTAAAGCATTGAAATTATTGCTTAATAATGATGAATTACGCGGTCAAATTGCACAAAACGGTTATGAATATGTACGTGCCAACCTGACTTGGGAGCAAATTTCGGAACAAAAAGATAATCTGGTGCAAAAAGTTTTGGAAGATAATCCGCAAAGAATGAGCGGTAAATCCTTAAACGGAAAAACAAATAAACAGCGCTGATTTTATTTTTTAACACCTTTAAAAAATACCGCCTTTTTGGCGGTATTTTTTTTATTGGTGCCGGTTAGGAGACTCGAACGCCCGACCCACGCATTACGAATGCGTTGCTCTACCAACTGAGCTAAACCGGCATAACAGAATTATACATAAAACACTTTATTTTGTTTTGCAAGCACTATTTTTATTTTAATGTCTTTTTTTCATCTTTTAAGCATAAAAATATAATTATAAGGCTCGGCAAACTCATAAATGCCGATACCATAAAAAATAATTTCCATCCCAAAAACTGTGCCACAATACCGCTTGTTGATGAAAATATATCGCGTGACGCTCCCATAACCGAAGATAAAAGTGCATATTGCGTTGCCGTGTATGCTTTATTGCAAAGCGAAGAAATATATGCCACAAGCGCCGTTGTTGCCAAACCGGAAATAAAATTTTCCACAATTACAACAATAATAAATAAAAGCATATTATGCCCGTATATCGCTTGCAATGAAAATAACAGTGTGGATAAGCATTGTAATATACCGAAATATAACAAACCTTTTTTTAAACCTATTTTTGTTATAATCAATCCACCGGCTATTCCGCCGCTGATTGCCGCAATCATACCATAAAGTTTCATTACGTTGGCAATTTCTATTTTTGTAAATCCCATATCATCATAAAACGGATTTATAACCGGATTAAAATAAGCATTACTTAAATGATACGTAAAAATAAGCAATAAAATCCAACCCCAATTTTTATTTTTTATAAAATCTTTAAAAGGTTGAATAACCGATGATTGTAAAAATTCTCCTATATTTTTTTTTGTTTTTTTATAATTATATTGCACAGCCTCGGTTGTATATAAAACAGCACCTAAACCAACCAAAACACCAATCGCCATAATTTTATAAGCCGTGTTCCAATCATATAAGGCTGCCAAATAAAGCGCGCCGGCACCGGAATAAATCAATCCCAAACGATAACCTAAAACAAATATAGCCACACCATTTGCCTGCATAGAGGGATTTTTTTCAAAACACTCCACACGATATGCATCAAGCACTATATCCTGCGACGCTGATAAAAATGCCGTTATACACGCTAAAACAGCCATTAAAACAGAATTTTCAGCCGGATTTAAACACGACATTATCATAATTGATAAAAATAAAAATACTTGAATTAAAACAGCCCAAGACCGACGCCTTCCGAGTTTGTTTATATAAGGTAATTTTATATTATCAACCAGCGGTGACCATAACCATTTTACGGAATAAGGTATTTTAACCAAAGAAAAACTGCCTATCACAGCTAAAGCCAGACCGGATTGTTTTAACCATAAAGTAAGTGTTCCGAAAACAAGTAAAAAAGGAAATCCGCTTGAAAAACCGAGTGCCAATAAAACCAACATCTGTTTGTTTATATATATTTTTTTTATATTTTTTAAATATTCAAGCATCTTTTTTTACTTCATCTGCCAACCAAAGAGGATTTTTTATATTATTTTCCAAAAATGCACGATGCTCGGCAACTTCCGCTTCAGAAATATTAAAATTCCTTTCTATTATATTTATGGCGGTTTTATTTTTAATTTTATGTATTTTTACCGTATTTTCGGAAGCAAATAAACCCGCGTTTCCGTCACCGTATATCAATTTATAATAAACTTCTGCCAATAACTGCGCATCAAGTAACGCGCCGTGAAAAGTTCGCGCCGAATCATCAACCCCGAATCTTTTACAAAGTGCTTCCAAACTGTTGTGTTGTCCCGGAAATTTTTTACGCGCGATTGCTAATGTATCTATAACTCTGTCATTATCGTATGTTTTAAATCCGCATTTTTTAAGCTCCATATTTGTAAAATCCATATCGAATTTTGCATTATGCGCCACAAAAACACTGTCATCACCCACAAAATCAATCCATTTTTGCGCAATTTCATAAAATTTAGGTTTATCAGCTAATTGTTCGTTTGTTATTCCGTGAATTGCTATTGCTTCTTCAGGGACTTCACGCTCCGGATTTATATATTCGTGAAAAGTGTTACCGGTTGGAATATGGTCTATAAGTTCAATTGCACCTATTTCAATAACTCTGTCACCGTATTCTGCAAATTTTCCCGTTGTTTCGGTATCAAAACAAATTTCTCTCATTATATTATCTCGTCCATTATTCTAATTATTTGTATTTTATTTATATTTTCCGATTGACCTGTATTTATGATATAATCAGCATATTTTCTTTTTTCCGATTGCGGTATTTGAACTTTCATTATTTTATAAAAATCGGTTTCTGTTATATTATCTCTTTTTATAACTCTTTGTTTTTGTGTTTCTTCATCTATATCCGCAACAATTATATAATCGCAATAAATATCCCAATTTTTTTCAAACAATAGTGCCGCATCAAAAAATATAAATTCTGATTTACGGCTGAATTTATGAATATAATATTTTATTTTTCTTTTCAAAAAAGGATGAATTATATTTTCTAATTTATGTAATTCATTATTATCGCCGAATACCAAATTTCTCAAACTTCTTTTATTAAATACACCGTTTTCGAATGTTGTCGGAAAATTTTGTTTTATAACATCTAAAAATTGCTTATTTTTATAAAGTCCGCGCACCCATTTATCCGGATTATAAACACTGTATCCCATCTTTTTTATAATATTTGCTAAATATGTTTTTCCGCAACCGATAGAACCTGTTATTCCTATAATTTTCATTTTATATCCTAAAACAAAAGGTTATATAATTTATACACAAATACACCTTGAATTGTGTATAAATTCCGTTTTTATGAAAGTTTTATCAAAATATATACATATTGTAAAAACATTCAAATCAGTTATTAACATCTTGATAAAATTTTACACATACTGTGAATTATGTTGATAAAAAAATTAACTTTTTATTAACATATTGAATTGTTAAAAATTTATTAAAATACAAAAAATAAAAACGGTTTATAAATTAAATAATATATTTTTATACACATAAAGCACAAGGATATACAAATAACAATAATCTTTTTTTTAAATATATTATATGTTTTTTTTTCTGTGTAAAAAAGATTGACATTTATTTATAAATTAAATATATAAGGTTTAGCGAATATTTCAATGGTTCGTTTTCTTTTTTAACAATCAATAAAGGTTTTTTATGCATTTAAGAGAATTAAAAGATAAGTCTCCGACTGAGTTATTGACTCAGGCTGAAGATATGGGAATTGAAGATGCATCTTCTATGCGTGTTCAGGATTTGGTTTTTGCTATTATGAAAAAACTTGCCGAAGATGATACGGTTATCTGCGGTGGCGGTGTAATAGAAGTAATGCAGGACGGTTTCGGATTTTTACGCTCATCAAAATCCAATTATTTAGCGAGTGCCGACGATATTTATGTTTCACCGCAACAAGTTAAAAAATTTGCTTTACGTACAGGTGATTCTGTTGAAGGTGAAATAAGAGCACCGAAGGAAAATGAACGTTATTTTGCTTTAACAAAAATAAATACAATAAATTTTGATGATCCGGAAAAATCAAAAATGCGTGTTAATTTTGATAATTTAACACCGCTTTATCCGACTGAAAAATTAAATTTTGATATTATTTGCGGTGACAAAGATTATACAACACGCGTTATTGATTTAATATCTCCGCAAGGTAAAGGTCAGCGTGGTCTTATTGTGGCACCGCCGCGTACGGGTAAAACCGTTATGCTTCAGAATATAGCTCACGCAATAGCAACCAATCACCCTGAAGTATATTTAATGGTACTTTTAATTGATGAGCGGCCGGAAGAGGTTACGGATATGACACGTTCTGTTAAAGGTGAAGTTATTTCATCTACTTTTGACGAACCGGCAACACGTCATGTTCAGGTTGCTGAAATATGTATTGAAAAAGCCAAACGTTTGGTTGAAACTAAAAAGGATGTGGTTATTTTATTAGATTCAATTACGCGTTTGGGTCGTGCTTATAATGCTGTTGTACCGTCTTCCGGTAAGGTATTGACGGGTGGTGTTGATGCAAATGCTTTGCAGCGTCCGAAACGTCTTTTAGGTGCGGCGCGTAACGTTGAAGAAGGTGGTTCTTTGACTATTATTGCCACAGCTTTGATTGATACAGGTTCTCGTATGGATGAAGTTATTTTTGAAGAATTTAAAGGTACTGGTAATTCAGAAATTATTCTCGACCGTAAATTAACAGATAAACGTTTATTCCCTACAATAGATATTACCCGTTCCGGTACGCGTAAAGAAGAACTTTTGGTAGATAAAGCAACACTTACCAAAATGTGGGTACTTCGTCGTGTGTTAATGCAAATGGGTATGACCGATGGTATGGAGTTCTTGCTTGATAAACTCAGAAATTCAAAAGATAATAATGACTTTTTCCAAAATATGAACTCTTAAAAACTCGTATAATTGGTTACTACTTGAAGGATTTTTTCTTATGTACCTTTTGTTGTACACTGTGAAAAAATCCTTCTTCGTATTAACCTAATTCTACGAGTTTTTATTAAGGCTGTGCCGGAGAGGGTGATTTTTTCTTATGTACCTTTTATTGTACACTGTGAAAAAATCCTTCTTTGTATTAACCTAATTCTACGAGTTTTTATTAAGGCTGTGCCGGAGAGAGTGATTTTTTCTTATGTACCTTTTGTTGTACACTGTGAAAAAATCCTTCTTTGTATTTACGCACATTATCCTGATTTTTGTATGTTTTTAATCTTAGTTTTCCTAATTTATTTTACATAAATAAGCAGAATAATTAAATAAAAAACAAATGTTAAACCAAGTGTATAAAGAATAAGTGTCAACAAAAGGCTTATTTGCGGATGGTTTTTTATATTTGCGACAGGTAATGTTATTTTTTTCTGTTTGGTATTATTTATAATTTCTTTAAGTTTATTTCTTTGGCGTAAAAACAAAAAAACAATATAGCATAAAAGTACAATCAATATACCGTAACCGAGCGGTTCGGCAAGTTCCGGTGCGGCGCGAAGACACCAAAAAGCCGCTATACCGAGTGCCAGCATAACAAAATAAGGCAGTCCCCGTAAAACCAAAGGATAATAAGCAATCAACAAATAAGCCAATAAAACACCTATAACGATACGTGCAATCATATTTCCTCTCTTTTTATAAATTTATCATATAATATAAAAATTAACTATTTATTTAAGCGTAAGGAATTAAATTATAAAATGATACATAAAAAGGTAAAAAAATGGACGCAGAGCAAATTTTACAGGATAATTTTGAAGAAAAAAACAATAGTTTTTTGTATTTATTGCACGAAAAATCTTTATTTAACAAAGATGCTTTTCATCAGTTTTATGATGCTGTTCGTGCTGTTGCCGACAAAGATGTTAATATAAGTCGTAATGCGCAAAAAATTGCATTTATATACGGTCAGATATTAAAATGCTTTCTTTATCACTTTGATAAAAATGATAAGTATAAAATCACAAATTTACCGGAAAATTATAATAAAATGATTGAATTTTTGGATAAAAGTGTGGAATATTATTTTACAACCAGAATATAAGAAAGGAAATAAAATATGAAAAGTTTGAAGTTTTTTTTGATTGTTTTCAGTTTATCTTTCGGTTATATATTGCCGGCTGTGAGTGCATCGGCAGAAGTTTCCGTCGAGCAACAGGAACAGCAAAAACATATACATAAAGCACCGCGCCATCACAGGGGTATGAGTATGGCTATGATGAAAGATTTAAATCTTAATGATGAACAGAAAACTCAATGGAAAAAATTGAATGAGAAAAAAAGAGCCGAAACGGCAAATTTACGTGAAAAAATAAATAAATTGCACGAACAAGAGCGTGAAGTAAATGAAAAATATGAAGCTGAAATAAAAAAGATATTGACTGCCGAACAGATTAAAAAATATGAGTCAATGTTACAAAAACGTCCGGAAAAGCCGCACAGTAAGCGTATGAAGCCGAAAAAAGAATCTTAATATAAAAAACCGGAAAAAAATCCGGTTTTTTTATATTTGTCCGCTGATTACCATATATATTACATAGATTATAAGAGCCAAAATACCGTATTTTATGAGTAAAAAAGGTATTTTTATAATGAATTTAAATAAAATCAATGCAACAAAAAATCCACCTATACCGAGCGCAATCAATTGTGTATCCATTTTTATAACTCCTTATTTTATTACTGTGAGTATAATAAAAAATACACTGAAAGTAAAGATATAAATAAAAAATACTTGATTTTATTTTTATTTGGAATAATATAATAGCATAAATAACGGCTGCGGGTATAAATTCGGCAGTCGGCTTTTTTAATCTTTAATGTAACCTATATGAATGTATAGGTGCTTTTTATTTAATAAAAAATGGAGGAAAATATGGAAAAGTTTCCGCTGACGAAAGTGGGGTATGCTATTTTGGAACAAGAATTGAAAACACGTAAAGGTGTTGAACGTCCAAATATTATTGCCGAAATTGCCGAAGCACGTGCCAAAGGTGATTTATCGGAAAATGCCGAATATTCCGCTGCAAAAGAAAAACAAAGTTTTAATGAAGGACGTATTCAGGAACTGGAGGCTGTTATAAGCCGTGCACAAGTGATTGATCCGACCACGATGAGCGGTGATATTGTGCGTTTCGGTGCAACGGTTTTGGTGGCAAATACGGATACCGATGAAGAAAGCGAATATCAAATCGTCGGTGATTATGAAGCAGATATTGAAAAACACAAAATTTCACTTTCTTCACCGCTTGCCCGTGCTCTGATAGGTAAAGAAATCGGTGATATTGCCGAATATCTGGCGCCGAATGGTAAAAAATCGTATGAAATTTTGGAAGTTAAATGGCTTTAAAATATAGAAAATATCTTACATCAATCCGCCTTAACCGGCGGATTTTTTATTATATGTTTGACTTTTTATAAAAATAACAATATAAAAAAAACATATTTTGAATAATTTACACTATTATTGTTGCTTTTTATAACGATTTTTTTGCGTTTGTAATATCAGCAGCAATATTCTTTAATGTTTAACGATTAAAATATTATAAACCCTTAAAAAATAAACGTTATGTATAATTATGGTTTTTCTAAATGGTTGGAAGACTTGCAGATTGTATGGCAGAATTTACCTGATGCGTTGGTGTATTCGGTGCTGACGGTAGCCACCTATCTGTTTGTTATAAGTATGTGTTTTTCGGTTATTCGTATTTTCACTCGCTCTATGGTATTTGATATTGCCGGCCGTGAAGACATTTTGCAAGATAAATTGCAAAATCCGCACAGTTGGTACGACGGAACTTATGAATTGCCGGCAGAAAATATCAAAAAGTCGGTAAATTACGCTAATTTAAGCTATCACACCTTTTGGAATGCAGTGATTATGTATCGTTATCGGATTTGCGGCGACCCGTGGAATAAGCTGTATTTCAGGGTAAATAGATGGAGCAGTAATATTTGGTTTCCGTTGATGGCGATGGTTTTTCAAACCACAATGCTGTGTTCGCTGTGTTTTATTTGGGGATATCCTATTTTTTATGTAATTGCGCGTATAAGGATGAAACATTATTCCAAAACAAAAACACTGTATTAAGAATTGAAATCCCGTAGGTTAACAAACCTGCGGGATTTCTGTCAGAAAAGTCGGAGAAGATTATTAAACATTTCCGAAAGGATTTATGTTTTCTTCTTCCTGAGCAGCTTTACGCAAATCAAACCAGTTCAAAATCGGTACGGATACAAAAATTGAAGAATATGTACCGATAATAACACCGGCTGTGATTACAAACGCAAAACTGTATAGTGCCGCACCACCGAATACGAGCAAAGCTATTGATGCCAATAATGTGGTTAAACTCGTTAAAATCGTGCGTGAGAAAATGTCGTTAATACTCTTATTAAGCAAGTCGTATTGCGGCATTTTTTTGAATTTCTGCAGGTTTTCGCGTATACGGTCGTATGTCACCACGGTATCATTTACCGAATAACCGGCAAGCGTTAAAATGGCGGCGATTGTTGTCAGACTGAAATCCAAATGGAAGATTGACAATAAACCGACCGTTATAAATATATCGTGGAACAATCCGACCAATGCGCCGATGGCAAAACGCCATTCAAAACGGAACCAAACGTACATACTGATGGCGATACACGCAAAAACAGACGCCAAAACACCGGAGAGTTTTAATTCATCACCGACTTGCGGCCCGACCGATTCAATCCGCTCAAAAGTGTATTCGTTGCCTAAAATTTCTTGAATTTGGCGAACGGCAATACGCTGACTTTCTTCATCGGCATTGTTTGCCTGTGCGCGAATCAATAATTGGTCATTGTTTTGCCCGACGGATTGAATATTTAATTCATCAAGTTTTAGTTCAGAAAGCTGAGAACGCACTTTTTCAACATCAACCGTACCTTCTTTTATTCTGACATCCATTGCCACACCGCCGGAAAAGTCAATACCGTAGTTAAAACCTTTCAGCGTAATACTGGCAATTGATGCAATAATCAGCAACAGTGAAACAGCATAGCCGATTTTACGCCATTTCAAAAAATCAATGGTTGTGTCTTTAATAATCCAACTGAATATTTTCATTTTCTTTATTCCTTATATTATAACGGTAATTTTGTCGGTTTATATTTGGCAAGCCATGCTTCCACCATTAAACGGCTGACCGTAACGGAAGTAAACATAGAAGTAATAATACCGATGGTTAATGTTACGGCAAAACCGCGTACCGGACCGCTGCCGAAATAGAATAATACGGCTGCAGCCGCCAGTGTGGTAAGGTTAGAGTCCACAATAGTGCGATAAGCTTCCGTAAAACCGACGGTTATTGCGTCGCGAATCGAACGCCCGTGATTAACTTCTTCGCGGATACGTTCAAAAATTAAAATATTAGCATCAACCGCCATACCGATTGTTAAAATAATACCGGCAATACCCGGAAGGGTTAAAGTTGTGCCGATAAAACTCATAATGCCGAGCATCATTGCCACGTTGATAAACAGTGTAATGTCAACCATTAAACCGAACAGATTGTAGGCTAAAATCATAAAGATTATAACAGCGGCAAATCCGACAATAGATGCGGTTACGCCGGCTTTAATCGAATCCGCGCCAAGTCCGGCGCCGACCGTTCTTTCTTCCAATACTTCCAGCGGTGCCGGTAAAGCGCCTGAGCGCAAAAGCAAGGCTAAATCATTGGCACTCTTGGTGGTGAAATTGCCGGTAATAATACCGCTTCCACCGGTAATCGGAGAGTTAATATTCGGAGCTGAAATAACTTCGTTATCCAAAACAATAGCCAAGCGTTCATTGACGTGATTGCTTGTCACTTCGGCAAATTTACGGCCGCCGATGGTGTTAAAACGGAAGCTGACAACCGGATTTGCACCGTCAAAGGTTACGCGTGCATCAGTTAAGTTTTCACCGCCGACAACCGGTTTGCGGATAATAACATATTGTTCGCCTTCGGAACCGTTGATTAAACGTGATGTTTTTGCTATTTTACCGCGTTTTGCCTGCATAACATTGGTTGTTTCATCTACCAAATGGAAATCCATTTTTGCGGTTTTACCAAGCAAAATTTTAACGCTTTCCGGATTTTGAACACCCGGTAACTGCACCAAGATTCTGTCAGAACCCTGACCTTGAATAATAGGCTCTTTTGTGCCGAGTTCATCAATACGGCGACGAACAATGCTGATTGATTGATCAATCACGCGATTTTTCAAAACAGCCATAGCCTGTTCGTTATAATTAAGTGTTAAAATACCTTCACCTTCTTCATCTTCGGTTACAATCAGACCTTCGTCAAGTTTGCGAAAAGCCTTTTTTGCTTTGTCGCGGGCGGTAAAATCGGCAATTTTAACGGTTACACCGTCTTTTGAAGATTTCAGGTCTTGATAACGCATATGGCGTTCGCGCAAAGATTGACGTACGGAATCTTCCAATGTCGACATCTTATCGCGTAAAACGTCGTCCATTTTGACTTGTAAGAGCAAACTTGAACCGCCTTGCAAATCCAAACCGAGATTGACCGGCTGCCACCATTTCGGCAATTTCGTATCCTTTGATACAAAATTAGGAACGGCGAAAAAAATACCGACCAAACAAACAGCTATAATTATCAAAATTCGATTAAGTGATAATTTATACATTTTATTTTCCTTTATTTTTTGAGTGTTTTATTGTTTTTTATAACATCTTCATCGACAACAGCGCCGACAGTCATTTTATCGACACTTATATCAACATCGGGTGCAATTTCAAGTGTTATTTTATCGTCTTTGATTTTTTTTATTTTACCGTAAATGCCGTTGCTCATCAAAACATTGTCACCTGTTTTCAAAGCATCGACCATAAGTGTGTGTTCTTTTATTTTTTTCTGTTGCGGACGAATCAGGAAAAAATAAAAAATAAGCAAAATCAGAGCCAACTGAATAAGAGTACCGCTCAGCGGACCCATTTCAGCAGTTGCTTGTGTTGCCGCATAGGCATTGTTTATAAACATATTTTATCTCCCAGCTATATTTATGATATAGTTATGTAGGTATGTTTATACCTTTTTTGCAAGAGAAAAAACTAAAATTTCAAGTTATTAACGGATTTTTATGTAAAATTCGTCGGTAAAAGGTTTAAAACATCATCATATTGTATTTGAGTGTATTTTTAACCTCACTGTCACCGCCGTGAACATCACCCAGATAAGACAATGTGTAGCTGAATACCAAAAATCCGTACGGATTTAAAATCCGATCTTCCGGTCGTTTGAAGTGCATATCTTTATCGTATCCGACACGTACGGTGGCGCGCCATAAATCCACTTTCGGTGTAGGGTTATCTCTGGTTATATCGTATGTTTTAAATTCAACCATCCACATAGAAACGGAGACGTGCTTTGTCCACATAATTTCAACGTATCGCTGTAACCCCAAAAGTTTGAATTGTTCATCGGCGGTTTTAACGTCTTTGTCTTGAAATTCGCGATATATTTGCTCGGTCGAATACCAATAAAGAATAGAGTTTTTGCCCCATCTTTCTTTGAGTTCGGCGTAATCTTCCGTAATGGTGTAGCGAAGCATAATATAATCACGGATATATTGTTCGGCAATCAAGTCACTGGCATAATAACGGATTTCGTCTTTTTCAAACAGTTCCAGCTGGTTTGTTTCGTGATTGATGACAAACAGTTGCGGCTCAACGTGATAACTCGGTAAAATCAGATAAATAATACTTGAAAGCATCATATTGAAGCAGATACTCAGGCAGGTCACGATAACCAAAAATCGTGATGTCCATAAGTATCGGCGTTCCGGAAAAGCTTCAACGTGTATACGTTCCGGAAAATATCCCAAAGAATCCGGTGATTCTTTTTCTTTATATTTAAATAATGTACCAAGTATCGAAACCATTTTAAATTTTAACCTCAATTTTACACTTATAATGTATATTAAAAGAAAAAGTGTAATAAAATGTTAATTTTTAACGATTATTATAGCCACAGATATTTTATAAGTAAAGGATTGAAAATGAAAAAGTTGCTATGTTTGATGATTTGCATTTTGAGCGTTGTTTCATGCGCTCGGAATACGCATAAATATTATCAGGAACAGCAAGCTCAATATATTCAGCAATACCAAGATGCGAACGGTGCCGCAAATCCAAATCCGGCGTATGCTGCCGATTGGAACAGTACCATTCGATATGATTCCGATATGCAGAATATGTATGCGAAAACGCCGACAAAATTCGATAAGCCGCTTGATATGTATATGGTGATGGCTCTTGCGCTTAAATATAACTATACCGCACGTCTTGTACGTTATCAGGAAAATTTGATTAAAGCCGGACAGGGCGGTTATTCGGCATTACCGGAAATTGTTTCAAATGCCGGATATATCAACACAAATTATTCGGATACCAGTCCGGACTTGAAAGTTGCTTGGAATATTTTGGATATGTCAACGGTATATATGATGAATACCGATCCGTCCTTGCAGCAAGGTATTTCGTCTGAAGAAAGCCGTAAAGTTGCGCAAAATATTTTGCAGGAAGCGCGTGTTTTGTATTGGAAGGCTTTGACCGCGCAAAGATTGTTGCCTGCTATTGACGATACTATCGAACATATTACACTTGATGTCGATGAAATGAATGCCAAAGCTAAAGAATTGGCTGTGGAAGGCAAAAATCCGGAGACGGAAGAGCTTGTGCGTAAACGTAAATATATGGAAGCGGTTAAAAAACTTTCTGCCTTAAAGCGTGATTTAGAAACTGCACACGAGCGTTTGGCTTCTTTGATGGGGTTGCATCCGCAAACACAATTTGTGCTTGCCGGCAAGGAATACGGCAATTTTGCACTGCCGGAAATTAAATCGGATTTGGCAAAGTTGGAATGGCTTGCTTTAACCAATCGTCCGGAAATGAAAGTTCACGATTATCTGCTTTCGGGAGATAATTTGAGTTTTATTATCGATAACTTCCGTGACAATCAGGGAATCAATTATGCAAGCGATCCGAATGCGTATAATAAACAATGGTGCAATGAAGCCAAAGAAGTAACAATTTCCGTTTATGAAAACAATCAACCTTTAAGCGGCGGCACTTTGGAAGAACTGAGTCGTCAGCGTATGACATCGCTTATTTTGAATCAGGTTTACATCGGTTGGGCGCGTTATATGTCTTCAATGGAAGATTTTCAGATTGCGATGGAAATCGCCGGTACATCAGAAAATATTGCCGAAGATATTACATCTGCCAACGGAAGTCACGCCGAAAAAAGTTTGCTTGAGGCTTCGCGTGCTTTGTCCGACGAGATAAAGGCATCATTAGCTTATGTTGATTTACAGGATTCTCTCGGTGCTTTATATGCAACAATCGGTATGGATCCGGTGCCGGCGAATATTGTGAATGAAATGCCGTCAACAATTGCCGTTGCATTGCGTGATGCTATGGAAAAGTGGCGTGAAGGTGATTTTGTGAAAGATAAGAATATTGCCGATGTGGATATTCCGACACATCGTCCGCCGGTGGAGGTTATGCTTGATAACGCTGTTTTGCCGAATGTCAAATACAGTGTCGGCGAACGTATCAATATAAACGTTCCTTCTTCCGTTTTCCAAAAAATGGGGTGGAGTGCAGATACAAAAATACAGACCAAGGCAACATTGCAAGATAATATGGCCTTACCGAAATGGTTGAAGTACGATAATGCCGCACAAACGTTTACGGGTTTGGCAATGCCGGGAGACGGCGGGATTTATCCGATTAAGGTATATGCAATGGATGAAGAAAATAACATTGCTTATATAACTTTCAATCTGACAATTACCGAATCGTATGTTCCGTCAATGAATGTCCGCGGTTTGGATAGAGGGCGCAGAGCAACGGTGATGAAAAAATGCCACGGCAATCAATGTACGGACCAAGTATTGGATGATGTTCAGGTTCTGATGCCGTCCGTTCCGAATTATTAAAAATACCTCCTATAAAAAAGAATCCGTGAAAAAACGCGGATTCTTTTTTATGGATTCTTTTTATCAGAATCGATTTTTAAGAAAAAAATAATTTACTGAGTAAAAAATAAGAACAGAATCATCTTTTTATATAATTTGTTTGTATATAAAAAATGTATATTCAATTTGTTATACACAACCTTATGTTATTACATATAAGAAATATAGTTTATTCGAATGTTTATATGTTAACAAATTTATCCACCTGTGCATAAGTTTTATGAAAAAAAATTATAATGAAAATATAATCGCTTAAGTACTGTTTTCGTGATTGACGTGTATTTTGTGAAAAAAAAATTCTTGAGCCGTAAAATAATTTTTTGCAAAATCACATTCAAGAAAAAAACGCGGTGCAATATTGCACGAAAAAATCCAAATACATACAATATATTGTTATTTAACTTTTAATTAAACTATATATAGTAGTCTTGCAAAAGTTAAATTATACGACGGGGAAGGAATAAAAAATGGCCGAAGTGCACCAAATGAATACGAGTAATATACATACAAATATAAAACACGTTACAAAACGTGACGGAATGCTTGCCGATTTTGACGGCAGTAAAATTTATAACGCAATTTTGAAAGCAGGCACCACAACAGGTGAGTTTGGGGAGGCTGATGCTTGGCTTTTGACGGCGCAGGTAATGAAGGTGGCTAATTATAAGTTTGCCGAATCCGTGCCGAGCATCGAGCAAATTCAGGATATTGTCGAACAGGCTTTGATTTCTTCAAACTATACGGCAACGGCAAAGGCATATATTTTGTATCGTGATCAACGTACACGTGCACGTACCGACCATAAAGTTATGGTAGATGTAGAAAGCTCTATCAATGAATATTTGGAAAAACTTGATTGGCGTGTCAATGCAAATGCAAATCAGGGATATTCTAACGGCGGTTTGATTTTGAACGTATCCGGAAAAGTGACGGCAAACTATTGGTTGAGTCACGTATATCCGGCAGAAGTCGGTGAAGCGCATCGCAACGGCGATATTCATATTCACGATTTGGATATGCTTGCCGCTTATTGTGCCGGTTGGTCTTTAAAAACATTGCTTAAAGAAGGATTCAACGGCGTTCGCGGCAAAGCGGAAGCGAATCCGCCGAAGCACTTATCGGCTGCAACGGGACAAATGGTTAACTTTATGGGAACATTGCAAAACGAATGGGCCGGTGCGCAAGCATTTTCGTCAGTGGATACATATTTGGCGCCGTACATTCGTAAAGATAATCTTTCGTATGAAGAAGTTAAACAATGTATGCAAGAGTTGGTATATAATTTGAACGTACCTTCTCGTTGGGGTTCGCAAACACCGTTTACAAACTTTACGTTTGATTGGGTCTGTCCGGAAGATTTGCGTGATCAGCATCCGTATATCGGCGGTCATATTGCCGGTCACGATGAAAACTTTATGCCGATTATCGAAGGTCAGGAAGAAATGCCGTTTACGTACGGTGATTTGCAAGCAGAAATGGATATGATTAACCGAGCCTATATCGAAGTGATGATGGAAGGCGACGTAATGGATCGTCCGTTTACATTCCCGATTCCGACTTATAATATGACACCGGATTTTCCGTGGGACGATCCTAAATCGCAGCTTTTGTTTGAGATGACCGCAAAATACGGTATGCCTTATTTCCAAAACTTTATCAATTCGGTTTTGAAACCGGGGCAGATTCGTTCAATGTGCTGCCGTTTGCAACTCGATTTGCGTGAATTGTTGGCAAAAGGTAACGGCTTGTTCGGTTCGGCCGAGCAAACAGGTTCCATCGGCGTTGTAACATTTAACTGCGCGCGTTTGGGTTATGTTTATAAAGGCAATGAGGCCGGATTGTTCGGACGTATTGATGAGCTTTTGAATATTGCACGTACATCTTTGGAAATCAAACGTAAAACCATTCAGCGTTTGATTGATAACGGCTTATATCCGTATACAAAACGCTATCTCGGAACTTTGCGCAATCACTTCTCGACCATAGGGGTGAACGGCATTAACGAAATGATTTGCAATTATACAAACGGCGAACACGATATTGCTGACGAATGGGGTAAAGCATTTGCCGAGAAATTTTTGGATTACATTCGTGCCAAACTGATTAAGATTCAAGAAGAAACCGGTCATATGTACAATTTGGAAGCTACGCCGGCCGAGAGTGCAACATACCGTTTTGCACGTGAAGATAAAAAGCGTTTTCCGGGCATTATTCAAGCCGGCACGGAAGAGAATCCGTATTATACCAATTCATCGCAATTGCCGGTGGGATATACCGACGATCCGTTTGAGGCCTTGGATTTGCAGGCAACATTGCAATCAAAATATACGGGCGGCACCGTGCTGCACCTCTATATGAGCCAAAGAATTTCTTCGGCAAAGGTATGCGGTGAACTGATTAAAAAAGTTCTGACCAATTATCGTCTGCCATATATTACTATAACGCCAACCTTCTCAATTTGTCCGAAACACGGTTATTTAGCCGGCGAGCACAAATTCTGCCCGAAATGCGACGAAGAAAAGAAGGCGGCAAAAATGAAAGCTTATAAAGCAAGTAACGTTGCTTAAAAAGCTTAAAACAGAATACAAAAACACTTTAACAAAACACTTGGGAGAATATAAATGACAAATACAATCAATTTTGAAGACATTGCTTTAACAGATGCAGAACGCCAACCGTGCGAAGTGTGGACCCGCGTAATGGGATATCATCGTCCGGTTTCAGAATTTAACAAAGGTAAAAAATCGGAATATTATTCCCGTAAATGTTTTGAAGAAGAAAAAGCGGTTATGCATCTGAGTTTGGAAGAACCGTGCGGTTGCCAAATGGCTGCGGAATAAGTTTCGGCTTATGGTTACTGATTTAATCAGAATCGGCGATATTGAGAAATTCAGTATCGTCGATTTTCCTTCTAAGATGGCTGTTGTTGTTTTTATGCAGGGCTGTCCGTGGCGGTGTCCGTTTTGCTATAATCAATCCTTGCAGAATCCGAACGGTGAATCCGGTGCTTCTTGGGCGCATTTGGTGCATTTGTTGGAACATCGCAAAGGGATTATAGATGCGGTGGTATTTTCCGGCGGTGAGCCGTTGATGCAGAGTAATTTGCCGCAGGCAATGGAAAAAGTTATTGAAATGGGGTTTGAGGCGGCAATGCACACCGGCGGATATAATCCGGAGGCTTTTGCTAAGGTTTTGGATAAAGTCGTTTGGGTCGGTTTTGATATAAAAGCACCGTTTGATGCCGAACACTATAAACGCGCAACCGGCGGTATCGGTGATGTGGAAAAAATAAAACAAAGCCTCAATATGCTGATTAAAAGCGGTAAGCATTTTGAGTGTCGGACAACTTGTGATCCGCGATTGCTGGATATTGCCGATATTTATAAAATAGCCGATGAACTTTCTGCACTCGGAGTTAAAGAATATTATATTCAGAAATATCGTCCGATTCAGAGTGATACAACAACAAAAGAAAGTGATTGTGATAAGTTTTTCAATGATACCGCCTTACTTGAGTATTTGCATACCAAATTCGAAATTTTTGATGTGCGAAAATAATCTTATTGAAAAATCATAAAAATCTTGCATAAAAGCAAAAAATATTGTACCATAAAGCAAAGATAATGTTTTGTGTGAGGTCTGTTATGGAAAAGTTCAAAGAAATCGTTAAAGATATTATTCGAATTTTTGTTTATATCTTGCCGGTTGTTGCGGTTTTTGTGTTCGGATATATTGTTTATCTGAAAATAACAAGAAATCATATTTATGATACGCAAAAAGATATAGCTGCTTTTGTCCGCAATGTTAATACACGTTATAATACAACAATTTACAAAAATTTCGATACCGATTTTGTCAGCTACAGCGGATATTTACCGATGGATTTGAAGATAAAAAGCACAGATCACGGTAATGAAATTATAAATCGTTTCGGCGGAAAGATGGTTTTTAAGGAATCTCCGAAAACAGTTGAAGAACGGAAAGAATTTAAATACTTATCGAGAGAGCGTAAAATGTTTGCGGCGCATTATAACGGACTTGGCGCATATACAATAATGTTTACCGAGCTGAAGACGCAGGAATGTGTTGGTTTGGCAACAACGGATTGGAAAAAGATTGTTCCTAATTTTATGGGATTGGAGGCATCGTATGTTTCTAAAAAACATCCGTTTAACGGTGTTGAAAATTTGAATTTCCAAATTCTTGAAGATAATGAAAATGAAACAGCTGAGGCGAGCCGCGATGAAGGTGTTATTTCACGTACGCCGCTTGTTTTGTATGATGCTTTGCAGGCTTGTGCTTGCAGAGGAGACAGTTGTCAGGTAGCTCTTAAATTTAAATAATAAGGTGTTTCAATGGATTTTTGGGGAGAGTTTCTCGGGTATTTGGCCGGCATTTGTACGGCTGTCTTTTTTTTGCCGCAATCAGTCCAAACCATAAAAACCAAAGATGTCAGCGGATTGTCTTTCGGCAGTTATGTTATATACTGCATAGGTATGATTTTGTGGATTGCTTACGGCGCTTATCTGCATTCAATACAAATGATATTTTTTAATGCAGTTTCGTTGATTTTTGCGGCAATAATCCTCTTTATGATTGTTCGGCAAAGATAGATGATTTATTCTTTGTTTTCTTCGTCTATACTGTCACCGTTTAAGTTATCCAAAAATCGGCTTTCTATTTTGATGTATTGTTTTAACAACCACTTGGAGTGCATCAAAAGCCAGATTGAAGCAAGCAGCATTAAAAAGATAAATTTCGGATTTTCGGTCAGAAATTGGTGAACCGCGGTTACAATAAAGAAAGAAACAATAAGCAGGCGAAAACTTGTCAGAATCAATAATGACGGACGGTTAGATTTATTTGCGAACCAGAGGGTCGTATAAATTTGGGAAATGCGGTCTTTGGATATAATATTTTTCACCGAGTCTTTAACCGTATCCGTATTTTCCTGAATCACCGTTTTTAAATGCTGCGGCATCATAAATACGTGTTTTTTGACCGTTTTCGGTGCTGTTTCGGCAGATTTTGAAGTAGGAAGGTGTTTTTTGATAAAGCCGAAAATATCTCTGCTTTTCAGTTTTTCCGGTACGGATATTTTTGCACATAGTTCTTTTATCTTTGCAAAAGCGGCGGAAGACCAAACTTTTTGCCCGATTTTTAATTTTGGTGAGGTAGATGCTTTTGCTAATGCAGTTTTAAGGTTTTCCGCAGTCAGTGACGGCAAAACATTACGGCCGACCAATCCGGTCAGGAACGGAGACATTAAAAGCAATGCAATAAGAGTTGTTACGGCACGTGCCGCCAAATTAGGCAACCAAGCAGATATGTACGGACGAATCCACAGATTAACGACAACGATAATTGCTGCCAAAATAAAAGAAAATACAAATGCACGGATAAATGAGATTTTGAATAAATCCATCCACAAACTTTCTTCTTCCGAGGCTGTTTGATGAGATTTTGCGTTCTGATTGATAAATGTCAACCATTTTTCCGGCAATATATGTTCAAGCCGTTTTCGTGCTTTTGATGCAGACTTAATCATAATAGGTGTTAAAAAGGTCGTAATCACCGAAACCGCAACAATAATCGGATATACAAAGCTGTCTATCACGCCCAAACTCATACCGAGTGTGGCAATAATAAAAGCAAATTCACCGACTTGAGCCAAAGAAAATGCACCTGATATGGCAGATTTTAAATTTTGACCGGAAATAACGAAACCGGAAGTGGAAAATATAACTTTTCCGCATAAAACAAGCATTGTGATTACAAAAATCGGGTAGGCATAAGTGACAAACATTTGCGGATTGACCATCATTCCGACGGTTACGAAGAAAACCGCACCGAAAAAGTCTTTGAGCGGTTTAATAATGTGTTCCACACGCTCAATAACACCTGTTTCCGATAAAATCGAGCCCATAATAAATGCACCGAGTGCCGATGAAAATCCGAAGTAAACCGCAAGAAATACCATTGAAAGGCATAATGCGACCGCAACCAACAGCAACATTTCGTCATTGACAAAGTCTTTGAGTTTGCGCAGTGCCGTCGGAATAAGATAAATGCCGGTTACGAAGCATAAAATCAAAAAAGCCGACAATTTTAAAATGCTTAACCCTATTTCGCTGCCGTTAATACCGTGTCCGGCGGCCACAGCCGGCAACAGAACCAGCATTAAAATGCCCGCGATATCTTCAATAACCAAAACACCGAAAACCAAATCGGTAAACTTTTGTTTTTTGATGTTTAAATCATCGAATGCCTTGATAATAATCGTGGTGGACGACATCGAAATCATTGAACCTAAAAAGAAACTGTCGGTTGTGGTCCAACCGATGAGCATTCCGACATAATAGCCGACAAAAAGCATCAGAAAAATGTTGAGTGTTGCCGTAATAATGGCAGATTTCCCGACTGCCATCATTTTTTTGAAACTGAACTCCAGTCCCAGACTGAACAATAAAAAAATAACACCGATATCAGCCCACAAGCTTAAATTGGCTCTGTCCGTGACCGTCGGTACAAAATTGAAATACGGGCCGGCAAAAATACCGGCGAGCAAATAACCTAAAACCATCGGTTGTTTAAGTTTTTTAAACAATAAAGTTGTAATCGCGGCATAAATTGTGATTAAGGTTAAATCAACAATCAAAGGGTGTAATCCGTGCATAAAATTTTCCTTTTATTTAAGTCGGTTGTTTGTTTTTTACAAAAATATATCAACTTATTAAAAATGACAACCCGTTTTTTTAAATTTCTTGCGCTTGACAGTAGGTATAAAAAGCGCGCACGAACGGTTCAAAAAAGTCTTGCGGATTTTTTTTAATCTGCATTTTTAACTCTTTCGGTGCAATTTCTTTAATTTCCGCTACCTCATACGGGTCGGGTGTAATCGGTGCATCTGAATGTACAATAAAAATGTGATGACGGGCAAATAATTTGCCGTTGCGTATAATCGGAACGACCGTCAATTCTTTTTCCGGCAGTGCTTCAACATTCATTTCTTCTTTGAGTTCACGTACGGCAGCCTGTTCATAATTTTCGCCGGCATCGACGTGTCCGGCGGCAGAATATGTCCATAAACCGCCCCAATCTTTGTGTGTGGCTATTTTTTGCATAATCAGGTTGCCGCGTGAATTGAACATCAATATCGCCGAAACCATAATGAAACGACCTTGCGGTAAGGGTGTTTTGCGAATATGAGTTGTAATAACGTTGTCGTTTTCATCAGACAGAGCAATTAACGGTTTATCAGCGCCAATCAGGGCATAAGGCGTAGCGTTTTGTGCCGTCAGTTCGGCAGTGTCAATCCAAACACAACCGTCGGAATCGCGTCCGTCACCGTCAGTTGTCGGATTTCCGCTGATTTTGACATCATATAAAACAGCGCTGTGCAATAAAACACCTTTTTCACCGCTTGCTGCCGTAAAATCTCCGAAAATAACGGATTTACGGCGTTCGTTTTCGGCGGAAACAACATTGCAATCGGTTTCTTCTTTAATTTCGCGTGCAAGTGTTTGCATAAATGTTTCGCCTTTTTCTTGTCCGCCGCCCGGCAAATCATACATACCCGTGTACGGACCGCGTGTTTTTTTAATCAGCAGAATTTTATTTTTTTGCCGAATAATTCCGTATACGCCGAAATGTGTTTTTGTTATATTCGGATTTTTTACCGTGTCGGTATGAAATGTTGTTTTCATAATTTTTTAGCCTTGTTTATTTTTTGTTACACATTTTTATTTAAGATATATTTTGCAAATTAACACAAGGAGAATAAAATGAAAAGAGTTTTAATTTTTGTTTGCGCAATGTTTTTGTTTGTTAACGAATCTGATGCTGCGACCAACACTGCCAATATAAATTTCGGACACGGAGTATCGGCGGTTTCTGATTTTAATAAAGCAAATGCGACTTGTTTTATTTATGAAAAGAAAGAATATAAATGTGCCTGTTCTGCACTTAAAAGTGCCAAAAAAGATATTTGGATGAGTCGTGATGCCACTTTTTTTGAGGGAAAATTATCTCTTGATTTGCAATATGTTTATGCGACAAGGTGCAAAAAATAAGGAGATATGCCGAGTTCATATCTCCTTAAAATAAGTCAGTTGATTTGTATAATGCGGGGGGTGTTTTCCAGACGGTAGGTATGTCCGTCTTTGAAGAAGAAGGTTCCGACACCTTCGCTTCCCCAGCTACTGTTAAAGAAGTAGACGCGTAATTCGTAGCATTGAACATCAATCCTGTCACGTACTTGCTCAAATCCGACATACGAATCTTTATCCAGCGGCAGTTCAAACGTTTTATGCATAACTCGGTTGGCATAAATGTCATAGATGTAAAGATTATGCTTATCGTAAAAAACAAAAAGCATAACATCTTCATTAAACAGAAAGTCATACTTTGCCGGAAGAATCTCTTTGCCGTTTTTGCTCAGTCCGTAAAAGATACGGCAGTTAACGGAATCCGTTTTGTCGATAATCAGTTCGATTGCAATGCTTTTTGCATTTGTTTCCGTTTTTTGCGCCAAAACATCTATGGCGGAAAACAAAAAACAAACTGCCAAACAAATAATAATTTTTTGTTTCATTACTTAAAAATTTTTAGAGATTTATAATTATATATGTATTGGATTTGCTTTTATCCTTATGACGTCCTTAAGTCAAGATTTTTTGCAAAATAAATATAGACAAGCATAAAAGTTTGGTATATTCTGCGCCTTAGTGAAATTTTTAAGCTTTATATTAAGGATACAAAATGACAGTCGGTGTAAATGAAATTCGTAAAACATTCTTGGATTATTTCAAAAAGAACGGTCATAAGATTATTCCGTCATCTTCTTTGGTGCCGGATAATGACCCGACTTTGATGTTTACCAACTCCGGTATGGTGCAGTTTAAAAACATACTTGCCGGTAATGAAACGCGTGATTATACACGAGCGGCAACCGCGCAGAAAAGCGTGCGTGCCGGCGGTAAGCATAATGATTTGGACAGTGTCGGCTATGATGTGCGGCATCATACGTTTTTTGAAATGCTCGGCAATTTTTCGTTTGGTGATTATTTTAAAGATTATGCCATTCCGTATGCGTGGGAATTGCTGACTAAAGAATTTTGCCTGCCGAAAGAAAAGTTGGTTGTAACGATTTATCATAATGATGACGAAGCACACGATATATGGAAAAAGGTATCCGGTTTGCCGGAAGACCGTATTATCCGCATTGCCACCAAGGATAATTTTTGGCAGATGGGTGACACCGGTCCGTGCGGTCCGTGTTCTGAGATTTTTTATGACCACGGTCCGGAAGTTTGGGGCGGTTTGCCGGGGACACCGGAGGAAGACGGTGACAGATATATCGAAATTTGGAATTTGGTGTTTGATCAGTTTGAAGATTTGCCTGACGGTTCACGTATTAACTTAAAACGTCCGTCAATCGATACCGGTATGGGATTGGAACGTATGGCCGCGATTTTGCAAAACGTTCACTCCAATTTTGAAACAGATATGTTCCAACAATTGATTAAAGCGATTGCCGATATTGCCAATACCGATCCGAACGGTCCGCTTAAAGCGTCGCATAACGTGATTGCCGACCACTTGCGTGCCATCAGCTTTTTGATTGCCGACGGGGTGTTGCCGTCTAACGAAGGGCGCGGTTATGTGTTGCGCCGGATTATGCGTCGGGCAATGCGTCACGCTTATATGCTCGGTGTTAAGGAGCCGATGATTTATAAATTGTTGCCGACATTGCAAAAAGAAATGGGTGAGGCTTATCCGGAACTTTATGCCCGTGAAACGTTGATTAAGGAAACAATAGAGATTGAAGAAGAACGTTTCGGACGTACACTTGATAAAGGATTGAAATTGCTTGATGAAGAAGTTGCAAAGTTGGCTACGGGCGCCAAGCTTGATGGCGAGACGGCTTTCCGCCTTTATGATACATACGGATTTCCGCTGGATTTAACACAAGATGCGCTTAAAAATAAAAATATAGAAGTTGATGTTGAAGGTTTTAATGCGTGTATGGAAAAACAAAAAGCAGAAGCACGTAAAAATTGGGCCGGTTCCGGTGATGAAGGTACGGCAAAAGTTTGGTATGGCGTGAAAGACAAATGCGGCGCAACCGAGTTTTTGGGTTATAACACTTTAAAAGCCGATGGCGAAATCAAAGCGTTGGTGCAAAATGATGCGGAAGTTTCGGAAGTAACTTCAGGCAAGTTTGAATTGGTTGCCAATCAAACACCGTTTTATGCCGAACGCGGCGGTCAGGTCGGTGATATCGGTATGATTTCTTCAAAGAACTTTACAGCCAAAGTAACGGATTGCAAACCGAAACTCGGCGATGTTTATGTTCATATTTGCGAATTACAAAGCGGTACGGTAAAAGTCGGTGATTTTGCCAATTTTGCGGTAGATGCGCAGAATCGTGCAAAAATTTGCGCCAATCACTCGGTCACGCATTTGGCGCATAAGGCGCTGAAAATTGTTTTGGGCGACCACGTGGCGCAGAAAGGGTCAGCAGTTGAAGCCGGCAGAATGCGTTTTGATATTTCGCATCCGAAGCAGATTACGGCAGAGCAAATTCGCAAAGTGGAAGATATCGTCAATGAGCAAATTCGTTGCGATTTGAAGGTAAACACCGTGATTATGAATAAAGATGAGGCAGTGGCTCTCGGTGCGATGGCTTTATTTGACGAGAAATACGGCGATGATGTACGTGTGGTAACGATGGGTGATGAACAAGAGCCGTTCTCGCGTGAACTTTGCGGCGGTACACACGTTTGTTCGACCGGTAATATCGGCTATTTCCATATTTTATCCGAATCAGCGGTGGCGGCCGGTGTGCGTCGTTTGGAGTGTGTAACCGGTTGCAGTGCGGACTCGTATGTGCGTCATCTGGAAGATAAACTGCATAACGTAGCGGCAAGTCTGAAAACAAACATCAATGATTTAGAGGCGCGAATCGGTGGTTTACTTGAAGAACGTAAAAAACTTGAGGCGGAAATATTTAATTTGAAAAAGAATTTGGCAAGCGGTCAATCTTCTGCCAATGATGAAGTTGAAACCGTAAACGGTGTTAAATTTGTCGGCAAACGAGTTCCTGATGCGCATCCGAAAGAATTGAAAGCGTTTGTTGATGATATTACACAAAAAATCGGTTCAGGCGTTGTTGTTTTATGTTCCGATAAAGACGGCAAAGCCTCGGTTGTGGTTGGTGTCAGCAAGGATTTAACCGGTAAATATAATGCGGTTGATATGGTGCGTGCGGCAGCCGGTGTGCTCGGCGGTCAGGGTGGCGGCGGCCGGCCGGATATGGCGCAGGCCGGCGGTGCCGATGTTACCAAAATTGATGACGCAATCGCCACTATTAAGAAAATGGTAGCTTAATAAAAGAGAGCTCTGTTAAACAATTTTGTTTAACAGAGCCTTGAAAAAAGACACCTCTTGCAGAAAAAGGAACGTCGGTCGTTCTTAAAAAAGTCTATCGCCTGCAATACCGAAAATAAATATTTCCGATTAGCGGAATTTTATAAGTTTCCGAACAAAGTTTCTTTAAGACGCGCCAATGTAGCTTGTGCAAACGGTCGGGCTTTGGCCGCACCTTCTTCAAGTGCGCCGCGTGCTTCGTCATAGTGCGCCATATAGTAGTTGTAAACCTCTTTGGCGTCTTTGGTTTGTTGCAAAATTGTATCCAAGAGCATTGCTTTTATATGTCCGTAGCCGAGCTTGCCTTCACGTAAACCGGCAGCCATTTCTTCAACTTTTTCTTGCGGAGCCAAGCATTTATAGATTTGATATACGATAATTTCTTCAGGATTTTTCGGTTCCTCCGGCGGGCGCGAATCCGTTACGGTTGAGTATACGGCTTTTTTGATGATTTTATCGTCTTCAAATATCGGAATGACATTGTTATAGGATTTGCTCATTTTACGTCCGTCAATCCCCGGTAAAACCGCAACATTATTTGCCGTAACATAATCCGGAAGCTTGAGCAGCTCTTTGTCATAGTATGCATTGATTGCACCGGCAATGTCACGAGCAATTTCAACGTGCTGAATTTGATCTTTGCCGACCGGTACGGTATCGGTATCCATTGCCAAAATATCGGCTGCCATCAAGGTCGGATAAGTGTAAAGTCCCATATTGATACCATCGTCGGTCGGTTTGCCGGCTTCAAGATTTTTATCAACCGCAGCTTTGTAGGCGTGAGATTTATTCATAAATCCTTTAGGCGTAAAAGCATAGAGAATTGTTGTAATTTCATTGATTTCCGGAATATCGGACTGACGATAGAAATAATGTTTTTTCGGGTCCAGACCGGCAGCCAAATAAATACAGGCAATCTCTTTGATTTCCTGCTGTAACATTTCGGCGTTTTTCATAAAATTTATGGCGTGATAATCGGCAATAAACAGATTAAAGCGCGCGGCTTCGTTTGCCATTTTCACTGCTGGCAAAATTGCGCCGAAATAGTTACCGATATGCGGTTTTCCGGTCGGTTTGACACCGGTTAAAATACATTTATTTTCAAACATTATTTCCTCTTTTTGTTGAATGAACTGATTAAAGCTATATCAACACTGTGCAAAAATCAATCAAAATATGAAAATTTGTGTTGTAATCTTTAAGAAACAACGTATAATTTGCCAAAGTTTAATTTTATTTTTAAGGCAAAAAAAGATGTTGGATATTAAATTTATTGCAGAAAATACCGATTGGGTAAAAAAAAGCTTGGGGCGCAAAGGTTTTGAGGCGGAAAAAGTTGATGAACTTCTCGCCGTGTTTTATGAAATGAATAAGCTGAAAACGTCGTCTCAGGCGTTGGCAGAAGAAAAAAATAAGCTCAGCAATTCGATTAAATCCGCATCAAACGAGGAGCGTCCGGCAATTATCGCCAAAAGTAAGGCGGTCGGTGAAGAATTTAAAAAAGAGCAGGAACAACTGGCTGTTTTGGAAGAAAAATTTAATGATATGATGCTCAGAATGCCGAATTACCCGAGTGAAGAAAGTCCGGACGGTCCGGACGATACGGCTAATGTGGTGCGTCGCAAAGTCGGGGAATTACCGCATTTTGATTTTACACCGCGTGACCATATTGAGCTGATGGAAATAAATGATTGGAGTGAAATTGAGCGAATCGCGAAAGTTTCAGGTTCGCGCACTTATGCCATTAAAAACGATTTGGCTCAACTGGAATTGGCAATTCATATGTTGGTGATGGATAAACTCAGAACACACGGATTTACGCTGATTACGGTGCCGGCGCTTTCTAAAGAAAAACCGCTGTATAATCAGGGTTATTTGCCGTTTGCGCGTGATGAAATTTATTATATGCCGGCTGATGACATTTATCTTTCCGGTACGGCAGAATTGATTTTGAATTCACTCAGAGCCGATGAGATGCTTACCGAAGCCGATTTGCCGATATTGTATGCCGGATTTTCACCGTGTTTTCGCCGAGAAGCAGGTGCTGCCGGAAAAGATACACGCGGGTTGGTGCGGGTGCATCAGTTCTTTAAAACCGAACAGTTTGTAATTTGCAAAAATGATTTGGCAGAGAGTGAAAAATGGCACAAAACATTGTTGCAAATTTCCGAAGAAGTCCTTCAGGATTTGGAATTGCCGTATCAGGTGCTGGAGGTTTGCACCGGTGATATGGGAGCGCCGAAATATCGTCAATATGATTTGGAAGCTTGGGTGCCGTCGCAAAATTGCTATCGTGAAACACATTCTTGCTCAAATATTACGGAATGGCAGGCACGGCGTACAAATTTACGTTATCGCGGCAACGACGGCAAGGTGCATTTCTGCCATACGTTGAATAATACAGGTATTGCCACACCGCGCGCTTTGGTGCCTTTTATGGAAAATCATCAGCAAGCTGACGGTACGGTGCGGATTCCGGCAAAATTACAGCCGTATTTGGGCGGTAAAAAGTTTATAGGTAAAAATGCAAAATAATATTGAAAGAATATTGGATTTTATGAAAGTTCTGGATAAGGTTTGCCTTGTTAAACGGGCGACCTTGCTTTCAGACGGCACAAGCGAAACGGATTCATCGCACAGTTTTAAATTGGCTTGGTTACTGATGATGGTTTATCCGTATTTGAAACATAAATACAATTATACGCGATTGTTGGAATTGGCGCTGATACACGATATAGCTGAGGCCGAAACGGGTGATTGCACAAAAGCGGTGCAACGGGCGCATCCCGAAATGAAAAAGCTCAAAAACGAACAGGAAGCAGCAGCAATGGAAAAATATCGCGACCTATTGCCGGCAGAGCTTGGAGCGCGGGTTTTTGAAATTTGGCGTGAGTACGAAGATAAACAAACACCCGAATCTCGTTTGGTAACGGCACTTGATAAAATTGATGCAAATCTGCAAGCCAATCAGCATAAAAACGGAGATGTGCGTTATTGGCTCGAATGTGAAGACGGTGCACAGTATTTGACGATTAACACCGAAAAAAAACAAGTGGTTGCGGTTTTGGACGAACCGATTATTGAGGCTCTTGAAAATGCCGTGATTGCACTTTCTTTGGCTAATCTGCGAAAATGCGGAATTAAAGTTTAGCATTGGGGCAAGCTTATGATGCCGAAAACGAAAAGATTTTTGATAAAGTGGTCAGAGCGTTTGTTTTGGCTGCTTATTTTGTTTTTTTGTGTTTGGCTGAATGTTCATCGGTTTAATCACAACACTTACGCAAATTATGAAAAAGCGGTGGATTACGGGCGTGTGCGCGAAGAAAAAGAAGTTATAAATCCGGTGATTGCCGCGGTATTTTATGCCGGCAAACAAGAAGTTAAAACAAGCGTGGCAAGTTATATGAACCATTTGGATAATTACAATACACGAAATGTTAAAATGGCGGTTGTGCCTGAATTTATAACGCCCGAATCGCAAAAAGTTTTGGAAAAACTGTATCGCGAAATCAAAAAGCATAACAAAATCAATTATATTGTTTTGGTGCATCACAGAAGCGGAGATATAGCCGCGCACGAAAATTTGTTGCGGCAAAATTTTCAAACGGACGAAGTTGAACTTTCGGATATGTCGGAAAATGCGGCGCAGACGGAAAAAAATATAGAGGCGTTTTTGCAAGACCCTGAAAGTTTTGTTGTTTTTGCGGCGGATTTGCAAAAAGATATTAAAACGCCGACCCAAAATGTGTTGATTAACGAGGCAATATACTTTGCGCAGAAAAATCATTATAAAATCCATATTTTTGATGAGGTTGATACACAACTTGCCAAAGCTTGGGAAGAAGATTATGCTGCTTGGTTTGATGATGAACGCAAAGAAGAATCCCGTTTGGTACAGCAAAAAAATAATTTGGAAACATATATCGACCATTATGGTGACGAGTTGCGTACATATTTTGTGGTGAATTTCAATTTGCCGCGCGAATCGGAAGCTTTATGGCCGGAAAAAACGGCGGATAATTATCGTTTGTTTGATCGCGGATATATTTATGTGCGCTTTTTTACCGAAGGTCACCACGAGATTTTTTCGCGTGCAAAGGTCGGAAAAAACAAAGGTGTAGTTGTCGGAATTATCGAAATTGCCCGAAAGGCGGCAAAAAAAATCAGGCAACCCGTCGAATCGGTGAAAATATATTTACTGACAGATTTGGAAAAAATAGAAAAAGATGAAAATGCACCGTTGGTTAATTATTTTGAAAGAGATGACGGTATATATGTTCAATATCAAAAAAGAATCGCATTATTGGCGGCAGATGAGCGTCCGGAAAATGAAAATGATTTAAGGATAATGCTATGGCAACGTGCACAAATTCCGTCAGATGCTGCGGATAAGGATATTGGGTTTTACAGATTTAAAACAGTGGAGATAAATTATGAAAATTAACGGATTTAAGTTGAAATATTCGGCACCGGAACTCAAGAAAAAAGTCAGCAAAGAAATGCGGCAAATTGTGCTGATTGACAAAGAACACGAATCGTATAAAAATCTGTCGGACGGTGATAAGAAGGCATTGCGGTATTTGGTTAATGCCGCGCGAATCATTAACGATGTGGCGTTGGAAATGGATCACCCGATGAATTTGGTTCAAAAACAGGCGCTTGAAGTTGCGGCCGAAAAAAGTCCGTATGCCGCAAATGCGTTAAAATTGTTTAACTCGCTGAACGGTGTTGCCGGCTCAAACGGGGTTGATAAAGAACCCATAGAAATTTTTGAAGGAATTCATCAGTTTGAAGGGCGTAACTTTTATCCGACCGATTTAAATGTGCAAGAGTTATCACAAATTCTCAATAAAATGCTTGATGAAAAGCGAATCGATGAAGTGCGTAAAATTTTAAGTGCGCGGACAATGGTGCGGCGTGCCGGTGAATATTTGAAAGCGATTGATTATACAGAATATTTTGCCGACGAATTTTCTGAAATTGCAAATGAATTGGAATGTGCGGCACATTTTACGACCGATGAATTGTTTAAAGATTATCTCGGTTGGCAAGCGCAAGCACTTTTGCAAAATAATGAAGAAATGGATATTTTGGCAGATAAGCATTGGGCACAAATGCAGGATACGCCGCTTGAATTTACGCTGAGCCGTGAAAATTATGATGATAAACTGACTTCACAGTTGTTTTCAGATAAAAAATTATGTGCGCGACTCCAAGAATTGAATATCCGTCCGGTGCCAAAAGATATGCTCGGTATTCGGGTCGGTATTGTCAATCGCAAAGGTACGGAATTATTGTTGAAGTTTAAGGAAGAAATGAATAATCTGGCTTTGCTGATGCCGTACAGTGATAAATATGAGCAAAATGTGGGCGGCAAAAAGGGATTGAAACAAACAATGGTTGATGTCGATATTGCGGCACTGACCGGTGACTATGCGCTTTGCCGCGGCGGGATTACATTGGCACAGAATCTGCCGAATAATGATAAGCCGAGTTTGGCGCACGGCGGCGGGCGGCGCAATGTGTATCATCGACAGGTCCGTCACGGCGGCGAATCGGAAAAGACAAAGGAAATTCTTAAAAAGCTCGTCGTACCGGAATTGCATAAATATTATAACAATGAATATGACCATCTGTTTACCATCGGACACGAAAACGGACATTCTCTCGGACCTGACAGCACATATCAAACAGCGCTCGGCATTTATCACCATATTATCGAAGAGCACAAGGCCGATATGGTTTCGGCGGCAATGATGCCGGAATATGTCAAAGCCGGTATTATAAGCGAAGAAGAGCTTAAGGCAATTTATGTGACTTGGGTTGTTAAGCGTCACTTTATGAAGGCTTATCCGCAAGATAAAGAAGCACATCGTATGGCAGACCTGATTGAATACAACTATTTACGCGAATATGGTGCATTTTGGTTTGATTCGGATAAAAAATTGCATATTGACTTTGAAAAAATGAAATCCGGCTCACGCAGCCTGCTTGAAAAAATTATTGAAGTCCAACTCTCAAAATCACCTGATTTTGCGAAACAATTTGTCGACAGGTGGACCGAGTGGGGCGAAATGTTGCAATATATCGCCGATATTAAACAAAGTTTAGGAATTAGACCTTATATTGACATTGTATCATACTTTTAGACAGGACATTTTATGTTGAAAAAATTGGCAAACGGAGAATATTCACTGAAAATTACTTTCTGGATTTTCGGAGTATTGGGTCTTTTCTTTTTCTGTTTGATTACGAATATGACGCATAACAGCGTATTGCGTATGATTTGTCCGCGCGGTATTATTTGCGGAAAAAGTGTTATTCTATATACCCTTTCCAATATTATATCGGTGTTCTTAAACGGTGGTTATCTGTTAACCGGTGTCGGTATTCACTTTTTGATAAGTACGATATTTGTTGTGTATGCCTATATTCTGTTACGCGGTCTGTGGAAAAGCAGCGCTTCTTATGACGGGCGCGCATTTTGGTCGGTTTGTGCGAAGTTTGTTTTGATTTTACTGATATTGGTCAGTTTGAAATCTATTATTTAAGGAGAAAAAATATGAAAAAAATTCTTTTTGTAATTGCATTGTTGCTGATTTCTTCCTGTTCGGCACTTGTTGCCGGCAAACTCCGCGAAGACCGCAAAGAACTGTACAATTATCATAACGACCGTGCATATTGCCAAGAAAATCCGGATAAGTGTATTAACAATATTCCTAAATATTAAGTTTAAAAATCCGTATAATGGTCATCTACTTGTTACCCTTTTCGCTTATGTACCTTGTTTGTTGTACACCGCGCGAAAAGGGTAACTGCGTATCTGACTCATTCTCCGGATTTTTAGCAGTTTTTTATAAGAAAGTTACGTATCAATACGTTTTATCTTTTTCTATTTTGCCTATTTTACCAAAGTTAACCTTTTTGTTGCCGTCTTTATATCTGACAGCTACAATTGTTACGTTATCTTTACGACCTTCATACGTCACTGTATCGCCTGGCTCAAGAAATGCGCCTCTATCTTGCCGAAGCTTATCTTCTTCTATTCTGTCACCATTTTCAAGTAAGATTTCATTAGTAAGATCTTTCCAAGAAGGACCTTTTCTGAAAACAACAGAAGTTTTTGTTTTGTCGGTTTGCTCAA
The DNA here is from genome assembly GCA_017479985.1 of Alphaproteobacteria bacterium. Taxonomy (GTDB): domain Bacteria; phylum Pseudomonadota; class Alphaproteobacteria; order RF32; family CAG-239; genus RUG410. The sequence continues at coordinate 18,999 of JAFVBL010000030.1, read as the reverse complement.
TTTTATCTTTGGTTTCATCGGTGTTTTCATTATTGCCTGCACAACTGCTGATTGCACCTGTGCCGCTCATTAATGTTGCCACTGCTGCTGCCTTAACCGCAATCTGTGCCGCTTTATTCTTTATTTTGGCAATTTTTTCTTGAATGCTCATAACAAAAACCTTTCAGAATAACTTAATTTACATTTCTATGATAACATAAAAAAGCATTTTGTCAATAGTTTTTTCAAAATTCTCTGAAGAATTATCAAGCTATTCTATTGCGTAAATATCTTTTACGAACCACTTATCGTTTTTGCTTTGTCCGACAACATAAATTACAGTTCCTTGGCATAAGCCGAACCAACTGCCGTTGCATGAGCTTTCGGTATAAATGTGTGTCGTGCCGTTCGGTTGAACTTTTTTGTTGATAAATTTATAATTCATCTCGGTCGGACGTTCGGCAGTCGGGTCCGTCATAAATATAAATTGCGGTAAATTAAGTTTTGCGCAATTTTCCAAATCCGGTTTAAGAGTACATTTCACGGCATTTTCAACGGCACAAAACATTTCCGAAAGTTCTTCGGAGCATTCTGTTGTAACGTTTTGGGTGTTAAAAGAGAACGCTGTTTCCGGCAATGTTTCTTCTGCTTGAATAGTCTGTTCTTCCGGATTATCTGCCTGAACAACGACTTTTTCCGGTTCGGTTTTTTTGATGAGAGTCAAACTCCAGCCGAATAACGCAAGCATTAAAGCAATAACAACAATTTTTTTAATCATAATCTTTTCCTTTTTAAAAATGATATTCAACACCGAGCGAATATTCCGCCGCATATTTATATCCGCTGACTTGATCAAAGTGGATATAGCGTCCGATTAAACGTGTCTGCCAATGTTCGTTTATGGCGTATTTAATGCCGCCGCCGAAGCGGTAGCCGTAACCGTGCTCGGTACGCCGGGCGGTCGGGCTGAGTTTTGTCTTGTAGCCGTATTCGCCGATACCCGCTGTTGCTGTCAGAAACAATTTATCTTCGGAACATATCGGTAAAAATGCCAAAATATCAAGACCGTAACCGTAAAAAGAAGTTTTGAAGTCTTGTCCTTCACGGGTGCGTTTGTCGCGATTGCTTTGATTAGCAAACAATTCGGTGGCAAAATATTTGCTGTAATCCGAACCGACACGCACGCCGGCGACATTATAATGCGGATTATACTTTCTTGCGGCAGTCTGATTAAATAAATAATCAATTCCGACATACGGTCGATAATTATAACTGTCGGCATTTGCTTCAAAACCTGCGGCAACAAACAATGCCGTTGTTAAAAGAATCGTAATCTTTTTCATTTATTCTTCCTTATAAAATTATAACTGCATTATAATCACCTTACAAAAAAAATAAAGTGTTTTATGAAAGTTATTGTTAAAGATATTTTTTTATGATAATATTATCGAAACAAACAAAGGACGAATATTATGAATTATAAAAATTCCGAAAAAGGCCGTTCGATGGTCGAAATGATGGGCTACTTAATGGTGATGATGTCGGTGATTGTCGCCATCGGCAAAATCGTCAGCTCGGCGTTTAATAATCACCGCTACAGTACAGCAACGATGCAAGTGACGGATTTGGCAACATCTATGGTTAAGGCTGCCGCTCTTGATGTGGATTATACGTTTGTTATTGAAGATGTAAACGGAGATAATAAAATGAAAATTATTCCGCCGAATTTTCGTAAGGTCGGGAAAAAGCTGTTTCACGTTTTCGGCGGGGAAGTAAAAATTGAAGAATCGCCAAATTATGACCCTGATTGCTGCGAGGAAATGGGGTATTGTGATGAAAAGTGTAAAAGAAAAGATCAATTCAGCATCACTTATGCCGGTTTGAATAAAAAACAATGTATTGAATTGGCAATGAAGAATTGGACGAAGAATCAATATGTCGATTTATATGCGGTATACATAAATGATATCGGTTGGTTTTGGTTAGCATACGGTGATAGTAAAGGAAAGGGTGATGAATTAACGCAACTGGATTCGGGAGAGTGTGGTAAAGATGCTGACGGAAAAACAATCTGTGCCTTTCCGATGAAACGCTCGATACTGACCGGTACAGGCGGTGACAGCGTCGGGCAATGCGCCGAAAGCGGAAACAATATTACTTGGGTGTTTAACTGATATATGTGACTAAATGATATATAAATGTTGAAGTTGCAATTTTTTTATTGTTAATTATTTTAAAATAATACTTTTAAGGAGAAAGAAAATGACAGCTATTGTATTACCACCGGATTATAAGCCGTCAGCTGACGAAGAATATATGAACGAAATGCAGCTTGAGTATTTTCGTCAGAAGTTAGAGAATTGGAAAAAATCCCTTGTTTCACAATCTGCCGACACGCTTGATGATTTGCGTCAGGGCGGATTGAATCAGCCGGACGAGATAGACCGTGCATCGCTTGAAACGGATAAATCTCTTGATTTGCGTACAAAAGACCGTATTCGGAAATTGATTACAAAAATTGATGAGGCATTAGACCGGATTGAAGACGGTACATACGGTTATTGCGAAGAAACAGGTGAGCCAATCGGGATTGAGCGTTTGGAAGCACGTCCGGTAGCGACGCTGTCGATTGAAGCGCAAGAGCGTCACGAACGTATGGAAAAGACTTTTGATGATGATAACGGCGCATAATTTATGCAAAATCAAACAGAAGTAAAAGATTTTATTTTGGCATCAGGTTCGCCTCAGCGGATTGCTTTGTTGCGGCAAATTGCGTATGAACCGAAGAAAATTCAGCCGGCGGATATTGATGAGAACTGTTTGCCGCACGAAATGCCATTGCCGTATGTGCGGCGTATGGCACTTGAAAAAGCAAAGCACGTTGCGGTATTGTGTCCGAATGAAAATGTGCTTGCCTGCGATACGATTGTGGCGGTGGGACAACGGATTTTACATAAAGCAAAAGATGCCGATGAACAGCGGAAGTATTTGAAATTGCTGTCCGGACGGGCACATCGCGTGATTAGTTCGGTATGTCTGCTTGATAAAAACGGCAAAATCGCACAACGCACGGTAACTACAAAAATTGCAATGAAAGTGTTGTCGGACGAAGATTTGGAAGAATATCTTGCGTGCGGCGAATGGAAAGGTGTTTGCGGCTATAAAATAGAGGGACGGCTTGCCGGTTATGTGACGCGTATGGTCGGGTCGTATTCCGGTGTGGTCGGATTGCCTCTGTATGAAACGATGAACTTGTTAAAAGGAGCAGGAATAAAATGAAAGCGGAAAAAATAGTTTATGACAGAAATGATGAAGCATTCGGAATTGCCGTGTTTGACGGGGCCGGTTTGGCAGAAATAGATATATATAATGAAAGCCGCGCGCTTGAGGGCAATGTATATTTGGGAAAAATTATCAAGAAAATAAATTTGGCACACGATAAATTCGGTTTTATGGTCGATATCGGGGACGGACACGAGGCTTTTTTGAATGCCTATGAGCCGGCGCTTAAAGAAGCGAATATGAGCGAAGGGCAGAGTGTTGTGGTTCAGGTTTTGCAGGAAAAACGTGCCGAAAAAGGGGCAAAGGTTGTGCGCAATATTCATTTGGTCGGTACAAATTTGGTGTATTGCCCGTTTAAGTATGATGTAGAATTTTCGCGTAAAATCGAAGATGTGGCAACTGCCGAGCGTTATGCGCGTGCGGTGCGTGAAAAATGCATCGGACAAGAAGGCTGGATTTTGCGGACAATGTCGGTTGAAGCTACGGAGCAACAGCTTTTGGAAGAAATGATTCAGCTGCGGGCAATTTATGAAGATGTACGCAAAAAAGCGCGTACGGTTGCGGCACCGGCTTTGCTGTATGCTAAAGAAAATCCTCTGTTTGAATATATTCGCCGTTATCACGACAGCTTAAAAGAAGTGGTTGTCGATACACCGAATCTGGCGGAAGAAGCAAAAGCAAAATTTGACGGTACGGTGACCCTGCAAAAAGAAGGTTTTGAAGAATACGGCGTGGACGATGCAATTATTGAAGCGTTGGAACGTACGGTTAAGCTCAAAAACGGCGGCAGTCTGCAAATTGAAGAAACGCGCGCTTGTGTGGCGATTGATGTAGACAGCGGCGGTGCGCGCAACGTCGGAGATATAGACAGCCTGAATTTGGAAGCGGCAAAAGAAATTGCACGACAAATTCGTCTGCGGAACCTTTCAGGCAAAATCATTATCGATTTTGCCGGTTCGTCGGAATATCGTTTTATGAAAGCCATTATTGATTGTTTGGAAGAGGAATTGGCAGACGATGCTTGTCACAGTCGTGTGTTGGGTTTGAGCCGTGCCGGCAATATTGAGATATTGCGTCAACGCCGCCGCCCGAGTTTACGTGATTTGTATACGGTGGAATGTCCGACTTGCAGCGGAACGGGACGTGTTGAACCGTGAGTGAGGTTATAAAAACGCATAAATGTCCGATTTGCGGCAAATTGACAGCCGAGACGGAATATATGCCGTTCTGTTCAAAGCGTTGTGCCGATGTGGATTTGAACAGATGGTTTAACGGCAGTTATGCAGTGGCATCAGAGGACTTGGACGAGTTGGAAAATCAAGAACTTGCCGAGGCTTTGGAAAATGCGGAAAGAGATGGAAAATGAGCTGATTTTGGAGAGGACCGGCGATGATATGAATATCATTGCCGCCGGCTCGATTTTAAATTATGACAGTAATGCGTTTTTGCGGCAATTTCAGTCGGAATTGTCTGCAGGTACTCAAAAAATACGCATTGCGGCACAAAATTTGCAACAATGGGATTCTTCTTTTTTGGCGGTTTTATACGGTGTTGTCGGGCAGGCAAAAGAAAAAAGTATTGCCTGTGATTTGTCGGGTTTGCCGCAAAATGTGCGAGATTTAATCGATTTGGCATACGCGGTGGATCGAAAACCGACGCACGGCGGTGCATCAAAATTACCGTTTTTGGAAAAGTTGGGGAAAGATACGCTTGACAGTTTGCAAAAAACTTCGGACGTTGTTTCTTTTTTGGGTGCAATCTGCGGTGCGGTATGGCGGTTTTTTACATTCCGTTCGATTATGCGGCGGGTGGATTTTTGGGCGGCGATGGAAGATTGCGGGCCGAAAGCACTCGGAATCGTGTCGCTTATCAGCTTTTTGGTCGGGCTTATTTTGGCGTTTGTCGGGGCAATACAGTTAGAAACATTCGGGGCGCAGATTTATGTGGCAAGTTTGGTGACAATCGGAATGTGTCGGATTATGGGCGCGATTATGGTCGGGATTATTATGGCCGGCCGTACAGGTTCATCTTATGCCGCCACAATCGGGACGATGCAGGTAAATGAGGAGCTTGATGCGTTGCAAACGATGGGGCTTTCCAAAATTGATTTTTTGGTGATACCGCGCTTGTTTTCTTTGTTGATTGCAATGCCGATTTTAACAATGCTGGCCGATTTTGCGGGTATGCTCGGCGGTGCGTTTGTCGGTGTTTTTATGATGGATTTGCCGTATCAGGAATATTGGAAATATGCTTTTAATGCATTTAATCTGAAGAATTTTTTGGTTGGTATTTTTCACGGTTTTTGCTTTGGAATTATTATTGCCGTATGCGGGTGTTACAGCGGCTTAAAATGTGGGCGTAACGCCGACAGTGTGGGTGTGGCAACCACACAATCCGTTGTTAGGGCAATCGTATGGATGATTGTGGCAACCGGTATTATTACGGTGATTTGTATGGAGCTCGGAATATGAGTAAGCAGGCAATTATCGAAGCAAAAGGTTTGAGTGTCGGTTACGGCGACTATGTGTTGTTGCACGATGCCGATTATCAGGTTAAAAAAGGCGATATTTTTATAATTATGGGCGGCAGCGGTTGCGGCAAAAGCAGTATGTTACGTGTGCTGACGGGGTTGATTGAACCGCTTAAAGGCACGGTTGTGATTAACGGTGTCGATATAAGTGCCGCACCGGAGGAGGATATACAGCGAATCCGCAGAAAATCAGGAATTTTGTATCAAAGCGGTGCTTTATTCAGTTCAATGACATTGGCAGAAAATATTATGTTGCCGTTGCAGCAGTATTCCGATTATTCACCGGCAACAATGCGTGAATTGGCAGAATTGAAGTTGGCACTGGTCGGCTTGAAAGGATTCGGTGATTTTTATCCGTCCGAAATCAGCGGCGGAATGAAAAAACGTGCCGGTTTGGCACGTGCGTTGGCATTGGATCCGGATATTGTATATTTTGATGAGCCGTCGGCGGGTCTGGATCCGATAAGCTCGCATAATCTGGACGATTTGATTATTGAGCTTAACCGCAGTTTAGGGACAACGATTGTGGTGGTGACTCACGAACTGGCATCAATTTTTGCCATCGGCAATAATTCAATTTTTTTGGACGCAAACACCAAGACTGTTTTGGCGCACGGTAATCCGAAAGAATTGCTTAAGAATCCGCCGAATAAAGAAGTGTATGAATTTTTAACCCGCGGGGAGAAAAAATAATGAATAAAACATATAAATTAACCGGACTGTTTGTTCTTATCGGTTTGATATGTCTTTGCGGCATTGTCAGTTATTTTATCAGACAAAAATATGTGGATGAAAACAATAAAAATATGGTGATTATGTATTTTGACGAATCGGTACGAGGATTGAGTGTCGGCTCGCCGGTTGTGCTGCAGGGCGTGGAAGTCGGTAAGGTTGCAAAAATACGCCTGATGGCAAATTTGCAGAAAGGTACGTTTAAAACACCGGTATATGTGACTTTTAATTCGGAAAGAGCGTTGAAAGTTCGACACAGTGCCGGAGAAAGTATGTTGAAAAGGTTGATTGACAAGGGGTTGCGCGCGCGTTTGATTACGGCTAATTATTTGACGGGACAGTTGATGATTGAACTTATTATGAACCCTGATGTTGAAGCTGTTTACCGCGGTACGGGAAAATACGCCGAGATTCCGACGATGTATTCCTCTTTTGCGCAAATCTCAAAAGACTTGGAGGAAGTGCCGTTACAGGATACATTGGTTCGTCTGGGTAATTTATTGGATAATATCGATGATAATCTGCCGCAGATATTGGAAAATATTTCGAATCTGACCGGAAGTCTCAGCGAAGCAACGCCGGATACGATGAAAAAATTGAATGAATTGGTTGACAATCTGAATAAAGATATGCCGCCGTTGCTGCAAAATATGACAGGTATTTCCGCAAAAATTGACAGTGTGATGGATAAGAAAAACGGTGAGGCATCTAAAACAATGGAAAATATTAACCGAACGTTGGAAGAAATTTCCAAAGCCGGTCGGTCAATGAAGAATCTGACGGATTATCTTGAACGTCATCCGGAAGCGGTTATTCAGGGAAAGGAGAAATAAAATGAAAAAATATGCATTGATTTGTGTGCTGCTGATTTTGAGTGCGTGCAGTTTTCGCTCACCGCAGTCGCAATTTTATGTGATGAACAGCACCGGTTTGACTATGGTTTCGAATAAGGCGTTCAGTGTTTCGGTAGCGCGCGTAAAAGTACCGGATATGCTCGACAAAGCGCAAATGGTTGTATATGATAAAAATTCATCTCAAGTACAGATTCTGGAATTTCATCGCTGGGCAGAAGTCTTGCCAGATGTGTTGCAGGCAACGCTGACCAATGATTTAATGGCATATTTACCGAAAGCATATATTGAACGTACTTATTTTGACAGCAACTCGGCGCAATACAGTGTGAATGTGGAGATTAACCGTATTGAAGCATATAAAGGAGATAAGGTTGTCTTATCGGCGTGGTGGAATATAAAAAATAAAAACGGTCGCATTGTTAAGCGGACGCAAGGTGTGTATACGGCAAAAGCCGGCGGTGAGGATATTGCCGATTTGGTGAGCGCAGAGGCCGATGCGGTGCATCAAATGGCGCGTGAAATTGCCGAAGCATTGGCAATATTGCCGTAGGACGGTATTTATTCTTTTTTATCCGTAGAGTTTGGTTTTACCGAATCCGGTGCGGTTTGCGGTTCTGTTTGTTGTGTGTTTTTATCTTCTAATGTCTGCCGAATAACTTTGCAACTTTTGGTTTTTTTGTATGTTTTTTGTGCGCAGATATTCAGAACACTTAATCCGTCAACATTTTTAATATCCGTCTTTGCCTCGTGTGCAAGCAAAAATTCTGCCATTTCGGCATTGTTATTCGGTATGGAATAATGCAAAGGAGTGTTGCCGTTTTTATCGTGTTCATTGATGTTTGTGCCGTGTTCAACCAATAATTTGACAGCGGCAAGATTGTTGTGTTTGGCGGCATATAGCAATGCGGTAACCCCTTTTTTGTTGCGGATATTTGTTTTTGCTTTATTTTCCAATAAAAAGCGAATTGTTGCAATATCACCGTCAATCACGGCATAGGTCAGTGCCGTATTGTCATTTTGGTCCTGCGCGTCAATTTGAGCACCGTGTTCAATCAGTTGGCGAACGGCTTCAAAATTGTGTTTTTGGGCGGCATACAAAAGCGGAACAAGTCCATCTTTTTTAACAATATCGAGTGGCAGACCGCCTTTCAAAATATTCGGCAGACAAAGCGATTTTTCCGGATTTTGAAGCGTAAGAAACAGTAACGGTGTACCGAAAACGTCGGTATATGGGTTGTAATTTTTTTCCAGATAAGCATTGATGACTTCGCAATTGTTTTTTTCTACGGCGTCTTTTAGTGACCAAGCGGCATTTACACCGGTTGCCTGAAATTCTTTTAACCCCTCTTGATGCAAACGACATATATCGTATCCGCATTCATAAAAAGGTGATTGGTTTTTGTGATTTTTCAAAAGCGGGTCGGCACCGTTTTCAAGTAAAAATGCGGCAATATGAGCATTGTTGTGGCGAACGGACAGTGCAAGTGCCGTATCTCCGTTTTCGTTTTGGTAATCGATATTTACGCCCGCGTCAAGCAATTGCTGCAAAAGCGGTAAATCATCTTGAGCGGCGGCAGTCAGGAATCCGTCATAAGCCGCTTGGGTTTGCGGATAGATTTTGAATCCGGCATTTTTTAATACATCGACAACTTCCGGTGAATTATTGAAATATGCCTGAATTAAAGCGGAAGTCATCGTATTTTCATCGATAAGTTCTTTCGGTAAGGTTTTGAGCACAAAGTGCAGCAAGTCCATACAGGAATTATCCGTTGTTTGTTCGGAATTATGGTTTTCGGTATATTCATCATCTTCCAATGTATATAAGAGCTGCGTAAAAATATCCTGTATATCCGTCGGAGTGCCGTGTTCCGAAAGAATCCGAACCAAGCGAATCTTTTTTGCACAGGAGCATTGTGCGTTGCTGTTTTTGAGTGTTTGTTTCAACAAAGAAGATTCTTCAAATTCTGCAAAATTCGGGGTCCAGACTGTTTGATGCTTTTTGCTGTTCATTTTTTCGTTTGTTTTTTCTCCGGCCAATCGGGTTTCGGCATCGGCAAGCATTGCTTCTTTTGTGTTATAAGTATATATCAGCGTATCGTAAAAATTATTGCCGAGATGATGTAAAAATTGGTGCAAAACATATACGGGAGTATTTACGTCGCCGCCGTTTTGCAGGGCGATTTCGGTTAAATCCGGCTCGCATAACGCGACAGTTCCGCCGAGCACTTGATTTTTATCTGTCTGATTAAGCGATTGATACCATTTTGTAAAATATGCCATATCGGTAAAGTGATTTTTTAAGATTTCGGCGTTGATTAAATCTTCGGCAGCGTGCATTGGGGAAGAAATCAACAAACATACGAAAAAAATAAAGCCGAACAGTGTTTTTTTCATCTTTTTTACTCCTTTATCGGGCGCGGTTGTTTATCTTTGCAATTGCAATAATCATAAATCGGACACTGTGCGCAAAGCGGTTTTTGTGCTTTGCATATATAGCGACCGAACAGCACCAGCCAATGATTTGTATTGATAATAAATTCCGGCGGTAAAACTTTCATTAAATCGGTTTCCACCTCAAGCGGTGTTTTGCCGCGGCTGAATTCAAGCCGATGCGCGATGCGCATAACGTGCGTATCAACGGCCAACGTCGGCTGATGATACCATACGTTCATCACAACGTTTGCGGTTTTGCGACCAACACCGGCAAGTGTGGTTAAGGTGTCGCGGTCGGCAGGAACCTCGCCACCGAAATCCTCAATAAGCTGTTTGCTCATAAGCATAATGTTTTTGGCTTTATTGTTAAACAAGCCGATAGTTTTGATGTAATCTTTGAGTTTTTCTTCGCCGAGGGCCAATATTTTTTGCGGTGAATCGGCGATTTTGAACAAAGCTTCGGTCGCCTTGTTTACGCCTTTATCCGTGCTTTGTGCCGAAAGCATAACGGCAACAAGCAATGTGTACGGGTTATGAAAATGCAGCTCACATTGCGGATTGGGATTTTCTGAAGCAAAAATTTTCATAATTGCAAGAATGTCTTTTTTTGAACGCATTTTCGGTCTCCTTTGTTATGCTTTGACCCCGGCGCCGGGAGCTTTGGGCGCGGTTTCATCAAGCGGCCAACGCGGACGCGGTTTAAAGTCCAGACTGTTGGTGTAACCCAAGCGGTAGCGTTCCAGTCCTGCCCACGCAACCATAACGCCGTTGTCGGTGCAAAAACGAATCGGCGGTGCGGCAAATTCCAAATCATTGTCGGCGGCCAATTTTTTGAGGGCGTTTCGTAAATATGTGTTTGAGGCAACACCGCCAGAAACAACCAAATGTTCGCCGTCGGGATATTTTTGTTTGAAATATTTAATCGCGCGTTCGAGTTTGCGTACCAAACAATCGGTTGCCGTCATTTGAAAACAGGCACAAATATCGGCAACATCCTGTTTCGGTAAAATGGCGTGTTCGACAATGCCGTCCTGGGTGTATGATTCGATGATTTTGCGCACGGCGGTTTTTAAGCCCGAAAAAGAGAGATTGCAGTCGCCGGAATTTAAGAGCGGACGCGGCAACGTAAAGCGCGAATCGTCACCGATTGCCGCCATTTTTTCAATCATCGGACCGCCCGGATACCCTAAACCGAGCATTTTTGCAACTTTATCAAAAGCTTCACCGGCAGCATCATCGATTGTTGTACCGAGACGCTCATATTCTCCGACATTTTTAACCACCAGAATTTGACAATGTCCGCCCGAAACAAGCAAGAGTAAATACGGGAAACGGATATCATTGGCTATACGGGCACAAAGGGCGTGTCCTTCCAAGTGATTGACGGCGATAAAAGGTTTATCAAGTGCCAAAGCCAAGGCTTTTGCCGTCATTGCACCGACCACGACACCGCCTATTAACCCCGGACCGCACGAAGCGGCAACGGCATCAACCTGATTAAGTTCAATATGCGCACGTTGCAAACACAGTGATACAATTTCATCAATATGTTCCAAGTGTGCGCGTGCGGCAATTTCCGGTACGACACCGCCGTATTGCTTATGTTCTTCCTGTGATTGCAACGCTTCGCCGAGGATTTCTTTTTGATCGGTTACAACCGCGGCGCCGGTATCATCACAACTGCTTTCTATTCCCAAAACAATCATTGTTTTCCTTAAAAAATGATTTTATTTATTCACTTTAAACTATTTTTGTTATAAATATATGAAATATATTCGGGCAAAATGTCAAGAAAAAGGATACGAAAATGGCTAAAAATGAGAACAAAACGGAAAATAAACCTGTTAAAGAATCGGAAGTAACGGCTGCGCCGGAAAAAATTACCGAATCGACGGCGGCGATTTTTGAAACGGCACTGCATCGGAAACAAGAGGAAAAATTGCCGAAGCCGGAACCGCATAAAGGACCGAAGCCGGAAAAGCCGGAACCGCCGCATCATAAGCATCACGGTTGGCGGAAGTTTGTGTTTTTTATCTTTTTATGTTTGCTCGGGTGTGTCGCATTTTTGGCAATCAGTTTGCAACAGACCAAAGAACAAAATGCCGCGGCTTTGCAAAAATTGCAAGCGGCGTATGATGAAAAAGTTAATGCCGTTGCCGTTAAAATAAACATATTGGAGCGCGAAGTGGCGGCACTCAAAGACAGACCGATTGTGGAACAAGTTGCCGGTGTGAGCGAAAATCAGCTTAATCAGAAAATTGCCGCCGTGCGTGATGAATTTGAATATCGTTTGGCTCAATTTGCAGAAAAGAATCCGAATGTGGCAGAAGCAAACGAATCGGAATCTGCCGCCGTTAAGGGTGAAAATGAGCCGAAGTCGGAAACATTGCCGGAGCAGCGTCGTATTTTGCTTGAACCGCAAATTGCTTCTTTGGCGGCAACAGAAAAGAAAACGCAAGAAGTTTTGTTGGCCAGCGGTGCAATTATTGTGCGCGATTTGGCCGAGCAGGGGGGCAGCTTTGCATACGAAGCCGAAGTGCTGCAAATTTTGGCCCGCGGTAACGAATTGGCGGAAAATTATGTTCGGACAGTTCGTATGTTTGCCAATGTCGGGGTTTTGGGTAAAAATCAGCTGATTCGTAATTTTGATAAAGTTTTTGCCGAGTTAAACAATTCGCAAACAAAAATTGATATGGCAGAAAAATCTGAAGCCGATGCGGCGAAAAAATGGTATGAAAAGGCTCTTGTTTGGCTCAAACAGTCGATTGTCGTCAAAAAAGGACAAGAGCGTCCGGTGTTTACGGCACAAAATGATGAAGTTTATGAGTTGGTGCACGAAGGACGGTTCCAAGATGCGTTGAATGCAATGAAAACAAGCGAAAAATATGCCAAAGTCGATTCAAAACCTTTAAATGAATGGTATTTGCAAGTTTCTCGTTATATTCAATTCAACAATGCCGTCAGCGGTTTGATAATGAACGCGCTTGCCAATATTCACCTTAAAGAATTGGAACACGCGGTGCAATAATGGCCGATTTGCGCGAAATATGGCGGTGTGCGTACGAAAATGTGCCGGCGCAGTTGGTGCGTGTGCAAGAAGTGCGGCGTGCGGTAACGGCGTTTAATACCAATATTGATGCGGTGGTTAAAATCAGCGGTAAACAGCTTTCCGAATTGGCACGAACGGTTGATTTGCGACCGGAGGATTTATTGCAAACGGAAACATTTTTATTTACGCCGAAAGATGTGGTGCGCGGTATTGTGAAGTGCTTCATAAACGGGATTGCCGAAGAATGGCTGTGTGAAGACGGTCGGGTTTATGAATGGATGCGTGACAATTTGGGCTATGACCGATTGCAAATGGGCGGTCAGGCGGGGATTGTTGCCAATGTTCTGGCTGTGCTTGGCGTAAACGAAGTGTGCGCACACACAAATTCACTGCCGAAATTGCAGGCTGAGCAGTTTTTGGATTTGCCGAATTTATATGCGGTTGATAAAAACGGTGCAATCGGAAAAGCATATAGTATGGATTGTGCCGAAGATGCGCCGCTTATTCATCAGATTATTGAGTTTGATTGTAATGATGTGTTTGAGTTTGAAACAAAAAAATATGTTTGCCCGAAGGCGAATCGCTTTATTGCCACATACGATACGGCAAATATTGAGCTGAAAATCAATAACGGTTTTCTAAAATATATCGAAAAAGCCGGTTTTGATTATATGATTTTATCCGGTTTCCATAATTTGACGCAGGCGCGCGGCGGAATGGCGCGAATCGAAAAAATTGTGCCGTTGGTGCAACAATGGAAACATAACAATCCGCAAGGCATTATTCATTTGGAATTGGCGTCAACACAGGATAAAGCGATACGCAAAGCTGTTTTGCATAGTATTGCGCCGCTTGTTGATTCCGTCGGTTTAAATGAGCGAGAAGCTCTTGATGCGTTGGAGGTTACGGCACCGGAAATGTTTGCAAAGTTGCAAAATTCTACGTTGACTGCACCGGTTTTGCTTGATATTTTATATAAACTTAAGGAAGAATTACAAACGCCGCGAATCCAACTGCATTTTTACGGTACGTACCTGACATTGCAAAATAAAGGGTTTGCCGTTTCTCCGGAAGCAAACAGGCGTGGTATGATGTTGGCAGCGACGGTTGCGGCATCAAAAGCCGGTTTGGGCAATATTGAACGGTCGGAAAATCTGTTATGGGCACACGGTAAGGACATTGGTGATGTTGCGGCGGAAAATATGCGTGCTTTGTCCAATGTTTTGAATAATCCGAAATTTTCCGAGAACGGTATTGCCGAATATACCGGTGCGGATTTGATTGCCGTTCCGACAATTATTGTCAATCAGCCGAAAACATTGGTCGGAATGGGAGATACGATTTCTTCTGTTTCATTGATAGGGGCGCGATAATTTTAAAAACAGTGTTCGCGACAGAAATGTGCGGCTCAATCCGCTTAACAGGGAGATAAAAGAAATGGCAGTAATACATTTAATGGTCGGGTTTATGGGGTTTGGCAAAACAACGGCTGCCAAACGGCTGGAAAAAGAAATTCCGGCGGTGCGGTTGACGCACGATGAGATAATGTTTGCACGTTACGGACGGAATCCGGATAATTTTCAGGAAAAATATGCACTGGTCGATGCTTTTATTCGGGCGGAAACGGCTGAATATATTGCACGGGGACGCGATGTTATATTGGATTACGGATTTTGGACACACGCAAAGCGTGAAGAATATTTTATGTGGGCAAAAACACTGACGGAAAAAGTTGTTTTCCATATAACCGAATGTGGTTTAGGTGAAGCAAAACGTCGCACTTTGACACGAACCGAAAATGATGATTCCTCGCTTTTGATAGATGAAAATGCGTTTAACACGCTTGCCAAGCAATATGAACCGTGGAATTATGAAGATGATTATCCGGTGGTATTGCATAATGCAGCGGCAACACAATATATCGGCAAGCAGGTTTTTGTGCGGATTGATCGTCCGCTTGGCAGTAAACATCCCAAATACGGCTTTGAGTATCCGATAAATTACGGATTTGTTCCGTTTACAAAATCAGGCGACGGCGAAGAATTAGATGCTTATGTGTTGATGGAAGATAAGCCGTTGCAAGAATATGTCGGGCGCTGTATCGGGGTTGTGCATCGGACAAACGATGATGACGATAAGTTGATTGTGGTGCCGGAAGCATACGATTTGGACAATGCGGAGATTGAAAAAGATGTTGCTTTTCAGGAAAAGTGGTTTGAGCATATTTTGCTCAGATAGGGTTAATTTTATGCGAAGGAGCGGATAATGACCGAATATTTTTCGGAAATCTTTCGCCGGAAGAAACGGTAAAGCAAATTGCGGATTTTATAAAAGAAAGGACGGCAGATGAAAATATCTAATTTAACCGAAATGATAAATGAAGATATATGTTTTCAAACCAAAGATAACAGGCGCTTCAGATTACGGGCTGCGGCGATTATTATTGAAAACGGATATGTTTTGTTTGCCACGAATGCGGCGGAAAGTTATTATTACACCGTCGGCGGCGGCGTTCGGCTCGGTGAAACCGTTGAACAAACGGTTGTACGAGAAGTTAAGGAAGAAACCGGTGTGGATTACAAAATTGACAGATTGGCTTTTGTGCAGGAAAATTTCTTTAAACGTGATGACGGAATGCTTAAAGATTTAGAGTGCCACGAGATAACGTTTTATTTTTTGATGAAACCGCGTGGAACACAACAGCTTAACAGTCACAGTAAAGCCTTGAACAATACCGTAGACGAGCAAATGGTGTGGTTGCCGGTGGATAAATTGGCGGAATATGAGGCATATCCGTTTTTCTTTAGGGAAAAATTGAAGAATATACCCCTGTATCCGGAACATATTGTCACAAAGCAATAAACTGTTGACGGATAAATTCTTCTACTTTTTTATAATCGCGATAATGCCGACATTTGATCGTTGGGGTGCTGTTGTTGCGCAAAAAATCGGTTATTTCAGTGTTGATTTCACGATTGGCACTGTTCCTCAAGAATTTTGTTTAAGGTTATTTTTCGATAATGATAGGCTTGAACAGGTAAATCCGGAGCGATTTCTTTATTAAGCAGTTTTTTGGCTTTGAAAAAACGTAAAGTAAAACGCCACGCGGCAATTATCCAATTCAGACGCATATCGATGATTAAATCCGGAAATACGCGTGTGTATAAACTCTTTTGACTTCCTTCCATCACCCAAGCGGGATGTTGTTGTATGAAGTTATTCAAAATATCTGATTGTCTCGATTGTTTGCGGTATCCGCCGCCTTTTATACGTGATACTTCGTCTAAATTTAATCTCGGCAGTTTAAACGTGCGGTTCAAATGATACGCGAGCGTCGATTTTCCGGCTCCCAAAGGTCCGATAATCAATATTTTCATCAATATATCCTTATAAAAGAACCGCCCTTTACGAGCGGTTTGGAACAAACATTGTAAGAATGCCGGCGATTATTTAATCAATTTACGAACCTCTTCGGTAATGTCATCACCGCCGCAAACAACAACATTTTTGGTCAAGACCATATTGTAGCCAAGCTTTTTGGCTTCGTCCATAATGATTTTGGTGATGCTTTGGTCAACCGAGGCCAATTCTTGTTGATACATTTGATTGACGGCATTTCTTCTTTGCGCAAATTCGGCATTATATTTTTGGAACAGGCTTTGTTTTGCTTGTTGGTCTGTTTGATTGTTGACTTCATTTTGTGCCAATTGCAGCCATTGCGAAAGCTCTTGCGAACGAACGGCGTGATTTTGACGCAATGTCGCAACATCTTGCGAACCGTTGACAATAGACATAATATCTACAACGGCAATCTTCCAAGAGCAATTGCTGTTGCTTTGGGAGCTGCTGGTTTTTGCCGGAGCACTTTTGGTGTTTGTTTTTGCTTTAGTTTTTACCATTGAAAAATTCCTTTCAAAAAAATGACAGATTTGTTCTGAAAAGCAGTGTAAACAATATCTCTTAACAAAGTTATAATTTTTTCTTATTTTTTTATTTTATACACAGCAAGTTAATAATAAAAAATATAAAAAAACACCGGCAATTTATGTCGGTATTTTTTTAGACTTTATCAACACTATAAATTATTTGATAACTTTTTTTACATCTTCGGTAATATCATCACCGCCGTAAACCGTCACACCTTTAGCCAAGACCATTTTATAGCCCATTTTTTTAGCTGTTTCGGCAATGGTTTGTGTAATGCTGGCGTCAACTTCCTGTAATTTTTGAGCATATTGAGCCGCCAAAGCTTCTCTTCTTTGAGCAAATTCCGCATTGTATTGTTGCAACAAAGCTTCTTTCTTTTTATTGTCACTCTGAGCATTAACTTCATTTTGTGCATTTTGCAGCCATTGAGCCAATTCCTGACCTTTTGCATTTTGTTCTGCTTGTAAAGCCTGAACTTGAGCCGAATTGCCGACAACAGCAGGTAAATCAACAACTGCAACTTTATGGCAGCATTTTAAACAACAACCGATACTGAGACCCAAAGCAACCAAAGCTACCAAGGCAACGCCAACTAATGTTTTATTCATTTTACATTCCTTTCTATGTTTTTTGTTATGCGGGTTATTTCCCGCCTAATATTTTCAGATAATAATTTATAAGATGCTTTTAAGCTTGGCATAAATATAAAAAACTATCTTTTAATATTTGTTTAATATATAAAAATTTTTTTTGCATTTGTAAACATTTATTTTAATTATGTTTTATAAAATATGATTAAAATAAATACTTTTGTCAGGTTTATAAATTTTAATTTCGGTATATTTCAAAAGAGGGGAAAAATGAAACAAGGATGGTTGATTATAATGGCAATATTGGCAGGATGTCAGACACATAAGCCTCAAGCAAAGGCAGATATTTATTTAACGGGTGAAGCTGACGCATCAAAAATTGGGTATGTGATTTTTGAGGATACGCCGCAAGGGTTATCTGTGAAGGCAGATTTAAAAAATTTGCCGGCAGGAGCACACGGATTTCATATTCACGAAAATCCGGATTGCGGCGCAATGCCTGATAAAAACGGTGAAATGCAACCGGCGCTTGCGGCAGGCGGGCATTTTGATCCGGAACATACCGGTGCGCATCTCGGCCCGCACGGCAATGGGCATAAAGGAGATATGCCAGCCATAAATGCGGCGGCGGACGGTTCTGCACAGGTGCAATTTTTTTTGCAAGGATTGACGGTTGATGAGATAAAAAACAGGTCGGTTATTATTCACGCCGGCGGTGATAATTATAAAGATACTCCGTTGCCGTTAGGTGGCGGCGGTGCGCGGATTGCCTGCGGAATTATTAGGTAATGTTTTAATTAAGCCAAAAATAAAAGCCCTGTTTAAGAATCACAGAGCTTTTATTTTTCTTAAAGAAGATCAATTATTTTACAGCTTTTTTCAAAACTGCACCGGCTTTAAAGCGCGGAGCTTTAGAAGCAGGGATTTTGATTTCTTTACCGGTAGCCGGATTATGGCCTTTACGAGCTGCGCGCTTTGCAACTTCAAATGTACCGAAACCGGTGATTTGAATAGCTTCGCCTTTTTTCAAAGACTTTGTAATAACTTCAATTGCTGCGTTAATTACTTGTGCTGCGGCAACTTTAGATGCATCTGCTTGTTTAGCAACGGCATCAACGAATTCAGTTTTATTCATTTTAACTTCCTTTCTTTAACGTTAAAGCCGAGGTCTATCTAACCTCAGTTGTTAGTTTGAAACAAAAAAAATATAAATGTCAAAAAAAAACTTTAAATTTCGCACAGATATCCACATCTTATTGTAAAAAAACAAAAGGTGCAGAGCAAAAATGCGCCGATGTATTTTAACGTTGTATATATTTTATCTTTTTGCACCATTTGTTTTCTTTTTTTTTGTTATTTTCTCTTATACAATACTTTATGGTTAATCGTCAACGTTTGATTTAATTTCATTTAATATATTTTAACCAGAGTTATATTGAATATGCGCAGAGGTGTAGTAAAATGAAAAATTTTGTTTTGATTTGGTTCTACGTCAAAGGAAGGGGCAAAGAGTAGTTGCCTAAAGCTTATAAAAGTATATAATCGTTTGACCAAAAACAATTTTAGGGAGAACTACTCAATGCTTAAAGACGATATTATCACAAAGAATGCAAACATCAATAT
>JAFVBL010000004.1 GCA_017479985.1 Alphaproteobacteria bacterium | reverse complement strand
TCCGCAATCCATCACGTTTTTACCCTCGGTCGAGAAATAAGCCAAGCCCATGGAATTCGAGATAAACAGCGAATCATTGGTCTGAAACTCATCTTCGCCGATGTGGGCGAGTTTGCGCATTTTTGGTATTGAAAACGCTACGTCGTCATACAGAGGATTGTTGCTGTCCGCAATGTCTTTGAGCTTGCCGACAAAATCTGCAGGCATCGCATCATCATTGTCAATGCGGAAAGTTATAATGCGCTGTCTTTGGAACTCGTCCGGTAATACCAGTTTTGCGCCATCAATAAAGATGTTCTTCATAAACGGATACTGCTTTTCAAGCTCGGCAAAAATTGCTTTTTTATCTTCCGGCATTGCTGATGAATGATACACAAGCAAAACGAAATCTTTACAAGTCTGTCCGGCAAAGCTCTTGAGCGTAATACCCTTAAACATTGCCAAACGCTGAGAGAAATACGGGTCTTCAAACACTTTGTGCTTGACATCAGGCCTATCGGGAAAAGCAAATGATGCCGCCACCGAATACCGAACCATACCAATAACTGAAACCATGTTCAACGCTCCATTAGTTAAATTTGACTTTACCATAAGCATTAAAAAATAAATTTTAGTTAAAAACTAAGAGCTGTCAGCATTTCTGCCAACAGCTCTTGAGTTTAATCGTGCCTTTCATATCGCCCGTTTCTGAAAATGTAGGCGCGGGTTACGTCTTGAACACCACAACTGCAGATTGCCGAGTGGCAAACAACCGTACCGGTAGTCTCCTTAATTTCGAAACCGTTCTTAAACGGCGAATATGCCACAAAATTGAGGTTTCGGCCAAGATGATACAGGGCATACTTGCCTTCGTCTTTCTTGACTTCAAGCAGATTGCTGACAGCCGTCTGCCTGAACTTCTCAATACGTCCGAAGTAGCGGAATTTCAGCTTTCCGGCCTCAAAATAGGCTTCAAGAAGTTCCTGATCGCCGGCCCAGAAAAGCGTGCTGTTGGCTGTTGCTTCAAAAAACGGAATAAAATTGATAATCTCGTAGCAATCTTTGCCCTTAATCATCAGAATTCCGCCCGCAATCAGAGCCTTTGCGGCACCGCCGATACTGACGAAATCCCAATCAGGAAGTTCTCCGTAGTCTGTTGCCGACTTGGCAAATACCTTCTGCTCGTGAGTGTAGATATTCTCCGTCACAAAGAAGAAACACACATCTTTCCACTTGCGGTGCAAGTCCTCTACCGCTTTACGAAGCTTGTCGCCTGCCTGACTGGGAGTGTAGATTTTGCTCTGCATCTCGGCCAGTCCGAATGGAAAATCGCTTGTACTGCGAAAGATACGATAGGCGGTGGAATTCTTTGCCAATAAGTGCATCGTTTCGCCGTATGCCTCATAAATACCGCCATCTTCTCCCTTGAAAACGTTACCGAACAACGGCTCAAACTTTTCGGGAACACCAAATTGCTTGAGACTTTCTTGGTCTAGTGTATAAGCCATAAAACTTTAATTACTCACGCCTTTTCGTGAGGTTCTTAAAATAATACCTAATATAATTTGAAATCTGAAAGAGAGTTTAGACGAAAATCAGCAGAAAAGCAAGTGAAAAATTGATTTTATAAAAAAAATCCCTCGCGGCACGGTGGCGGCGGGGGAGATTTTGTTATAAGCCTGTTATAAAAAGGTTATGTGCCTCAAGTACCAGAACGTAACCTGAATCTATGTCTTTGATAAGGCTCTCGCGTGTAAGTTCCTTAGTGTATCGAACGTTTACACTATTTTTTATTGTGAGTATAGCCTTCTCGAGAGTATTCTCAATTAAAAAGCTGGCTTTGGGATTATTTTTAATCACAAAGCAGACAACTTTATCTTTAATTTCCTCCGGAGAACTTGCTTTCACGGAAACAAGTATATCATTACCCAGATTGACTTTTCGAACGTCCGTGACCGTTCCTGTAATTTTTACCATAACACTATTTTTAATAATACCTAATATAATTTGAAATCTGAAAGAGAGTTTAGATGAAAATCAGCAGAAAAGCAAGTGAAAAATTGATTTTATAAAAAAAATCCCTCGCGGCACGGTGGCGGCGGGGGATATTTTTAGTCAATAAACATTAGAATTCAAAGTGCACATTGACAAAGTCTATTCCAATGAAAATGGTTGCAACTAAAGCTATTGTCCATATCGGTTGATAAGCCAAATTAAAAAGGTACATCACCTGACTATGGGAATAAAATCCCAGTTGCTCTGATATCGCAACAATACTACCGATCATAAAACCGAGGAACAGTATAATCGCAAAGACAAATGTGCAAATCGCACAAAAATTAAACCATTTGGTATATGTGTTTTGAACTAAAAACTTGAACGCAGCTATTACACCGACAATACCTCCAATGGAGCACGCAAAAACTAAAATTGCGCTAATAAAAATAGATATATCCATACGCTATTGATATTTTAGGTTGCATCTACAAGGTTTTCTCCTTTCGGTTTTCTCATCGGTGTTCCGAGATATTCCAAAAGGTGTCTGTAATAATCGACCAAGTGACAAAGCCAACACAACACAAACATCGTTGCCAAGACAATCACAAAGCGATAGAACTGGAGAGAGAATTCACTTATGTCAGGCAGTTGACCGATTTTTATCAAAACATTCGGAAAATTACCTGCAAAATAAGCAAATGCGCAACACAAAATCAGCCAACCGGCATTCAATAAATGTTGCTTCTTACCATACTTATCCCCGATATAATCCCAAATAATAACAAACGCCGGAGACAAAAACAAAACAAACCACGGCCCGAAAATCAGAGTGATTACGGCTATTGCGACATAATCATCCGATTGAACACCCTTAAAAAACGGCGTAAACACGCCGAAATAAAAGGCTGAAGCGGCAAAAATACCGGTCAGGATAAGAAGTATCAGACCGACAATGTTTCTGGCAGAAAAAATATTCTTCATACGCAATAATATTTAATTTAATGAATAATTCGTTGTTATAATTATAAGTTTTGTAACTTGCACTTTAAATAGAAAATCTTTCTAAGTCAAGCGGAATATATTGAAAAATAAGCACAAAAAATCCCTCGCGGCCTGTTACGGCGGCGGGGGAGTTTTCTTATTAACTAAGGCATAAGCCAAGCTAATGTAATCAGTAACGACAACCCGACAATACCTTCATACAAAGTTGCACCGAAAAACGGTGAGGCGAAAATTGCCGCAGCGGCAAAAACGGCAGCGGCCTCAAAACCGGCGTGATACAAAATTAAGGTCATACCCGCCAACACCAGCCAAGAGCCTTGTATGTGGAAAATGTTTTGGATTTTCCGGCGATGCAGATTGTCAAGCATAGTATTGAACGTACAAACACCAACTCCAATAAGGATATATGTCTTTATGACTGCCCAATCGGTGAGGTGATAAAGCGTTCCCCATAAAATCAAGATTAAGATAGTGGTGATAAACGTTGATTTTAGGGATTTTTTTATACTTCTGATAAAATATTCCATAAATACGGTTTTTATGTTATCAATCATCGTTGTATTCATCTGTCGAGGCAACCGGAAGGCTTATCTTCAGAAAGTTAAAAAGGAACATCTTGAATATCCTCTTTATTCACTTTCGGTAAGAAAAAATCCGTCGGTTTCTCAGTAGCGTAGCGGATGACAAGGTGTTTGCACGTCCACCCGACGGCAGAGTTTAAATTGCACCAAGTGTAAATATCTTCATCAAATTCTACCGGTCGGTGATATACAATGGTTGCTGCCACTATGGGAACTTGCCAAAGATTGTCATCCGGTTGCACGTCACTCAACTTTGGATAACGCACAAAATAGATGTTATCGCCGAACGGTGCGGAAGCAAAACAATCACCGAAATTTTGGTTCGGCAGACTTGCCAACAGCTCCTGAACCTCCTTATAATAGGGAAGTTGCCTTAAATACAGAGATTCCTCATAATCAAACGGCAAACATTCATTGATGGCTTGTTTACCCAACATTATACTTTCCGTAAATGAGAGGTTCAGCTTGAGCAAAATGTCAACCCAAGATGAGTTCTCGTCAACGTCTGTTGTCTGACAGGCATAAAAGCGTTTCCACGCTTTGATACGTTCTTTAATTTGTTCTTTCATACGCAACAATAATATTTATTTAATGAATAATTCAATGTTATAATTATATATTACACTATTTGCAGATTAAACAAAAAGTCAAGAAAAGTCAAGCACATAAAGAGATATTTTTAACAAAAAACTGCTTTGAAATCATCTTCAAAGCAGTTTTGATATACTCAATTTTCAATATATTATTTCAAATAATCCGAACCGACGGCATCAAAAATACCTTTTATACCCTGTACAAAACCATCGTATTCTTTACGTGTGATTTGTCCGTCTTTGTCTGTATCTACGGCTTTGAAAAATTCTGCATTTTCCGTATCTAACGAGTTTTCACGAAATGTACCGAGTTCGTCGGCGGAAATATCACCGCTACCGTCTTTATCCAAGTTGTTGAATTGAGCTTTGACTTGTTCCAATTCTTTTTTGCCGGTTGCGAGTTTACCGTAAAACCCCATATATTCCTCATTACTGACAACACCATCGCCGCTTTTATCAAGCAAATTCATAATACTGTCATTTTGCGTGTCCAATGTAGCACGTTGCGCGGTAGCCATCTCTGACGGCGTGATTATTCCGTCGTGATTAGCATCGATTGAGTCAAAATCGTCCGCCATATCGGTTGCCATAGCCGGCATTGTCCATAAGGCGGCAATCAATGTTAAGTAAAGAACTTTCATAGATTTCTCCTTTAAGCTATTGTTTTAATTTTGTTATTGCGTTTTTTATACGCATCATTGTTTCGTCTTTTCCCAAAACGCACGCCAACTCGGTTGCACCGCCCGGTGTTGTTTCTTGGCCGGAAAGTGCAATCCGAACCGGATACAAAATTTGCCCGTTTTTCATCTCGTTGGCAGTTGCGATACCTTTCAATGTTTCAAACAAAGTTTCGTTATTCCAATTTGTTACATCATTTAATGCCGGCAATACCAATTCAAGCGCTTTGTGGGCGATGTCTACATCGGTTTTCATCTTTTTATTGCAATACAATTCATTTGAATATTCCGGAACCTGAGCCAAAAAGGCAACTTCCGTCGGAATTTGTCCGAGAGTTTCGACACGCGGTTGCAAAACAGTGCTTAATGCCGTAAAGTCAAGAGATTGCGGCAAGTCTTTATAATAAGGCGATGCCAGTTGATGAAAATCCTCTGCCGAAAGATTGCGGATATAACATCCGTTCATCCACGTGAGTTTGGTAATATCAAAAATTGCCGGCGATTTATTTAATCTTTCACTTGAAAAACATTTTTCAAGTTCTTGAAGCGAGAATATTTCTCTCTTATCTCCGGGATTCCAGCCGAGCAGGGCGATATAGTTTAAAATCGCTTCCGGCAGATAACCTTTGGCAACCAAGTCTTGGAACGAGGCATCACCGTTACGTTTGCTGAGTTTGTGTTGTGCGTCTTTCATTACCGGCGGAACGTGTACATAAACCGGCGGTTCCCAACCGAAAGCCTCATAAATCAGGTTATATTTCGGTGTAGAAGAAATATATTCATTGCCGCGCACAACGTGTGTAATTCCCATCAAATGGTCATCAATTACATTGGCAAAGTTGTATGTCGGCAAGCCGTCGCTTTTGAGTAATACACCTTCATCAAGTTCGTCATAATCAATTTCGATATCGCCGTAAACCACATCGTGAAACAGAGATGTGCCTTTTTTGTTGATATTCTGCCGCACCACAAACGTTTCACCGGCCGCAACCCGCGCTTTAGCTTCTTCAAGCGGAATATGTTTGCACGGGTCTTTAAGCTTTGTATGGGCTTCCGGCGTATCTTCATCAACATCTTTTTCTTCTTCTTTTTGTGCGCAAAAACAATAATGTGCGCCACCGAGTTCGACTAATTTATGAGCGTATTCGGCATACAGCGGTTTACGCTCGGACTGAATATACGGTCCGTAGTTGCCGCCGATATCCGGCCCTTCATCCCAGTTCATTCCGACTCGTTGAAGCGTTTTATAGATAATGTCGGTGGCACCTTCCACATAACGTTTTTGGTCGGTGTCTTCAATGCGCAGAATAAAATCACCGCCGTTGGCCTTGGCAATTAAATATTCATAAAGCGCGGTCCGCAGGTTGCCGATATGCATATAACCGGTCGGACTTGGGGCAAATCTGGTTCTAACTTTCATTTTTTGTTCCTCATATAGTCAAATCAATACCTGACAGCATATCGCAAAAAATGCTAAAATCAAGTATTTTATGAAGATTTTACCCCTGAATCAATTGGCACATTGCGCCGATTAAATTTTGGGCGCCCTGACAAACATCAGTCATATTGGTGGCAAGCATATACGCCGGCGTGGTGCATACACGGTTTTCTCGGTCGATACACACGTCTGTCACGCCGACTTCTTCGTGAACAACACCGAGTTTTTCTAGTTTTTCCGCCGTTGCGCCGCCGGCACCGAGGGTAAAGTGTATTTTTTTATCTGCCAAAGCCACGGCAACCATTGCCGGTGCAATACACATTGCGCCGATAACGAGTTTTTTATCATGACATTTCCGGATAACCGAACGGATACTTGTGTTGATGGTGCAATCAATTCCTTTTTGCGCAAAATCGCACCAGTTGGTCACGGCGCCCAAGCCGCCCGGAAAAATAATTCCGTCGAAATCATCGGTATCAAAATCCTTTAAGTCCAGAATATTGCCGCGGGCAATACGTGCTGCCTCAATTAAAACATTGCGCTTTTCGCTCATCGGCTGATTATTTATGTGGTTAATCACCGCCGCCTGTTCAATATTCGGGGCAAAACATTGGTATGTGCAACCCATATTTTCGATACACAACAAGGCAAATACGGCTTCGTGAATTTCCGAACCGTCGGCGCGGCCGCATCCGGAAAGAACGACGGCAAAATGTGGCTTTTTTTCCATATACATACTCCTATTTGAAATATTTTTGTTAATTTTGGTTGATTTATCTTATATCCGACAATATAATGCTGTCAAATTGATTTTTAAGATAAAAGGAAAAATTTAATGGAAGTGAATTTAACAACTTTGGCAAACGGTTTGCGTGTGATTTCGGTGGAGCGGCCGCAAACGGAAACGGTTTCGGTGGGAATTTGGGTAAATACCGGCAGTGCGTATGAAACGCCGGAAATGAACGGTATTTCACACTTTTTGGAACATATGGTGTTTAAGGGGTCGCAAAAACGTAATGCATTGCAAATTTCTGAAGATATCGAAAATGTCGGCGGAAGTACAAATGCTTATACTTCGCGTGAATTTACGGTGTTTTATGCCAAAATGCTCAAAACCGACTTGGAACTGGCGATTGATGTTTTGGCAGATATGGTAATGGCGCCGACTTTTGCCGAAGATGAATTAAATAAAGAGCGTGAAGTTGTTGTTCAGGAAATTAAACAAACTTTTGACGACCCGAGCGACGTTGTTTTTGACTATTTTCAAGAAACAGCCTATAAGGCGCAAGCACTCGGCCGAACGATTTTGGGACCGACGGAAAAAGTGCGTGGTTTCAATGCCGACACATTGCGCCGTTATATGTCGAGCAATTATGCGGCCGAAAATATTGTGGTGGCAGCGGTCGGCAACTTAAAACACGCCGAATTTGTAAAGATGGTTGAAATGCGTATGGCCGGCTTACAGGCAAAGAAAAATTTTGTCGCCGATAAACAGATTTATACCGGCGGTGAATTCATTAAAAACCGTGATACCGAACAGGCACAGGTCTTGTTGGGCTTTAAGAGCGTTGATTGTTATGATGAAAATCTCTATGCCGTATCATTGCTGTCGGCAATTTTAGGCGGCGGAATGTCTTCGCGTTTGTTTCAGGAAATCCGTGAAAAGCGTGGGTTGGTTTATACCGTATACAGCTTCAATAATGCGTTTACGCAAAACGGAATTTTCGGGATTTATGCCGGTTTGGAAGCGGAAGAAATCAAAAATTATGTGCCGGTGGTGACAGATGAAATCAAGCGAATTTGCAATGAATATGTGACCGATGCCGAGCTGAGCCGCGTCAAAGTGCAGCATAAGGCCGGTATGCTAATGGCGCTTGAGAGTTCGTCTTCCACCGCCGAAGCAATTGCGCGTCGATATTTGCTGCATAACCGTTTTATTCCGGTAGAAGAAATTGTGCAAAAGATAGAAAGTGTCGGCAAAGAAGATGTTATGCGAATGGCACAGACAATTTTCGGCAGTGCACCGACGTATACGCTTTTGGGCAATTTGAAAGAATATCCGAATTATGATGAATTACAAAAAAATTGTCGCTGATTGCTCTTTCTTGTTTTGTTTATAAATTATCAACAATCGTTGCATTTTACGCAGGAGTATGACATAGTTAAGGCAAAACAACAAAAGGGAGTTGCCGATGTCACGGGCAGAAGATATTTTTGAAAAGCTGATTTATTTCGGCGAAGATGCGCTTGACGAGTTTATTCGCTATCGTCAAACCGAAGAGCTGTTTATGGATTTTAAGCAGGCATCGTCGACCGGCAAACACGGTTGGTCGCTCAGTCCCGATGACCGCCGCAATTTGGCCAAATGCATTTCCGGTTTCGGTAATTCCGAAGGCGGTGTTATTGTTTGGGGAGTGGAATGTTCGCGTGATATGGATATCGGTGACGTGGCAAAAGCCAAGGTTAAAGTCGGCAATGTGCATCGTTTTATGAGTTGGGTGGAGAATGCAATCTCCGGTTGTACCATTCCGAGTCACAACAAAGTGCGTAACCATATTATTTGCGAAGATAAAAACGGTGACGGTTATCTGGCGACTTATATTCCGAAGTCGGAAGTTGCCCCGCTGATGACTACCGTCGGCAATACGATTTATATTCGCTCAGGCTCCAATAATGTGCCGGCACCGTATGCCGTAATTGCCGGTATGTTCGGGCGCCGTCCGCAACCGAAAGTAGCTCTGAAGCTCGAAAACCGCACTTTGGAAGCGGTGGAAACCGACGATGAGGATATTTTGTATCCCAAAACGATTGATACGCCGCCGCAAAAATATGTAAAAATCGGCTTTGATGTGCATTGTTTGAACGACAGCAACGTGATTGCACACGAATTGTATTTGACCTGTACCACCGACAATACCGGCGGTGAATATAATCGCGTACGTTTTTCCGATTATAATATGACAGCCAATATGTTGGGGCTTGAAGGGCATCTCAATTTGATTACCAAGCCGGAATTACGTTTGCCGCCGCGCGGTATAATGAAGTTTGCGCATATTGAAATTATGCTCTCCGAGTTTATAGAAGACGATTTGGAAATCAACGGCGTTGTCGGGGCAGACGGCGCAATGCCGAAGTCGTTCCGTATTTTCGGCGCCAAAAATAATCTGCGTTCGTTTGTGGCAAAAGTTTTACGTACGGACGATGCCAACGAAATTCTGACCAACGAATTTTTCCGCGAATTTCTAAAGGAAATGGAATGACGGCACGGGTGGAAATATTTACGGACGGCGCCTGTTCCGGAAATCCCGGAGCCGGCGGCTGGGGTGCGATTCTGCGCTATAAAGATGTGGAAAAAGAAATAAGCGGCGGAGAGAAAGATACCACAAATAATCGAATGGAATTGATGGCGGTGATTGAGGCTCTGAGTGCGCTCAAAAAAATATGCAATATATCGCTTTATACGGACAGTCAGTATGTAATGAAAGGTATTACCGAGTGGATGCCTAAATGGAAACAAAACGGTTGGCAGACGGCGCATAAAAAACAAGGTGTTAAAAACATCGATTTGTGGCAACGGCTTGATGAGCTGGTGAGCCGGCACGAAATTCGTTGGATATGGGTTAAAGGACATAACGGGCACGCCGAAAATGAGCGTTGTGACGCCTTAGCACGCGGCGAAGTCACCAAAATTAAGTCGGTTGTTCCCTAAATAAGATTTTGTTCTGTGGCAATCCGGCGATTGAATAACTGTATAAAGTTTTTGGCGTTAACGATATATTAAAGTATATATGCTTTTGTATAAGGGTGGAACAATATTATACGAAAGGATCCTATTATGAAAAAAATGTTGTTACTCGCCGGTGTTGCATCGGTATTTGCATTGAATGCCAATGCCTTTGAATTTAATCCTTATTTGTCGGCAAAAGTTAAATATGCGATTACGGATAACTCAATTACAACCGAAGCCGGTAAAAAGAGTTTGGATAAAGATTTGTTCGGCGGCAGCGGTGCGCTCGGCGTAAAATTCCCGTTTGCCAACAGTGCAGTGAGAGTTGAAGCTGAATATGTACGTACGGCTGATGCCAAAAAAACTTTTCACGATGAAAAAGCAAAATCGGAGTTGCGTGTTCAGGGCTTAATGTTCAACGCATATTATGATTTCTACACAAAAACGCCGTTTACACCGTATGTATCCGCAGGTATGGGCGGTGCCAGAATGAAATACTCGACCGACTTGGGTGCAATTCATCAAACAGAATTTGCTTGGCAACTCGGTTTCGGTGTTGCGTACGAAATTAACGAACATTTTGCAGCTGATTTAGGTTATCGCTTTATTGATTACGGCGATTTTTCGAATAGTTTTGTTGAACATAATCAAGTCAGCAAAACAAAAACGGAAAATGTTTATCATAAAACAAAAGTTGAATCGCAAGCCAACGAGATTATGCTTGGTTTGAGATACACATTTTAAGTTTAGTAAAGTTTGAATATTTCATAAAAAAGAGAGCCGGTTATTTGTCGGCTCTTTTTTTGTGTTAATTAAGTGGATAAAAATCAAAAAATACTTTTTATTCGGCAGGGTGTTTGCTATATTTAGTCAGTTTAATGTTTAAGAAAAATAAGAGGTATAAAGTGACTGAAGAAGTTCAAGAAACACAAGAAATCAGTGTGGTTAAAACCGATAATATCGCCCCGACGATGATTTCGGAAGAAATGCGTCGCAGCTATTTGGATTATGCTATGAGCGTAATTGTTTCGCGTGCGTTGCCTGATGCCAGAGACGGAATGAAACCGGTGCATCGCCGCATTATTTACGGAATGTATGAAAACGGCTATGATTCGACCAAGCCTTATCGTAAATCGGCGCGTATCGTCGGTGATGTTATGGGTAAATATCACCCGCACGGCGACAGTTCGATTTATGAAGCAATGGTTCGTATGGCTCAACCTTTTTCAATGCGTGTGACGCTGGTTGACGGACAGGGTAATTTCGGTTCAATGGACGGCGACGGCGCGGCGGCAATGCGTTATACCGAGGCGCGTTTGGCTAAAGTTTCCGCTTGCCTGACCGATAACTTAGATGAAGATACCGTTGACTTTATGCCGAACTATGATGAATCTTTGCAAGAACCGACGGTTTTGCCGGCACGTTTTCCGAATTTGCTGGTTAACGGCGGCAGCGGTATTGCCGTCGGTATGGCCACCAATATTCCGCCGCATAACTTGGGGGAGGTAATTGATGCTTGCTGTGCTTATATAGATAATCCGAATATCGGTGTGGAAGAATTGATTGGTATTGTACCGGGACCGGATTTTCCGACAGGTGGCTTAATCTTGGGATACGGCGGTGCCAAACAGGCATATTTGACCGGACGCGGCTCAATTATGATGCGCGCCAAATGCTCGATTGAGGAGATTCGCAAAGATAAAGAAGCGATTATTGTACACGAAGTTCCGTATCAGGTCAATAAAGCAAATTTGGTGGCGCATATTGCCGAACTCGTTAAAGATAAACGCATTGAAGGAATTTCTGATATCCGCGATGAGTCCGACCGTCAGGGTGTGCGGATTGTTATCGAGATTAAGCGCGATTTTCAGGCTGATGTGATTTTGAACCAGCTTTATAAATATACCGAATTGCAAACCAGTTTCGGTATGAATATGCTTGCGATTAACGGCGGTCGGCCGATGATGATGAATCTTAAGGATATTATCTCGACCTTTATTGAGTTTCGTGAAGAAGTTATTCGCCGTCGTACTGTGTTTCGTTTGAATAAAGCACGCAACCGTGCGCACGTATTAGTCGGTTTGGCGATTGCGGTGGAGAATTTGGACCCTGTGATTGAACTGATTAAAAATGCGCCGACGCCGCAAGATGCTCGTGAACAATTGGTGGCTCGTGAATGGCCGGCCGGCACGATTGAAGATTGGGTGAAGTTGATTGATGAGCCGGACAGAAAAGTCGAAAATGGTATTTATCGTATGTCGGAAGATCAAGCGCGCGCGATTTTGGATTTGAAATTGCAGCGTTTGACCGGTTTGGAGCGTGATAAAATTCACGAAGAACTGGTTGATTTGGGGGCTGCTATCAAAGAATTTCTGTCCATTCTTTCCAGTCGTGAAAAACTTTACGGTATTATGCGCGACGAACTGGTGGCGGTTAAAGACGAATATGCCACGCCGCGTATGACCGAAATACAGGACATTGAATATAATCAAGATATCGAGTCATTGATTCAGCGTGAAGAAATGGTGGTAACCGTAACCGAAGAAGGATACATCAAACGCGTGCCGCTTAATTCGTATAAGGCACAGAAACGCGGCGGTAAGGGCAAATCCGGTATGACAACCAAAGATGAGGATTTCGTTACGCGCTTGTTTGTGGCCAGCACGCATACGCCGGTGCTGTTCTTCTCAAGCCGCGGTATTGTTTATAAGATGAAGGTTTATAAACTGCCGCTCGGTTCGCCGACTTCTAAAGGCAAACCGTTTATTAACCTGCTTCCGTTAGAGAACGGCGAAAATATTACCGCAATTATGAAATTGCCGGAAAATGAGGAGGAGTGCAAAGGTGTTTCGATTGCTTTTGCCACGTCTCAAGGAAACGTTCGCCGCAACAGCCTGATGGATTTTGTGAATGTTCAATCCAACGGTAAAATCGCAATGAAGCTTGATGAGGGCGATAAGTTGATTAACGTGGCAATGTGTGACGAAAACAACGACATTATGTTGGCAACACGCCAAGGCAAATGTATTCGTTTCCCTGTAACCGATGTCCGTGTGTTTGTCGGACGTAATTCAACCGGTGTCCGCGGCATTAAGTTAGCTGCCGGTGATGAAGTGATTTCAATGACAATGTTGAAACATATTAAAGCACCGATTGAAGAACGTGACGAATATCTCAAAGTTTCAAATGCAATGAAGCGTATTGATGCCGAAAGCGGTGAAACAAGCTGCATTACGGCAGACCAAACCGGTTTGCTGAATTTACTCAGCTTAGAGAAGTTTGAAGAAATGAGAAAGATGGAAGAATTTATCTTAACCGTAACGGTAACCGGATACGGCAAGCGTTCTTCTTCGTACGAATATCGCGTCACCGGTCGCGGCGGCAGCGGTATCGCCAATATGGAAATGTCACCGCGCAACAAAGAAGTTGTCAGCTCGTTCCCGATTACGGACGATAAGGATATTATGATGGTAACCGATGGCGGTAAACTTATCAGAATGCCGGTTGATGATATTCGTGTTGCCGGTCGTAAGACGCAAGGTGTGATTTTGTTCCGTACGGCAGAAGACGAAAAAGTCGTTTCGGTGACCAAGCTTGATGCCGACGAAGGCAGTGATGCGGAAATTGATGAGGAAAACGATAATGTTATCGATACCGAAGCGGAAAATGCCGCATTGGCGGAAAATGCAATAGCCGAGCCGCGTACCGACGAGGCCGATGCATAAAACCGGATAAATAAAAGCCCGTAAGCCATAATCGACTGCGGGCTTTGTTGAATAAAGGAATATAAATGAGAAAAACTGTTTTACTGTTGGCAATCTTGGCTTTTGTGCCGATGCTTTGTAAAGCCGGTTGGTTTAACTTTGTGAATACCGATACGGAGCCGAAAGTTTTGCAACTCGGCAATCGACACAGTCAATCGTTTTATGCCGTCAAAAAAGAAATGCTCGACAAAGTATATTATGACCGTCAGCGAACCCTTTATTGCGATGCGAATTTTACGCGCCATAAACAGCTGGAATTGCCGCAAGGGTTTACATTACCGGATTTCACAAAAGTTGATTTTACGATTTATGACGCAACCCCCGAATTGTTGCAAATGAAGGCAAATCGACTGGAATGGGAACATATTGTGCCGGCACAAAACTTCGGTAAAACATTTCCCGAATGGTATGACGGCAAAGAAAATTGCGTTTCCAAAAAAGGCAAACGCTTTAAAGGTCGAGCTTGTGCCGAACAGGAAAGTGAAGAATTTCGCTATATGTATACCGATATGTATAACTTGTATCCGGTAATCGGCGCGGTTAATCACTTGCGTGCGCATTTTAATTTTACACAGTTTACCAAACCGAAACAGGCAACTTTCGGGGTTTGCGGCGGTATGGTGATTTCCGGCAACAAAGTGGAACCTCGTGATGCCATTAAGGGATTTATTGCACGTACATATCTTTATATGCAGACAACTTATCCGCGCTATCGAATCAGTGAAAATATGGCAGCTGTCCTGACGGCGTGGGATAAAAAATATCCGGTGAAACATTGGGAGTGTCAGCGTGCGTACCGGATTGAAAAAGTGCAGGGCAATGCAAATACGGTTGTAAAGCCGCGATGCGAAGCTCTCGGTATGTATTGGGATATAAAAGAACGTTGAAATGTGGTTTATCTATGTGATTTTAGGGAGTTTATTCTCCAGTGCTTATTATTTCGGCAATCAGGTTGCAAAAATAAAACCGCATATTTTTATGTTTTATCGCGGTATTGTACCGGCGGTTGCAATGTTTCCGTTGGTATTATGGGTTGAACCTGTTGCAAATTGGCAATTTTATGTGTTTTGTACACTGCAAGGTTGTGTGATTTCATTCATTGACTATCGTAATTTTCGCGCGATGAGAGTTTGGGGAGCGGAAGCCGTTTCGGCGCTGCATCCTCTGAGTATCGGTGTTGTTTTTCTTTTGTGGTTGCTGATTAAACCGTATATATTATTGAATTATATGGATAATTTATGGAAGTTTTCAGGAATTTTATTGGCGCTTACAGGGGTTATTTATGCAACATTTTCTTTTGGAAAGGCGCGTAACAGCCGGAAATTGCTATATTATATGGTGCCGTATTTTTTTGGGGCGGCAACTGTTGACGTGATTAACAAAGTATGTATGAGTTATGCGGGAGCATCACAGCTCAAGGCAGCAAGCATTTTTTATATTATGATTACAGGACTTGTCGTGGCGGTGGTAAATTTTACAATATTTAAAAATAAAACAAATAAAATCAATGAATTATTTAACAAAAATAATCTAAAATATTCTCCGATAATACTCTTATTGATAGGGTTTATGACTTGCAAAAATTTTGCAATGTTCAATGTCAGCAATCCGGCCTTTGTGATGGCGACATTATATATCTATATTCTTTGGATAATGTTGGTCGGACAAATAAAACAGATACGTCAAAAACTCGGTTCTTATCGTCATATTGAATATAAAAAGGCATTCATTTTGTTGTTTAGTGCAATTGTTTTGGTATTGCTTGAAAATTGATATTTTAAGTTAGTTTGCTCGTGCAGTGTTTTGAATATACTATATTTTGTATTTTAAAGCATCGAGTGCACCTTGTAAAATATAAGCGGCGGCGGAAGCGTCCAGAACCTTCTTGCGTTTGGCGCGCGACATATCAACTTCATTGATTAAAAAACGCTCAACGGCAGCGGAGGAAAGTCGTTCGTCCCAAAACATATACGGCAGCGGTATTTCTTTTGCCAGTTTTGCTGCAAAATTGCGGACTTCTTTGGCAATTTCGCCTTCCGCACCGTCCATTTGAAGCGGCAGACCGTAAACAAAACCGCCGATTTCTTTTTCTGCCACAATGCGTTTGATTTCCGCCACATCTTTTTCCCAAGTCGAACGATAGAGGATTTTGTATGATGTCGCAATACTCCGCAACAAATCGGATACGGCAATTCCCAAGCGTTTGGAACCGTAATCAAACCCGATAAGCGCCTGATATTCTTTGATTTGTTGATTAAATTCGGTTATATCCATCGTATCCTCACGCAAAAAGAATATGCACAACTTGAAAAAAAGTCAAACGGAATATACTGTCTATAACCTGTTTTTTTGCTTTATTTTTTGAAAATGTATATATATTATAGTGAAAAATAAACGTTTATCAGAGGTGTAACAGAATGAAAATTAGATATTTATTGGCGGCGCTCGTTATGTTTTTCAGCACGCCGGCACACGCCGAACTCGAAATCAACGTCAGCGGTGCAACACGAAATCCGATGCCGATAGCGATTCCGGAAATGATTGGCTCGAACTCAAACATTTTTACCAAAATTACCGGCAAAAATTACGGTGATAAAATTCAGGAAGTTATCAGTGCGGATTTGGACCGAAGCGGTTTGTTTAAGGTAATACCGGAAAACAGCTATATCGAAACACTCAATTCCATCGATCAAAAGCCGAATTTTGTTGACTGGAAGGCCATTAAGTCTGAAGCTTTGGTGCAGAGCAAAATTACGGAATTGCCAAACAATAAATTGCAGGTAGATTTTCGTTTGTGGGATACTGTGGCGGAAAAACAGCTTTTGGGTAAATCTTTTACCTCAACAACCGATAATTGGCGTCGAATTGCGCACGTTGTCGCCGATGCGATTTATGAGCGTCTGACCGGTGATAAAGGGTATTTTAACACCCGTGTGGTCTATGTTTCCGAAAACGGTACGGCGCCGCGTAAGATTAAACGTTTGGCAATTATGGATCAGGACGGCGAGAATCATCGCTTTTTGACCGACGGGCGTAATTTGGTTTTAACGCCGCGTTTTTCGCCGAATATGCAAAAAGTGACGTATATGGAATACGTCGGCAACAGTCCGCGTGTTTATCTGCTTGACTTAAATACAAATCGTAAAGAACTGCTCGGGAATTTTCCGGGGATGACATTTGCGCCGGTATGGTCGCCGGACAGCTCAAAAGTCTTGATGAGCTATGCCAATAAGGGTAAAACAAATATTTTTGAAATGAACTTGAATACCCGTGTGGTCAGACAGTTGACGTTTGACAGTGCGATTGCCACATCGGCAAGTTATTCGCCGGACGGCTCAAAAATCGTATTCAATTCCGATAAGGGCGGCAATCAGCAGCTTTATGTGATGGATGTAAACGGCGGTGAGGCTGTGCGTATCAGCTATGGCAACGGACGTTATGCAACACCGGTATGGTCGCCGCGCGGTGATTATATTGCCTTTACCAAAATGTCGGGCGGTACGTTTTATATCGGTGTTATGGCACCGGACGGCAGTGGTGAGCGTGTTTTGGCCGACGGCTTTTTGGTTGAAGGTCCGACTTGGTCGCCGAACGGTCGTGTAATTATGTATTCGCGTCAGGACAGAGGGGCACCTGTGCGCTTGTATACGATTGACTTGACCGGTTATAATGAACGTCGTGTTACAACGCCGGCGGAAGCCTCCGATCCGGCTTGGTCGCCGTTATTGCCGCTGTAATCAAGGCTATAAAGACAAATGTGATGAAAACGGCGTACGAAGTATTCGGCGCCGTTTTTAACATAAATTCGGAGAGAAATATGAAAAAACAAGATATTAAAGTTGATTTTGACAACAGTATTTTAGCGTTAAGCAATTCGCTTTTGCACCATTTCGGTGTGCACACGGATTATAAATCATTGCCCGTATTGGATTCTGCGTTGGCTCAAGGCTATAAAAATGTGGTGCTGCTGATTTTGGATTGTCTGGGTAAAAACATATTGGAAAAGCATTTGGCGCCGACGGATTTTTTGCGTCAGCATAAGGTTGCGGATATATCGTCGATATTTCCGCCGACAACCGCCGCCGCAACAATTGCATATCATTCCGGTTTACCGCCGATTGCGTCGGGCTGGCTCGGATGGATGAATTATTTTGAACAGTATAATCGTGTGATTGAAAATTTTCGCAATATCGATTTTTATACCGGAGAAAAGCTGACAACCCCGCATCCTGCAGAAACGGTTTTGAAATACGAAACCATTTATGAAAAAATCCTCAAACAAAATCCGGATATGGAATATCATAAAATCTTTCCGGCATTTGAAGCAGGCGGGACTGAGAGTTTTGACGAATTATGCACGCGCATTGAAGAAGCAACGTCGGCAAATAATAAGCGCAAGATTATCGCTGCATATTGGACCGAGCCGGATCATACGATTCACGAATACGGAATCGGTGCAACCGAGGTAACGGCATTGGTGCAGGCGGAAAATGAGCGTCTTGCACAAATGGCAACACACCTTAAAGATACACTGGTAATCATATCTGCCGACCACGGTGCACTTGATGTTGAAGAAAAGATAATGAACGAACATCAGGATTTGTGTGACACTTTCCGTATGTATCCGACAATTGAAACACGTTTTATTTCTTTTTTTATTAAAAACGGGGAGGGGGATAAATTCGTGCGCTTATTTAATCAATATTACGGTTCGGATTTTGTGCTTTATACCAAAGAAGAACTGTTACAATCTCACATTTTGGGGTATGGCAGACAACATCCGTTAATAGAGAAAATGCTCGGTGATTATTTTGCGGTCGGTTTCGGTAATTTGTCACTGAATTATGATTCCGGCCGGCGTGCACTTGAGCTGTTTAAGGCCACACACGCCGGTTATTCGCCGCAAGAAATGACCGTTCCGCTGATTTTATTAAAATGTAAAAAAAAATATTGACAAATTAACAAAATAAAGGTATTATATAAACAGAAAGCAAAAATTTATCTGAGGAGGAAGTTATGAACAGATTACAACAATTAAAGGCCAAACTTTTCGGAAAAGATATCATAGAAGATAAATTGCCGGCACATATAAAATTAGAGAGTAAAGGTGATATAGAAACACAAGGATACCCTGATTCTATTTCCATCATCAATACCAAAACGGGTAATCGTTATGATGTTTGTTTTGAGAAAAAATACGGAGAAGTCGGAACAGATGAATGTGTACGACTTAAAGATGATAAAGGGGAAATTTTGGAAGAGAGAAGGGTGAATAGTTTTCGAGGAAGTTTTTTAAAAGAAGAAACATTTAAAATATCTCCTTACAGAGCTCTTTACAGTATTGCAAACATAGAGTTAGAAAGATGTCAAAAAGAATATAATAATAAAAAAGAGTTGGCTAAGGCGCAGCGTGATAAGATAATCAGTAAAAAAGTTGATGAGTTCTTAAAATAATCTCATATTGCGGAGATTTCAATGAAAATAATCGGGATAGAAACGGAAGGTGCCGGAACAAATAATCAGATGCGCGGTGTTATACTGGAGGGGTATAAAAACCGGTCGACAGAGATGACTTTACCGGTAACGAAACAGGAATTGTTGAAGGCTGAAGACGGTCGTCTTCTGCATCCGAAGAATTTTTCCGATATTACCGAATTTGAAAGTGCCGTACAACAAGCCGTGACGTTATATCTACAACGCGAAAGTGCACCGAAATATGTTATTCTGCCTGTGGATCATGCCGCGTTGGCAGATGAAAATAAACAGGTTGATATTCTTTCCGGTGCTGTTAAAAAGGCTTTTGCGCACCACGGACATAGCGTTAAGACAATGGCACTTGCCAGTAATCTGTATGATTATCAGAATGTTGATTTGATACATGTCGGCAAACATTTATTATCCGATGCCGATGAGAAAAAGTTGGCGACAAGTCCGCAACTCAAAGCTCGTGTTGTGGAAACGTTAGGTGTGCCGGGTAATTTATCGTGGTTGCGAATCAATGCCGAAGCAAACGGTCCGCAGAAAAAAAATATCATAGATAAATATCGCGGCAAAAAAAATGTACTGTTTTCTCTTGGCGGTAAAACGGAAAACGGTGCAATAAAATTTACACTTAAAGATGCGGAACGACTGTTTAAATCTGCATTGGCGCTTAAAGCCCAAGGGTATAACGTGATATTTACCAACAGTCCGCGTACACCGAATGATGTAACCGATTTTTTGTATGAAAAATGCAAAACTTTTCATATGGATTTCTTTAATTCAAAGAAAATTGCGACAACCGAAGAAGAAAAAAACAATTTTCGCATTTATACCGGCAAACACAATGCGGAATTTGTCGAACAGGCCGCAGCAGTCGGTAATATATATCCGGCAATTTTAAGTTTGTTTGAACCAAATCGGGAAAATAAAAATAAGGGCTTTGTTATCAATACGCACGATAGTTTTTCGTATACATCAGATGCGGCAGCTTTAGGTATACCGAGTGTTGTTTATACCGGAAATACGATTGATAACAGCCGTTTTGATTGTTATAAACTGTTTCATATTTGTGCGGCTAAAGGCTATGTGATTGATTTGGAAGATGCAATACAACAAACTTTGGCGCGAAAAGAAGTCAAAACAAATCCGATGGATAATGTTGCCAAACAACTTGTGCTGGCAATGGAAAAATCTGTAGATACGAATAAACGGGAAAAATCGCAGGCCAGAGAATATTATTGAAAAAGATATGGGAGATTTCGTAAGAAACATAAAACCGCCGGACAATTGAATGTCGGGCGGTTTTTTGTTTAAAGTTTGAGAATCAAAGCACTGTAACTCGGGTCAATTTCGTTAAAATCCTCACGATAGTGTGCCGCCTCAATCGAAAACTCTGCCTGATACCAGAAATACGGCAGCGGAAGCGGCGTTTGTCCGATTGCCTCGCGCATTTCATTCACAATATCCCAATATCGGCGCAATGCCGTTACGTCATCGTGATTCAAAAGTGTGCCGCCATACGTTTGGCAATAAGGCTTAATATCGGCACGATACCAACCATTGGAGGCAGGTGAGACTTTTGCCGCAATCACCAACGACGGACCGATGCGATAGCCGATAACACGTCCGTTTTTCGGGACAGGTGTTTTGCATTCAACACCGTTTTCATACACATAGCGCGGGACGGCAAAATCATCAACCGGATTGCATACACTGATTTTGTGATAGTCAATCTCGGCGTTTTGTTTTTTTTCTCTTTCTTCGCGTTTATACTCGGCAAAATGCCATATTGAGTATAAAACAAATACCGCGATAGATGTCCATAATGCCCTGTGAGAGCCCGTCCCGAGATAATAGAAAATCGAACCGCCGAGTGCAAACACCAACATACCGTATGCTTCACGCATAAATACGGCATAAACTTTTTTCTTATCCATACATAATGATAATTGAGTTAATAAATATTTTAATGATGATATTTTAAGACGATTATATATTGCGATATGCCCGAATGTCAATAGTGTTGTAATGGTATAAGATAAAAGACTTGCAAAATCGGAATTATTGATGTAAATAAATATGATGTTTAATACATAAATTTGAGCAAAAAACGGCATAACGGCAGAAAGGGAAAACTTATGGCTAAAAAATCGGACTTTGAAGATACTCTTGATTTGGGAGATGTAGAAGAAAAAAATCCGCCGAAACAAAAAAAAGAGAGTAAGAAAGAGCGTGATACGGCAGACGATGTCAAAGAAAAAAGCAATAAAGGCAGTTGCCGAAACGGACTTCTGATTTTTGTTGTTTTGCTGCTGTATGGTTTGGTCGGATATAATACTTATGAAATTAAATCATTAAAACATAATGTCGACCATACTTATGTATATAATATGGAAGCCGTTTTGATGCAGACCGGAATGGCTGACGAAAACCGTAAGTTTGAAACAAATATGGCAAATTTGGAAAAAGAAATTGATGCCGCCGAGAAAAAAGTTAAGTCTATGAAAGATAAAAAACTTCAGGAAGAATACCGCGAAATGTATATGAAATCTCTGACATTAAAGCGAAATACTTTGGTTGAAGAACACGAGAAATTTATGAAATCTTTATTGAAAAATATCAATAAAACATTGGCAGAAGTTGCGAAAGACAATAATGTAAAAGTTATTTTCAGCAACAAGGCAATTATTTTCAGTACCAACTATGTCACGGATGTGACACCGACAGTGGCGGCAAAGCTGAAAACAAAGATGGAAGAATAGTATTGATTTAACGATAAAACAAAAAAGCCGTTGATAAAAAATCAGCGGCTTTTCTGTAAATAATACTTTTTTAGGCTGTTTGCGCCAAGCGGCAATAATGTCGAAAATAAAAATATTCG
The DNA here is from genome assembly GCA_017479985.1 of Alphaproteobacteria bacterium. Lineage (GTDB taxonomy): Bacteria > Pseudomonadota > Alphaproteobacteria > RF32 > CAG-239 > RUG410. Next base: position 942 of record JAFVBL010000004.1, on the reverse strand, counting down.
GCAATACTGATTATTCCGTAAACAACCAAATATGTTCCGGCAGTCAAAACCAACGCCCATTCTCCGAATTGCTCGGAATGTAAAATATAATAGGCCAAAAAAACGCCGATTAAACCGCTCAGCATACTCCAACCCCACGGCATACCGAGTTTCCGAATTTCCCAACTGCCGGTAATTTGAATAACACCCGAAGCCAGAATCCATAATGCAAAGAATATCGGCAGCGTATCGACGGTCAGACCGAGATTGGTCATAAAAATCAACCCCATAAATACATCAAACAGACCGATAACCATATACCAACCGGAATATTGCTGGAGTGAAAATGTAATATATCCGCAGCCTAAGAGAAAAATAATCAGCCCGAAATATAAAGCAATACCGAGCAGCGATTGAGCCGGATTTGCCCATACGACAATTCCGAGAACCAACATAATTATGCCGGCAATCAAATGCCAGATACTGCATCTTTTATCTTGTTGCATAAAACCCTCCTTTGTTAGTCTGTATAGAAATAATAGTCAAAAAATAAATTTCAATCATCAAAAATAAAGATTTAAAAATTTTTAAAAAACCTGTTGACTCCGTGATATTTTATGTTATTATCCGCGTCAACTGAGGGCAAATACTTAGGTGTGTTTGTCGGTCAGTTGTGTGTAAATTTAATAACTTAAGGAAAATGTGATGCCTACAATTAATCAGTTAATTCGTAAATCACGAACACCAAAAGTGAAGAGAAACAAAGTTCCGGCTTTGAAATCTTGTCCACAAAAACGCGGTGTTTGTACAAGGGTTTATACAACAACCCCGAAAAAACCAAACTCAGCTTTGCGTAAAGTGGCACGTATTCGTTTGACAAACGGCTTTGAAGTAATCAGCTATATCCCTGGTGAAGGTCACAATCTTCAAGAACACTCAGTGGTGCTGATTAGAGGAGGCCGT
>JAFVBL010000029.1 GCA_017479985.1 Alphaproteobacteria bacterium | reverse complement strand
GTAAAGCTTGCGCCGCCTTCTTCTGCCAATACTTTTGTAATCGCAGCAGTCAGGGTTGTTTTGCCGTGGTCTACGTGACCAATCGTACCAATGTTGCAGTGCGGTTTCGTCCGCTCAAATTTTTCTTTTGCCATGTTTATTATCCTACTTTATTTATAATGTTAAAGACCGAACAATGTTAAGAAAATTGGAGCGGGTGAGGGGAATCGAACCCCCGTAGTAAGCTTGGAAGGCTTCTGCTCTACCATTGAGCTACACCCGCTTAAAGCTTAACATTGTAATCAAAAACCCCTTAAGAGAGATTTTAGTGGTGGAGGGGGATGGATTCGAACCATCGTAGACGAAAGTCGACGGATTTACAGTCCGTTGCATTTGACCGCTCTGCCACCCCTCCGTTATGTTCTTTCTTCAGGGGCTTTATGCAAACCGCTATCGGTCGCACACTGCTTATAATCATTATTTTTTATAAAATGTCAATCCTTTTTTTATGTTTTGTTAAAATATCGGTGATATAACGTAATAACATATTGAAAAGAGGTGTGTTATGGCGGTAATTACCGAGAATATGAATCCAAATACCTACGATATTGATTTGCAAAACGGGGAACAAATCGCACGTCTTATCAATGCGGAAGATGCAAAAGTGGCGGCAGCGGTAGAAAAAATACTGCCGCAAATAGGTACGGCAATTGATTTGCTTGCCGATAAACTGCGCAAGGGTGGGCGTTTGGCGTATTTCGGCAGCGGTACCAGCGGACGAATCGGAATTTTAGATGCGTCCGAAATGCCGCCGACATACGGAGTGCCGCCAAATATGGTGCAGGCATATATTTCCGGTGGTGAGCGTGCAGTGCGTTATGCAGTGGAAAACGCCGAGGACAGCGCAGAATGCGCCGTGGTTGATTTTACCGAATTTGCAGCAACGGAAAATGATGCGGTTGTGGCAATTTCCGCCAGCGGAAATCCGGAATATACGCGTAAGGTTTTGGAGCTGGCACGGCAGAATGGTGTGATGACGATTGCGATAACATCGAATCCGCAAGCGGCGTTTAAACCGTATGCCGATGTTTTTTTGTGTGCCGAAGTCGGTCCTGAGGCAGTATCCGGTTCATCGCGTATGAAAGCGGGTACGGCGCAGAAAATGATTGTCAATATGCTTTCCACCGGTGCAATGATTCGAATCGGCAAAACGTATCATAATTATATGGTTGATTTGCAGATTCATAATGCAAAATTATATGACCGCGCTGTGCGCTATGTGTGCGAAATTTGCGGCGTATCGCGGGAGCAGGCGGAAAGAGCGTTGCAGATTGCGGATAATGTGAAAACGGCGTGTGTGATGATAGCCAAACAGTGCAATAAAGTACAGGCGGAGAAATTATTGGCGCAGAATGAAGGTATTTTGCGACGGATTCTGTGAATACCAAATAAAATCAGCACTTGTTCTGTTGCGCATCGGCGAATTTTGCTTGAAATTTTGTAAAAATTGCAATAATACGGCCTTAAGAATATTGGAGGACGATTTAATATGTTGAATCAATTTTCAAGAACCGAACTTATTTTGGGACGTGATGCTTTGGAAACACTGGAAAAGTCGCGTGTGGCTGTGTTCGGCATCGGCGGTGTCGGAGGTTATGTTGTCGAAGCATTGGTGCGTTCCGGTGTCGGACAGCTCGATTTGATTGATGATGACCGTATATGTTTAACAAACATTAACCGTCAGTTGTTGGCAACACGCAAAACCGTCGGCAAATATAAGGTGGATATAGCCGCAGAACGTGCGGCGGAAATCAATCCGAAGTGCGTGGTTAAGACCTATAAAACATTTTATCTGCCGAGCAACAAAGACGAATTTGACTTTACGCAGTATGACTATGTTGTGGATACGATTGATACGGTAACCGGCAAAATCAGTCTGGTTATGGCGGCAAAGGAAGCCGATGTGCCGATTATTTCGGCAATGGGGGCGGGCAATAAGGTTAATCCGGCAGCGTTTGAGGTGGCGGATATATATCAGACGTCGGTGTGTCCGTTGGCGCACGTTATGCGTAAAGAGTTGCGCAAACGCGGGGTCAAAAGCCTGAAAGTTGTCTATTCTAAAGAGAAACCGCTCAAGCCGAATGACGATTTAGAAATAAGTTGCCGCGTGCATTGTATATGTCCGCCGGGAACTGTGCGGAAATGCTCGATACGGCGAGATATTCCCGGCTCGACGGCATTTGTACCGCCGGTTGTTGGGTTCATTATGGCCGGCGAGGTGGTGCGCGATTTGTGCGGCGTGTGACAACTAAGGTTATGTTTGAAACACCTGCTATTTATGGTCGGTTTTCAGCAAAGGTATGCCGAAAAGATAGTATTTGGTGGTTGTGTTGTCGGCCATTTTGCGGACTTTCCACACCGGAAGCCCGAGGATTTTCCACACCTGACGTCCGCCGCGTTGTTTATAAGTGAGCAACGGTATAAAATTAAACAGCTTATAAGAAATGATGCGTTTGGAAACGTGTTTGTTTTCAACTTTTCCTTGTTGATTTTGCATTTCTGACATCAGCTTTTTATGGTAGTCTTTCGGTAATTTATAATATTCTCCGGTGTCGATGTTGTAGGCAAGTTTAGGGAGGGTGATTAAACTGCCGAAATAACGATTAGTATTTTCATCATTCCATTTACAAATTCCTGATGCACTGGTAAATGTCATTTCTCCAAAATACAGTTTACCATCGTTCATACGATAAAAATCAACACGTGTATGGTTGAAACCCTGTGATAATTTTTCAGCTAAAAGAATCATTTTCTGCAAATTATTCGGTTTAGGCATATCTTTTTTATCTAACGGATAAGAATATACAAATTTTTGTTTTTGCCATTTTCTATTGTAAAATGCCATTTTTAAGCCGCCTAGATTACGTTCGGATAAAAATTGAATATAATATACTTTGCCGTTGAAACACCATAATTTGTAGTCGTACAAGTCGTTTGTACCGGCATTTTCTATATACTTTTCGATAATTATTTTCGGCTGAATGTCGCGATAATGCAACTCGAAGGCATGAAAGGCATAATTTTCGTTCATCCATTTATCAAGCTTGGCTTTAACGTCCGTTAAATCAAGCTGTGATTTGTCTTTTACGATAATGTTATACGAGCAACCGTGATTGCACTTGATAACAAATTTATCCGGTAGTTTAGCAAAATCTATATCCTCAAATTTATCATAAACACCCAACAGCGGAATCAAATATTCTTCCCCGATTTTTTCTTTGACCCAATCGCGTACCAGATATTTATCTGCCAAACGTGTTTTAATCGGTGTCGAATCGTAAAGTTTCAACCATTGAATTTTTTCGTTGAATGTGCGCGGAGAGTCGAGGTTAGGTTTTATTTTAAATTGTGCCGCCCAACGAGTCAATTCTTTGGCAATTATTGATTGCAAGTCTAATCTGGTTTTATCAAATATATATCTTTGATTCATTGCTGTTAAAAACGAGAATAATTTCGGACGATATCGAGAGCGAACAGAATAAGAAAATTTGCTGAATTTGGCATAGAGAGCGACACAATAATTCTGAATAACATCTCTGATAATCAGAATATCAACATTATGTTTTCTGTAAAGTTCTTCTACTCTGCGGACAACTTCAATATAGTCTTTAAAAAATTTATCTTCATTTTGTGTTATAGAAGCGTTATGCACCCGACGGAAATATAATATTTCATCTTCTGCACCGTATTTTTGAACGAAAATCAATGCTTTGCGTACAAAATAATTATCTTCAAAGTTTATTCCCTCTGGAAAACGAATCTCATTTTTATTCAAAAATTGTCTTCTGTAAAAGAAACGGCAAGCGGAAATAGGAATATTTTTCATAATACTGCCGATTTCTTTTGGATTATAGATGTGCTGACCATTTTGCAAGTAGAACATCGTTTGAGATTTATATTGAAAAAATTGCGTGTCGCCGTCTTTGAAATTTGTTCCGGCAAAATTCAACATATCAAGATTATTTTCTTTACTTTTCTTATACAGCACTTCACACGCGTCGGCGCGGATATAGTCATCGGAATCGAGAAATAAAATGTATTCGCCTTTGGCTATTTTCAAGGCATTGTTACGCGAACAAGACAGTCCTTGATTTTCTTGGTCTATAACTACAATACGTTTGTCCTTGGCGGCGTATTCTTTAAGAATTTTCAAAGAATCGTCCGGAGAGCCGTCATTGACGCAGATAATTTCAATTTCATCAAATGTTTGATTGATAATGCTGTCTAAACATTGCGCTAAATACAACTCAACATTATAAACCGGTATAATGACCGATATTTTCGGCTTGGCAACGTGTTTGTGCTCTTTAACAATGTTGTGGAAAATTGTATGCTTATTTTGCAAAAACTTTACGATTTCCGGTTTTACCCAACTTCCGCCCCACCAGTGAATTGTGTGTGTTTCCGGTTCAATACACGCCGGTGTATATTCTTCCCTAAAGCGATACGGAATAAAATACCTTTCCGGATAAATTGTGATGTCAGGCAGATGGATAATTTTTTGCGCCGACTTTGCAGGAAACGGAAAAATATCGTATTGCCTTAAAAAATAATTGAAAATATGCGGCATTGTATATATCGGTTCCTGCCAGATTTTTTCGTCATAAAAGGCAGATATTTGCCGGAACAGAGCGTTATTCTTTTTGGCGCCGCAGATTGCCGGTTCAACCCAATCTCCGGTTCCGTCAACGGAACTGCTTTGAATGCCGACAAATGCCGGTTCAGATAAAAACTTATCCATATTCTGCACAACGGAAACATCTGTATCAAAATAAATTCCGCCATTATCGGCTATGGCTTTTATCCGAATATAATCTGCCACATATGCCCACATTTTGCGGTTATAAACCGTTCTAAACCAGCGATTTTCTTTCAGTTCTTTCTGAAAATCAAAATAACGGACACTTTCTTCGTTAATTTCCGCTATTTCATAGTTTGGAAGATGCTTTTTCCACGAATTTATACATTCTGAAACCTTATCTTTTTTCGGCTCGTGTGCACCCCAAACATAAAAAATGCGTTGCGGTATTTCATCAAACACACCGTTTTCAACCAAAATATTGCGCAAGGCCGTATATTTGCGATTCAAATCAAGATCTGATTTCGAAAACAAAAATTTAGAAGAAACATAAATATTTTTTAAATTAGTTATAAAATAGTCTGTAAATTCTTTAAAACTTTCTTCTTTTGCAAGCATACATTGCATTGACCAATATAGGTTTTGAGTACAAACAGATAAAAAAGATTCTGTAATTTCTTCATATATTTTTATAGCATTTAACTTCTGAAACAACATTTGGAAACATTGTAAAGAGGCTGTTGGATATTTCAGTCTATAATTATCAGATGTGATATTATTGCTTTTAGTTTGGTTTGTTCTATAATGGCACAATCTATTATTTAAATAGCATATTTTTGATGCTAGTACCATTGTCATACAAGAAAAGTAAATATCGTTTGAAAAAGCTGTGTTTTGAAAATGTAAATTGCTCTGTTTTATGAAACTGCGATTATACAACCTGTTCCATACCCAACAATTGCTTAAATTAAAAATTTTATTCGGTACATCTTTGTAATTAAATATTTCCGGTAAATTTTCTGTTTTCAGGGTCCAATTAACTTCTTTATCTTCGCATTGTTGCTCGTCGTATAAATATGTATTAAACATTACAATATCAGCTTTTTCGTGTTCGGCCTTGCGATAGACATCTTCCAGCATATTGAGTTCAAAAAAGTCGTCCGAATCCAAAAAACTCAAGTATTCGCCTTTAGCAATTGCCAAACCGGCGTTGCGCGCCACGCCGGCGTGCAGATTCTCTTGTTTCAGCACCGTTACGCGCTTATCGTTTGCGGCATATTCACGCAAAATATCCAAAGAAGAATCGGTTGAGCCGTCGTCAACGCAGATAATTTCTATCTCGCGCAGTGTCTGATTAACCACGCTGTCCAAGCATTGCCGCAGATATTGCTCAACGTTGTAAACAGGTATAATTACGCTGATTTTCGGGGTATAATCTATCTGATTTGGCACCACAATTTCTGCAGTTGTATCTGCATCGCCTTCAGCATTTTTTACCGTAATTATTTTCTTGTCCGCTATCGTATTCTTCTTTTTCATCACAACTTTCCCTTGCTTTTAATCTCAAACAAAAAAGCCGCTTATAATAAGCGACTGGAAGTTGGAAACAATGAATCAATATTGTGCGACATATTAGCCATAACAGGCATATATCGCTCGAGCATATATATGTAGTTTTAAAACGGCGTATTTTGCCGCCTTCCAGTCATATCAAACAACCGAAAGACGTGCAAACTGAACGTCTTTTTCCTTTTTGATTCAGAGGTTTCCACACCCCAAACAAGTCTCCCTGTTCAGACTCTTTTTAATACGAAAAGATTTAGATGTAAAGATAAAAATGTGAGGTTATAAATAAAGGTTGACAAAAATTTTAAAATCCTGTATTTTGAAGAACAAGAACAAATTATCAAGATATTTCAAACGACAAATACATTACAATTATGAAAAAACAACTGACGATTTCAGATGTGCGGCAAATGCTGTATGATATGGCTGTGCGCGCCGTCAACAACAATGTTTCGGACGAGGAATTGCTGGCTGCCGATTTTTGGTACGACCTCGGTATGGACGAGCAACACGTGCTTCTGCTGTGTGTTGATTTACAGCGCGTGTATCGCATCTTTCTGCCGCCGGAAGTGACGCAGGCTCTCAATGCAAACAATACCGTCAGCACCTTCCTTGAGGCGGCTAATGCTTTGCTTCAGGATTTGGAAGAAGAATAACAAGCTCTTTGTTTGCCGTGATGAAAAAATGTTGCTATGGCATCTTTTCATCGCGGTTTTTTTATACTTCATCGGATTGAATCAGCAATGAAATGCTTATCAGCCAAATCATCACAGTCGGCGCCGTAACCGCAAACCAAACCGGAATGTAGCCATTGATGCCGAATGCATAGACGACTTGCGATGAAAAATAAAATGTGAATCCGGTGACGATACTGATAACAACGCGCCACATAATTGCCGAACCGCGCAACGTGTTTTGCAACATAAAGACCGCCGCAAGCATCAGCATACCAATCAGCAAAAACGGCGAAACCAATAGATTTAAGTAGCGCATTCGGTGTTGACGTGCCGAAAAACCGGCCTTTTCATAAAACTGAATCGTATCCGGCAATTGCCAAAACGAAATTGCTTCAGGCTCAATGAAATTTTCTTTGATTCTTTGAACGTTGATTGTTGTTTCATAGGCATAATCGGCCAATGTTTGCACCGGTTCGCCGCTGACCATAACCTTTACGTCTTTAAGATGAAAAATATTGCCGTCAAGTGTGGCAAATGAGGCATTATAGCTCTTTTTTATCTGCGCGGTTTCATTCAGTTCGGTAATCATTACATCGCGCATCCATACCGATTTATCGTCGTCTTGACGCAGCCCTTTGGCCTGAATCAGCAGAATTTTTCCGTCGTTTGTCGCCTCGCGAATCCATAAGCCTTTACTCGAAAACAATACGGCATTCGGATTGCGTGATTGCAGACGATACGAAAGTGTTTCGTGCAATTCAAACATTCGTGCGGAAATGGGGTTAATCAGCGTTATATTGGCTATGCCGAGCAAAAATGTGGCAATAATCAGCGGGTACAAAAAGCCGAAGATTGAAACACCGGTCGAGCGGATAATGACAAATTCGTTGTTTTTGCTCAGGCGCCAAAAAGTTATCATTGCCGCAACCATCAATACAAACGGAAATACAATTTCCACCGTTTTGGTAATGCGTGTGACGGCATATTGTATCGTAAACCAAAACGTTACGTCTTCACGTCCGGAAACGCGGCGCAATGATTCAATCGTATCAAACATCAGAATTATGCCGAGAATCGCAAACAAAACAATAAAAAAGTTTGCCAGCAATTGACGTGTAATATATCGGCTTAAAATGGCAAAAAAGTTCATTACAGCTCCGTTTGTTCGTCGTATTTATAGAACGGGTTTGAAAGATAGTGCTCCACACTGTCCGGCAAAACAACCACAATTTTTTTTCCGGCAAATTCGGAACGTTTTGCTAAATTAACCGCACCGCATACGGCCGCGGCCGCGGAAACGCCTATCGGTAAACCTTCCGTATGTGCCACCGTTTTGGTCATCTCAAGAGCTTCTCTGCTTGAAACGTGGAAAATTTCATTCACCAGACTTTTATCATACAGCGGCGGAACAAAACCTGCGCCGATACCGCCGATTTGATGTGCTCCTTTTTCTCCGCCTGCCAAAACCGGACTTTCCGTCGGTTCAACCGCCATAACGTACAAATCGGGATTAACCGTACGTAAGGTTGACGCAATGCCGGTCAGTGTGCCGGAAGTGCCGACGCCGCAGACAACCGCGTCGACCGCGCCGTCCGTATCTTCTAAAATTTCAACGCTTGTGGTCAGTTTATGTGCTTCGACGTTTGCCGGATTTTCAAACTGTTTGAATTCGATAATATTATCCGAACGTTCTTTTAATATTTCAACCTTTTTAATTGCGCCGGCCATACCGTCGGCAGCCGGCGTAAGCATAACTTCAGCCCCGAATTGCCGAATCAGTGCAATTTTCTCCGGTGTCATATTTTCCGGCATTACGATAATCAGCTTATAGCCTCGTGCGGCACAAAAAGCCGCTAATGCCGCATCGGTATTTCCTGATGTTGCTTCAACAAAAACGGTATCTTTGCTGATTTTGGAAAACGGCGCTTTGTTAATCATATTGAGGGCGATTCGGTCTTTTACCGAAAAAACAGGATTATAAAATTCGCATTTTGCCAAAATATCGGCCGTTAAATCAAGTTTTTTGATAAGTTTATTGAGTTTCAGAAGCGGTGTATGCCCGACCAGTTCTTCAATCGAATTATAAATTTTGCTCATAGCTCTTTTATCCTTACGTATAAATTTTTGATACCTTTTAATTTGGTGGCGTCAAAAGGGATATTGTTGACCAAAATATCTTCAAGTCTGCACCACTGAAAAGAAGAATCCGGCAAATCCTGTTTTTCAACCGCATAAACCAAAAATGTTTGCAGTTCTTTAATCGGATGTTTGTTTTCGGTAAAATATGACAATGTACTGAATTGACTGACTAAATTGCCGTTTATTTGCAAATCGTTGTCGGTCGGCAATGTATATAATTTTTCCGTTTTGTTATAAATACAGACGATTTCGGAGCCGTTGCCGAGCAAAATGTATGTATGTTCGCGCATATATGCATCTTCAGGATTATTGTATGTTATTCGTCCGTATTTATCGGTAAACGGGAGTTTAGCCATTTTTTACCTCATCAACCAATTGCTGCGTAAATTCAATCAGACCGGTTTGACGCACACGTTTCATTCTTTCGGCAAAGAAAATCCGTCTGACGGCTTTGGTTGCCTGTTCCGGATTTTCGCAAATCACAACATAATCATATTCCACCCAATGCTGCATTTTTTCCAGAAGCATATTCATTCGTTTGTCGATAATTTCCTGACTGTCGGTGCCGCGTCCTTCCAAACGGCGGCGCAGTTCCTTAACCGACGGCGGCAATAAATAAATCGAAACAACATCATTCGGTGCTTTTTCCTTCATTTGGCGTAAGCCATCCCAATCCATATCAAAAATGACATCTTTGCCGACATTGATGAAACCGTCTACTTCACTGCGCAGAGTGCCGTAGCGGCTGCCGTATTGTGAATCGACATATTCATAGAATGCATCTTCTTGCAGCAGTTTGTCGTATTCTTCATCACTGACATAATAATAATCAACGCCGTTGACTTCTCCTTCACGCGGTTTGCGTGTGGTGACGGAAACCGACCAATTGAGGTGTTCATCTTCTGCCAACAAGCGCTTGATTACGGTTGTTTTACCGGTTCCGGAAGGTGCTTCGATAACAAACATAACACCGCGGCGTACGTCATTTAGATGATGTAAAAGTTCACTCATTCTTTCCTCTTGTCAAATAAAAATATTCATTATAAATTCAGCTTATGTTATTACATTTCTATACAAATTTCTACAAGGAATTACGGATATGCAAAAGAAATTTACAAATATTTTAATTACCGGCGCATCATCGGGCATAGGGGAAGCCTTAGCGCTTTATTTTGCCGCGCACGGGGCAAAAAATCTGTTTTTAAGCGGGCGTAATGTTGAACGACTGAATGATGTTGCGGAACGGTGTCGAGATTTGGGAACAACAGTGTATCCTCGGGTTATCAGCGTGTGCGATAAAGAGGCAATGGCGCAGTGGATAACAGAGTGCAACCGGATAGCGGCATTGGATTTGGTGATGGCAAATGCCGGTGTTTCAACCGGCGAAGAAACGGCGGAAAATGTGTATAATACCTTTAATACCAATGTATTCGGGGTTTTGAATACAATTACGCCGGCAGCGGAAATTTTTAAAATGCGTGCGGATAAAACGATATCGAAAACGATTGCAATTACGGCATCAATTGCCGGCTATCACGGGTTGCCGAGTTGTCCGTCATACAGTGCGGCAAAAGCGTGTGTAAAGGCATACGGTGAGGCTTTGCGCGGCAGTTTGAAGGCGGATAATATTGATGTCAGCGTGATTTGTCCCGGTTTTGTAAAATCGCGGATTACCGATAAAAACACTTGTCCGATGCCGTTTTTTATGAGTGCGGAAAAAGCAGCGGAAATCATAGTGATGCGACTTGAAAAAAATGTCGGTTTAATTGCCTTTCCGTGGCCGATGCGGTTGGCAACGTGGGCATTGTCGATTTTGCCGAATCGGCTGACCGATATGATATATGCCGCTTTGCCGCATAAAGTTTAGTCACCGGAATATTGCTTTTGGAATCGCAACCAAGCAGGAGAAGTTTGAGCGGCACGTTTTTGCTCAACCGTAATTCGGCGTTGTTGTTCCGAATTGAAACGTTCGGTGTTCTGCATACGTTGCTCTTCTTGCAGACTTTGCGGGCGAATCTGTTCGGTATGTTTTTGTTTATAACTGCCGGTTTGTTCTGCAATTTTTTGCATTTTTTCGCGGCGCTTGCGCTCAAAGGCGTCGGCTTCAGCGTTGCGTGATTCCGATGTTTCAACCATTTTATCTATACTGTAAACAAACAGGGTTGTTTCTTTTCCGGCACTTCTCATATCTTTGTATCGTTGAATGATTTTCAGCTCCAAGACATTCTGTTGACGCAAAATTCCTTCATATTCGGGCGAACCCTTGCGTGCTTGCGGTTTGGGAAACTCAACGGATATTACGCCGTTGTCATCGCTCAAATAAATTGAGCCGAATAAACGTGTGAGCGGGTAGGTGTTTGTTTGTCGGTGAATTTGAATACGGCTGTAAAAAATTTGGTCGTGAATAACGCCGTTTTCCGGTGCAATATCAATATATTGCTTTCCCGAAAATTGTGATTCCGAACATACGACTTTATATTTTTTTATGCTCATAACTGCTCCTTTAATAATCGTGTTGTATCATTTGTTTGACTTGCAATGCCGTCAGATTGTATCGGCTGTATTTTTCATCGCGGCGTTTAAGGTATTCTGCCGTTTGTAAACGGGTTTGAGCCGATTTCTTCCGCCTCTTGTCGAGAGCACGTTCTTGCTCTTCTTGCAGCGACTGAGGGGCATTTTTTGCTTCTGCGGCGGCATTGAGTTTGCTGACAATGCGTGCGGTGATGTCCCTTACATACGCCTGATGAATTTCCGGACGCACAATAATGGTGCTTTCCCGATTTTGTGCCATCATATTCTCGAAACGGACGGCAATTTTATAACGCAGGCGGTTTTCTTGTTCGGGACTGAGTTCTACCGGCGGCAGGCTCCCGTTTTCGGGCGGTAAAAAAAGTATCTCCGGTTTGTTGCCTTCGCCCATATCGTAAAGTTTGATTGAACCGGCAATTTCTTTGACGGACGCATCACGCATTTTGCGTTCTTCCAGAATAAGCCGATGCAACGCATTATCGGCCGGCATAATGTCGACAATGAGTGGTTGAGAGTCTGATTTTGAACAGACAACACGATATTCTTTTCCGGCGTAACGCATCGGTTTGTTCCTTTTTTATTTCATACCATTATATATCGGCAGGCAAGGCGTGTCCAGTGTTTTATATAAAAAAACGCATCACCTGAACGATGCGTTTTGTATAAAAGCGTATTTTTTCGCCGTTATTTGATATAGGGCAGGGCGTTTGCCAAATCTTCTTCGGTGTTGATATCAGCCGGTGCTTCTTGCACGAGTTTAATGTTGTCGACGAGCATCGCGCGGACTTCCATACCGTTTTCAAGCGCGCGCAGCTGTTCCAAAGCCTCACGTTTTTCCAGAACGCCGGTCGGCAATGATACCATCTTTTGCAATGATGCCGCTTTGAAAACATAAATGCCGATGTGATAATATAAATCTTGATTTTGACATTTTTCCGGATTGCGCGTGTATGGTGCGGTGGCGCGTGTGAAATATAAACAGCGCGCTTCTTTTTCGCCTTCTTTCAAACCCATAATGATTTTGACAACATTCGGATTGTTTTTATCTTCTTCCGAATTTATAAGCATACCGCACGTGGCAATATCACAACCGGTGCGCTCGACCATTTCAACCAGAGGCAGAGTTACTTTCGGGTCAACATTGATGTTATCGCCTTGGAAGTCAACCACAATATCATATTTTGTGCCGTCAGGGTCAAGAACTTTAAGCGCGGCGGCAATACGATCGGTTCCGCTCGGCAGATTCGGGTCGGTCAAAATGGCGGTGGCACCGAATTTTTTGCATTCGTCTACAATTGCCTGATCGCCGGCGGCAATTGCAATATCGGTATCAAGTGCGGCTTTAACGTTTTCATAAACGCGCTGCACCATTGTTTTGCCGTTAATTACGCGCAACGGTTTGTTCGGTAAGCGTGTTGCGGCCAAACGTACCGGCATAAGGGTTATTACTCTGCTCATATTTTTTCTCCTTCAGTTAAATTTGTCCGTATTGCGAATCGGCGCAAAGAGCGTCAAATTCGGCTTTGATTTTTGCAATAATCCGTGTTTTTTCTTCCGGCGTATATTTACCGGTGGTGCGATTCCATACCGTATCCGGCCATTCCGGATCGCCGGCTTTGCGGCAGACAATGTGTACGTGGAGTTGCGGTGTCATATTGCCTATCATTGCCACATTATCTTGGTCACACGGAAAGAGTTTGAACATTACTTTTTCCGCCAATGCAATTTCTCGCATAAGCTGAAAACGCTCATCCATCGTTAAATTGGTCATATTTCTGGTATTTTCTTTTTTCGGGACCAAAAAAATCCACGGGTAATGTTTGTTATCTTCAAATAAAACACGGCATAATTTCAGGTCGGCCACATAGTCCTTTGCCGCAAGACCCGTTACAAGTTCAAATGCCATTTACAGTCCTCCCACGCTTTTGATTTGTATAATTTGTTCTACATCAATGTTTTGTTCAAGGCAAAGATTTTTAACGGTTTTTCCTTTAGAAATTTCTTCCGCCGTTACACCTGTTTCAACACATAGAATCGGCGCAATTTCGGCGTTGATGCCGCCTTTGATGTCGGTGCGCACGGTATCGCCGATCATACAAGTACGGGATTTATCGATTTTTATGCCGTGTTTATGCAATAGATTGAAGGTATAATCATAAATGTTGGTGTGCGGTTTGCCGTATTCGGTGACTTCGGCGCCGCGTTGCCGGAACATTTCGGCAATTGTGCCATTGCGTACCACAAACACGGACGGCGAATCGGGCATCAACGGATGGCCTTCTTTGGCGGTAAAATCCGGATTGGCATTCAATACAGGCAGATTGAGCTTAACCGCTTTTTCCACAATTTCAACAAACGGCTCTGCCGTCAGCGTATCCCATACTCTGCGGCTGTCACTTTCGCGGCTTTTAACCGGATAATACAAATCTTGATATTGCGGATATTTTTTCACATCTTCTTCATATAAAAACGGCACGCCGCAATAGATGAAATCGGCATCTTGCATATTTGATACCTGTCGGTACGGCGTGTCGGCAAAAGCTGTGGAATGTGATTGTCCGATGACAAAATATTTTTTTGGTTGCGGCTTGTTTTTAAACGCAATATTGCCTTTGAGCAGATGATGACGCAACAAATCACCGGATGAAAGCAAAAAATTATAATCAGTGCCGGCAATCATACCGCGCTTGCCGTAGCTTGTCATCAGATTTTCGTGCATTTGGGTTGAATTTGAGATGACAACAACGGTTTTGCCTTGTGCCGCCAGAGTGCGCATTGTTTCCACACTGTTTTTGTAAAATCCGCTTCCTTCCCAGAATACGCCGTAAGCGTCAAATAAGAATAAATCAAATCGGTCGGAAATGTCTTTCAGGCTGTTGTAAATCATCAATGTTTCTCCGAATTTTCCAAAATTGCCACCCGAGCTTTGTGCGGAATTTTAAGCTTGGCATATTGCGGATTTCGCAATACAAACTCTTTCCACGTTTTGCGGCTCGGCTTATGTTTTGCGTTTAACTCCGGTACAATCCAAATATTTCCGTTGCTGCCGAAAATTTCCTTACCGCCGAGAGTCAGACCTGTAAACGGCAGCTGCGACATTATTTTGAGTGCCTTTAAAATATGCTCGGCACGCGGAATGTAAGTACGGTGACACAGTTGCGCAATAATGCGAAATTTAACCTCGCGATGCCATTTGAGGAAATCGGTGTGTTTAAAACAATAGATATCGGAAGCCGGTGTTTGTACTTGAGTTTTAAGTAAATATTTTATATGTTCTTCGATAAACTCTTCGGCACTTTGCAGGCGGAAAGCCGTTTCTGCCAATATTTTCGGCGAAATGCCGGTTGTTCTTTCAAGTTGCGGCAAAAAAGTTCTGATGCGGTTGCGTAAATAATTTGTGTCGGCATTGGATTCATCTTCAATCCACTCAATATGCCTGCTCTGCAAATATTGCCGCAAAGTCGTCGGCGATGCGTTTAAGAGCGGACGCGCCACAATAATTCCGTTGTTTTCGATTATTTCTCGCATACTGCATAAACCTTCGAGACCGCTGCCGCGTGCCAAACGCATTAAAAACGTTTCGGCCTGATCGTTTTGGTGGTGAGCGGTCAGTAAGATTTTGATGCCGTTGTTTCGGCACCATTCGGTTAAAAGTGCATAGCGCGCTTTGCGTGCCGCTTCTTCAATGCCGGTTTGCGGTTTGTCATCAAGCCATTCCAATGTGTGATGCTCGATTTTTTGTGTGCGCATCAATGTTGCAACATATTCGGCTTCGGCGGTTGCGTGCGGCCGAAGGTGATGATTTACCGTTAAAGCGACAATTTTAAACCCGAAAACTGAAAGTTCTTCTTTTGCCATCAATACGAGCGCAAGCGAATCGGCACCACCGGAAACCGCAATGGCAATTTTTTGCGCTTTAATATGGTGTTTGGCAAAAAAATTCTGCACTTTTTTAGTTCCGTTTGCACTTCAGTTTTAATCTTTCGGCAACGACTTTGGCGCGAATTTCGGCGTGTCCGGAAGGGTATTCGTCATCAAAACTCATCAATATCAGACAAGCGCGCTGTGTGTCGTTTTGCAATTCAAAAACGGTTGCCAATCGATACAGGCTGTCAGCACCTTTATTGCCGTTTTTGTATTTATCGTATCCTTCTTTAAAGGCGACCTTGGCTTTGTCCAGCTGATTGTTTTTGAGATATATTTCACCGAGCCAATATTGTGCATTGCTGGAAAGTCCGTGCTGCGGAAATTGTTTTAAAATATCTTCAAACGCCAGTTCAGCTTCATCATACAATCCGGAATTATACGCCTGAAGAGCGTTGTCATACGTCATTTGCGGGTTGTCGGCGTTAATGATATTACCGTCCGTTGCGGCAGGAACAACGGCAACCGGTGCCGCTTGTACAGGTTCGCCGTCAAGAGGGGCCAAATCGTTGCCGCTGATTTTATCTCCGGCAACGGAAGACGCGGCATTGCGCGCCACAGGGGCATCGTATGTTGTCGGCAAACTCGGTGCCGGTGCACTTAAATTACTCGGAATCGGCCGGCCTTCCAGAATTTTGAGACGGATTTCCATATCGCGGTTATATTTTTCGATTTTTTCATTGTTTGCTTTCAACTGATGTTCCAACTCGTCCATACGTCCGTTCAATTTGCGAATGACTTCGTCGTATTCGCTGATTTTGCCCTGAACAGCACTGTTTTCCGGCGATGTTTTTGTATTTTCGCGATACATTTGGCGTTGCAGAACTTTAACATCTTCGCGCAAATTCGAAACTTCCTGTTCCAATGTTGATGCCTTTGCAATTTCAGGCAGCAAAAGAGCACTTAACGCAATGGTGTAATATAAAAACCGTTTCATTTTAATTCCTCGCAAAAAGTAAATAACGCTTTATTTATAATGCTTTTTTTGCAATATGACAAGCGTAAACACAAAAAGAACACAGCTAACTTGCTTAATGCCGATTGTACAGACCGACGGTAGCAACACACTCTTTAACACTGTCAACGCGTTTTTCTTTGGGTTTTTGGGCAAAATCGTATGCCGATTTTGTTTTAATATACAGACCACCGTCATTGTATTTATAAGTGCGGTCGTATTTGTTGCGGCAATTGGTCAGGGAGTTGTATATACATATTTTTTTATGAATGTTTCGGGATATTTCTTCTTTTGAACAGGGCTTATCAAATTTATGACAAAGTTTTTGAATCCGATTGATAAAATGTGCTTTAAGTACATCGGCACAGCGGTTTAATGCGGCTTTCATTTCCTTTTCTTGATATTTCTGACCGTTGCCGTAAAGATTTATTTGTATTTTCGGAATCATAATTTCGCTTTCGCCGTAGAGTTCCGTAAAAATCGTTTCAAAATCGGAATCGGTTTGGTATGGGTTTAACTGCATAATTTCATTATTTCCGTTGTTTGTGTAATGAATTACAAAGCGATTTTCTGAAGGAATATATCTGTAATCGCCAACAATTTCTCTTAGGTGATAAAAAGATAAAACGGTGCCCAGAACATAAAACAATAAAAAAGTGAAAATCGGCAATAAATAAATCAAATATTTGTTCCAAAAACGAAGTAGCGGCTTAAAAATTATTCCTTTTGATGCTGATATTTTATGCCAATCGGAAAATTCAAAGTTATGTACTTTGCGTGCATTTTCGCCTGAAAAGTGATAGCCGCATTTCATACATACGGCAGAATCGGTCGGCAATTCGGCTTCACATTTGTCACATATTTTATGAAATCCGCTGCCGTCATCGGTGACGTAGCAACCGCAATGCGGGCAGACGAATCTGAAACGCCAACGTTCCGGTTTAATTTCTTTCTGGCAGTAAAAACAAAAGTATTTTTTCATCACTTCTCCCGATTCGGAAATTTATTTGATTTTACGAAAAAATGCAAACAAAAAAAGACGCAACCGAATAAGCTGCGTCTTTTAATGAATCTACTTTAAACTGTCGTATTATTCAGCTGAGCTTACAACTGTAACGGCACGACGGTTTTGAGCCCAAGCTGCTTCGTTGCTGCCGAATACAGCCGGTCTTTCTTTACCGTAAGAAATCGTAGAAATTCTGTGTTCTGCAACACCTTGAGCTACCAAGTATTGTTTTACAGCGTTGGCGCGGCGTTCACCCAAAGCCAAGTTGTATTCACGGGTACCTCTTTCATCGCAGTAACCTTGAACGATTACGTTCACATCATCGTGGCTCTTCAACCAAGCAGCTTGAGAATCCAAAGCGGCACGAGCTTCAGCCGACAAAGCAGAACTGTCGGTATCGAAATATACGATATCCGTTGTGTTTTCAGCAAAAGCGCGAGCTAATCTGGATTCACAGTCAGCACCGCTGAATAAACCGCCGTCTGCACCAAATACAGAACAGCCAGACAAAGCTACAAGAGCTACGAACAAACTTAAAAGTTTTTTCATTTTATTTTCTCCATATGGTTTTTTAATATTATCGTATTGCTACGAGTGTTTACTTAATTGAATAACAACTAATACAGTGTTAACTTATGTAATAATTGTAAATTTTTCAATAAGAAAATGAAAAAAATAGAAATAAAGTTGAAAACTGTGCATTATTTTTATAAATTTTGGTTTTAAAACGGCTATTTTTTCACTCTGTACGCCGCGTCAACAATACTTTTTTGCTTTTCCAAGTCAAAGTCGGCTTTGACATTAAGCTGCGGGGCCACCAAAGAGATGATGTTGCGCGAAATCGGTACGGCATTCCAACCGGCGGTGGTGTAACCGTATGTTTCTTTGCTGGCTTTCGGGTCGTCAATCACCACCAAAAGCGCGTATTGCGGATCGGACTGCGGAAAAGCGGAAATAAACGAAGAAATACTTTTGCCTTTGTTATAATGTCCGTTTTCGAGTTTGTCGGCTGTGCCGGTCTTGCCCATTACCTGATAACCTTCAACATTGGCACGACGACCGGTACCGCGGGTGACAACCGCACGCAACAGTGTGCGCATCGAATCGGAAGTTTTTTGCGAAACAATGCGCTTACCTTTATGCTTGATATTTTTTAAGAGTGTCGGCTGATGATACATTCCGCCGTTGACGATTGCCGAAAAGGCGGTAATGATATGTAAAGGTGTTGAAGAAATACCATAACCGTAGCTGATAGTAACCATCGAGGTTTCGCCCCAGTTCTTTTCGCTTAAAAACCAAGGTTTGGCCAATTCCGGCAATTCAAATTCGGTCAAAGCTTTATCCATATTGATGCTTTGCAGAAACTTGCGCTGAAATTTTTTACCGACACGCATAATTTCCAAAGTGGAACCGATGTTGGAAGATTCAACAAGAATATCCTCCGGTGTCAGTTGTCCGTGTGAACCGTGCGGGTCGGTAACACGCAAACGATGCACCTGAATATGGTGCGATGTATCGAATCGGTCCGTAACCTTAACCTTGCCGCTTTCCAAACTCAATGCCGTATTAAATACCTTAAAAACCGAACCGGCTTCATAAATGCCTTTGGTTGCAAAGTTGAACATCTCGCGTTCGCCGAGTTTGGAATTTTCGTTCGGGTCATAATCCGGCACGGAAGTCATTGCCACAACCTGTCCGTTTTTTACATCCATAAGAATTGCAGCACCGCCTGCCGCCTTAAATTGTTCCACACCTGCAATCAATTCGTCGCGAATCTGATTTTGTATGCCTAAGTCAAGCGATAAATAAAGCGGTTTGGTGGAAGTCGTCAGGCGTTCGTTCATTGATTTTTCGACACCGGAAATACCGGTATTGTCAACATCGGTCGAACCTAAAACGTGCGCAAACAGATTCTTATGCGGATAAATGCGTTTTTCGCAATTTTCAAATTCCAATCCCGGAATACCGAGGTTATTAACCTGAGACTGCTGCGCCGGAGAAAGGTTACGTTTGAGATAAATAAAAGCGCCTTTGCGATTGAGGCGGCTCAAAAAATATTCATACGAATCGTTTGGAAAAATCTCATTGAGTTTTACGGCAACATCTTCCGGATTACGGATTTGTTTGGTATTGGCATAAAGATTGACGGTCGGCAGAGAGGTGGCTATGATTTCGCCGTTGCGATCCATAATATCGGCGCGCGAAACCGGATTCTTAAAGCGGAATATATCGGCTGCAACCTGATCCGAAATAGCCGTATCTATATTGATGCCGTTGCCTAAACATACATAGGTTACGCGGATGCAGAGTGTCAGATATACCGCAATAAAGCAACACATCGTGAACCAAGTGCGACCGCGACAGGTTGAGACATTGTCATTTTCGGTGGTGTAATTTTTCGTGCTGATGCTGCGACGCGAAATTTTTATCTCCTGTCCCGGAAGATAAAATTTTTCGTTTTTGCGCTTTGAAAAACTAACGTTAAACCCCATTTTATTTCTTCTTAACTTCTGCTTTGACGAGTGTTGTTAAACCTTTTTTATCGGTCTTGACGGTTTGCGTCGAGTCGTTTGTTTCGTAATTGAAGTGTAACGCAGAATAGTTAATAATTTGTTCAGGTTTTGCATTTTCCAGAGATAATTGTTCGTTGGCAAGTTTGCGTAGGCGTTCCGGTGTGTTATAATGGCTCCATTCGGCTTTCAAAACGTGGATATCCGCAATATCTTTCTGAATGTTGCTGTTGATGGCAGCCAAACGGCGTTCTAACCCTTGTACCTTATTTTTCAATACAGAAGAACCGAGAGCCACAACCAATGTGACCATAAACCATAAAACAACCATTGCGGTTCTGATATTGCCCATCTGTTTATCTCCTTATTGCATATCTGAGTTTTGCCGAGCGTGCACGCGGGTTGATACGGCATTCTTCCGCAGTCGGCGCCAGAGCCTTTGAAACCTCCGTAAACACACTGTCATCAGGCGCCAAATCCGGCGCGTATTTTGAAATGCGGACTTTTTTGCCGCCGTTTTCTTTCATATAATTCTTAACGATTCTGTCTTCGAGTGAATGAAAATCGACCACAACCAAACGTCCGCCGGAAATCAGGCGTGCGGTTGCGCCTTTTAAGCCGCGTTCCAATTCGCCGAGTTCATCATTGACGGCGATTCGCAAAGCCTGAAAAGTGCGCGTCGCCGGATCAATATCACCGGCGTGCCTATGTATGACCGTATAAACAATTTGCGCCAGTTCGGTTGTTGTTTCGATTTTTTTGCGGCGGCGATATTCAACGATTTTGGCGGCAATTTGACGTGATTTATGTTCCTCACCGTATTGATACAGAATATCCGCCAATTCTTTTTCACCGTAAAAATTAACGATGTCTTTGGCACTTTCGCCGGTGCACGACATACGCATATCAAGTTCCGCTTCTTTGGCAAATGAAAAGCCGCGTTCGGCATTATCAAGCTGCATTGAGGATACGCCGATATCAAAAACGGCACCGCCGATTCTTTCCGGTACCAAGTCGGCAAAATTTCCGAAATTACCGGCACGGAACTCAAAACGCGAATCGTAAAGATTCTTAAATTCATTGGCTCGGATTCTTACATTCGGGTCACGGTCAAGTGCAATGACTTTGCACGGTGCCGCCTCCAGAATCGCTTGCGTATATCCGCCGTTACCGAAAGTCGCATCAACGTAAATTTCACCCGATTTCGGCTGCAGATATTGCAACACTTCGGAGAGCATAACCGGTATATGTTTTTGCTTTTGTGCGGTCATTATTCTTGCTCCTTCGGTGTTTTGAGACTCGGACGGTTTTTCATCACTTCGGCACGGATACGCGCTTCTTCTTTTTCCCAATTCTGCGGATTCCAGATTTGGAACTTACGTCCTTTACCGACAAAGACCGCCGTATCGCTTATTTGTGCGTGTTTCAAGAGCTTATCGGTCAGCATAATACGACCGGTGCTGTCAAACGAAAAACGTTTGGCGTCGCCGAAAATCAAATTGGTTAGATTATCTTGTGTTTCAGAAAAGAAATCGGTTGCATTTTCAATTTCGGTTGCAAGTTTATCGAGCGTGTCTTCCAAACAACCCTCAATGCAAGGTGCGGTCAGACTGCGATAACATACAATCTCGGTTGACAATTCTTTAACGATTGCGCGGTAATCTGACGGTAGGGAGACGCGTCCTTTGGCGTCTACCTTGTTGAAAATCGTATCCATAAACAGAAAGATTTTCCGCATTTTCCGATTCCTTTACCGTTATTCCATACCTTAATGGTATAGCACGGGATTTTATGGGATTCAATGGGAAATTTTGGTACTTACTTTGATGTTTTTGTTTTGTTCTTTTTGAAAATGATGAATTATAAATTTTATTTATTTAATTCAATGTGTTATTCGATGTTAAAAAAATTTTAAAATTTTTTGCATATTTTAGAACAAGATTGTGGACAATCCGAAAAAGGAGAAGATTTATGCGTGTGTTTATGACCGGCGGTAACGGCGGAATCGGCAATGCCATCAGGCAAAAGTTTGCGGATATGGGGTGCGAGGTGGCGGCACCGTCGAGCAAAGAGCTTGATTTAAATAATCAGGAAGCGATTCGCGAATGGTTTGCGCAAAACGGCAATGAATTTGATGTGATTATACATTCGGCAGGATACAATAAACCGCTGTCGGTTGAAGAAATGACGCTTGAGGAGTTCAATAAAACGCAAAATATAAATCTGACGGCATTGATGACGATTGTGCAGCAGGTTTTACCGCATTTTCAAAAAACGAATCGGGGATATATTGTCGGTATCGGTTCTTTATATGCCTCCATTTCACGCGAGGGACGAATCGCGTACACCTCATCAAAGCATGCACTTGTCGGTATGATGCAAACGTTGTGTTTGGAACTCGGAAAATACAATGTTTTGTGCAATACTGTGTCACCGGGGTATGTGGATACAAAAATGTTTCGTACCAATAACAGCGCGGAAAAACGTGCGTATCTGGCGTCAAAAATTCCGCTTAATCGATTGGCCCGACCGGAAGATATTGCTGACGTCGTTTATTTTCTGGCAAGTGAACACAATCATTATGTCAACGGTCAGGATATTATTGTCGACGGTGGATTTATGGCCGGCAGTTTTCAATAAAAATGTGTATGCGATAAATGAATTATCCTTGACAAAAATGTAAGCAGAGGCTATGTTTGGGTATGTTCACCAATTAGATACATATAGATTATGGAAATTACGATTAGCGATGTACGGCGGGCGATTTCCTACGGGCACGATTGCGGTATAGAGGAAATGTCTGACGAAGAACTGTTGGCGTGCGATTTTATGAAGGACTTCAATTTCGGTAACATCCGTGTGGCAAACATTGCTATGGATCTGCAACGGATGTACAATATCTTTCTGCCGGTTGAGTTTTTTCAGGATATGAAGGACAACACGGTTCGTTCCTTTATTGAGGCAGCCAACAAGTATTTGACCGATTAACAAATCAAAGAATCCCGTTTAAAGAAACTTTCTTTAAGCGGGATTTCTTTATTAAAAGCTTTGCTGAAAACCCCCATTTTAATGGGGGTTGAAAGTTCCCGACGACGATGTTATAGTAGGTTATGGAATTCGTTCAAAGTCAACATAGCGTATACAGACTGAGTTACCATGTGGTATGGGTTTGTAAATATCGTCGTCGGGTCCTAAAGCCTGGC
>JAFVBL010000003.1 GCA_017479985.1 Alphaproteobacteria bacterium | reverse complement strand
GTCAGCGTTGTTGCTGACCACACTCTCCACGCGGCTATTGTTCTCCTTCATCACCGGAGTAATGAACTCGAAATCAACAGTCACATAGCTGTCCTTGTATTCAGCCGACTCATGGTAGAAACCGTAGTCAGTTGTAATAGGTTCAGCGTTGTTCGTTATGAGTGCACTGAACTTGTCAGTGCGACCATTTACCGTCCAGTCGCCCTCAGTACGAATCTGAGAAGCGTTACCCTTTGTCAGGGTGTTATCACGCTGCCAAGCGTAACCGAAGCTTGTCACCGTCTTAAGATATTCGTCAATCGTAATGATGTTACGGTTGAGAATAATATTCTTAGTGTTGGTGTGCTGCTCGCCAGACTTCATCGTAAAGACTTCGTCAAAGCTGCAACGCTCGGTTGTGGCATCAATGATAACGCGGCTCTTGTTCAGAGCCTTTGCGCTCTCTATATCGTCCTCAGAGAGGAGGAGAACCTTGAAGGTGTCACGCAGCTCGACCGTGAAGGTCTTGCTCTCAGCGATGCCGTTTCCGACAAGCTCCTTTTCTACATTCCAAACTACCTCGCGGCAAATGGAATCTGATACGTAAGCGGCGCGGGTCTGATACTTGGTAGTACCGGGCAATGTGTTAATTGCCTTGACACGGGCGCTCTTCGTACGGATGTACGGGAGCTTGCGCAGGGTGTCACGCACTTCGACCTCTTTGCGGTCGTTCACGCAGTCGAGATAGGCGATGTTGCCATCCTCAATCATTGCGCTATAACGAACGCTGTCCTTGTACTCCTTGCGCGAAGCAGAGGAAGTAACAAGAGAGGTATAAGTCTGCGATGCACTCGTATTCTCCTGCGTATATTGCAGAGACACGTTGCGCAGAGCGTCGATGACGGCATAGCGGTCGTCCTTATGGGACACCCAGTCGCTACTGGTGCCCTTTTCATTCAGACCGGTCACCTTCTCGGTGATGGTCCACGGAGTCTCGAGTTTCCAACCACGATTGTTGACATCGTAGTTGAAATTGAACTCCAGCCCAAGAACCGGCTGGTCGACACCCTCAAACGATTGCGTTTGAGTACGCTCCATTCGGGCGTCGTAGTCGTCCTCGCAAGAGGTCATTAAATTGTTAAACACTACGGCCATCATCAGGACGACCAGATAATTAACTCTCGAAGCAATTGCATTGTACTTCATAGCTATAATATTTTTTGATTTCTAATTTCTATTTTGGTGGTTTTCTATTCCTCTTCTGCACGAGATTCTCGCTTGCGCAAGAATGGTTCGCTTTCCATCACTATGGAAACAGGGAAATAATACTCACGTCTGCCGAAAACCTCTCAACAAAACGCGGAAAAATCTCAACCCGACATCACGATGACGAGAAGAGCATATAGAAAATCCGAATGTACCATTAACCTAACAAATAGATTGACGGCACATCGAATAATAGGATGTCAAATTTGTTGTTTTTTGTTGTATAAGATTCTCGCTTGCGCAAAAATGACATACAACGCCAAACAACAAAAAATTATCCTTATTCCACCTTAAACAAAAATCCAATGAAAAACATTCTTTGTCCAACATACAAACGTTAAAACAAAAGTTTTCAAAAAATAATTTAATAAAGATAGAATAAAGATAATTTTAGATCATTCTTAAAGTAACACACTTTTCCGCCGATTGCAAGCAAAAAATACACTTTTTTGAAAAATTTTTGACAAAAGCAGAACATATACTATTTCACTATCTTTTTTGGGCAAAAAATAATAGAGGCCCCCTCGCTGAGGCTATAAGCCGAACGCGTCAAGGGGGCTTCTGCTTTTTATTAAGTCAGCCTTTATTTTTAGGTATGCATTAGAAGAATCAGAAAAATTTTCAAAATACACGTTTTGTCTGTTTTGTATAGTCAGTCGTATTCCGAACCTATTTCTTATTCAGTGAATCCAAAACAGCTTTGGTAATTGCCTGTTTAGCCTGTGTTTTAACCGTTCTCTTGGCAGATTTTACCGCTGCATCAGCCGCGCTTTGAATCGCCGACTTCTTTGATTTTGCAGAACTTTTGTTGCTAATCAGCGCTGTTACAAAAGCAATGCCTATGTTGACGATACGGCGTTGCCAAGTTTTATCGAGTTTGCTCCACCACGCTTTTATTTTTGCAAAAAATCCCACCGGCTGTGCATTATTCAATGCTTCCGACGAGGCTTTTTCCTGTTGGGCGATATATTCCTCGGTTTGCGTTTGAATTTGCTGACCGGTGATAATACCGGCATAATTGATGTCGCACATTTCGCAGCGATGCGGCGCTAAAAGGCTCATAATATCGTTATTCGGCACATAAGCACCAAGCGTACGCGTCAACGTGCCGTTTTCTTCAAGCAAAAGTGAATCGCCGCGTCCGAGCAAATCTTCGGCGCCGGCTGTGTTTAAAATGGTCATTGAATCGGTCGGTGAAGAAACTTTATACGACAACCGTGTCGGCAAATTTGCCTTAATTACACCGGTAATCACATCGACCGACGGGCGCTGTGTCGCTATCACCAGATGAATACCTGCCGCACGTGATTTCTGTGCCAAAATTTGCACTTGTTTTTCAACATTTTTATCAAACAGAATCAAGTCGGCAAATTCATCAATAATACAAACAATGTACGGCATTTTATTGCCTTTTTCGATATATTCGCCGATGTTGCGCACCATTGCTTTTTCAAATACGGCATAGCGCGCATTCATTTCATCACACAATTTTCCGAGCCAACGTGCCGCCATACTCATATCCGTCACCGCCGGACAAAGCATATAGCGTTGTTTGTTATACATACTGAACTCGATGCGTTTCGGGTCAACCAAAATCAGTTTCAATTCATCCGGCGTTTTTTTGCTCATCAACGACAAAATAAACGAGTTTAAACCCACGGATTTACCCGAACCGGTTGTGCCTGCCACCAAAAGATGAGGCATTTTTGCCAAGTCTTTCATCACCGGTTTGCCGTGCATATCGACACCGACCAAAATCGGCAGACCGCCCTTTGCACTCAAAAATTCTTCCGAACGCAGCAAAGGTATAAAGTCTATTGTTTGGCGATTGGGATTCGGAATTTCAAAGCTGATATACGTCGAATTAACGACCGGTGCGACTCTGATTCCGCTCACGCCGAGTTCCCGCGCAATGTCTTTGATTGAATTTTCAACCGTTGAAAATTTTGTGCCGGTATTGAGCTGAAATTGAATATCCGTAATCAGCGGACCTTCAAAAATTTCGCCGATTGTACCTTTGATACCGAAGTGCGACAGGGTTTCTGTCAGTTTTTCCGTTAAGTTCTCTATCACGTTACATATCCTTCATTGTTTTACCGTCACCGAACATTTGATATTGTCCGACTCCGCCGAAATATTTGCGGAAGAATCCGACTTCGCGGTCGGCAGGTTTGGTTTCGTCCGAGTCAATCGAAATGCTGTTTCCGTCTTCAAGCGTACGTTTGGTAATGTTTACCAGTTTGTTGTCTTTAAAGTTCAGAGCCAAAATGCTGCGGTTCAATTCCGTCGGGCGCATAAAAGCAACACGGCGGATAGACGATTCCATATAAATCCAGTTATTTCTGCTTAAACCGGCAACAACACTCGGCGCACCGAGCAAGTCATAAACTTCTTCTCTGGTCTGTCCGAGCCGAATCTGCTTGATATGGCTTTCTTCAGGCATATTACCGGTATGGTCCAAAAATAAATCACCCACACAAGCCGTGTTAAACATCAAAGCGGCAAGAAAAAGCAAATTACGTATTGACATCTGTATGATTCCTTATATTTATATTCTATACAGCTTTATATATAACATAAGGATTGCAAAATGCAAAAAAATTTTTCATATCCGGTGAAAATAGATGAATTAAATCAAAATACCTATCGTTACAAGTTGAAGCCTGACACCGATGAACTTGAGGATATACGGCAAGTCTTGCAGGTTGAAGATGTTAAATCTTTCAGTGCCGAAGTGGCATTGAAGTTTAATAAAAAAGAAAATATGCTGCGTGTTTGGGGTACTGTTTCGGCGCTGATTGTTTTACAAAGCGTTATCAGTCTCGAAAATTTTGAAAAATCGGTTTCTGCACCGTTTGAGTTGTGGTTTGACACCAAAGCAACCTACAAAGATATAAAAGAGATGGAACAAGGTATCAACGATGATGTGCCGGATATTGTCGAAAACGGTGAAATCAATCTGGCAGATATTTGTATTGAGCAAATAGCCCTCTGTTTAGATGACTATCCGCGCGCCGAAGGTGAGGTATTCGATTTTTCGGATTATGTAAAGAACGAATCGTCCGAAGTTCGTGAGAATCCGTTTGCCATTCTTGAAAAACTGAAAAAATAGCGTTTGTCTTATACAAATTGCCACGCAATAAAGAGAATCATAAAGACAATACCGCCGATGATAATATATGTTGTCATAGAGCCTTCTCCTTTCCTCTTTATAAAAGTAGCATCAAAAGCTGAAAATTGTCAAACAAAAAGTGATTTTCAACCTTTGTTTCAATGTATGTGACGGAGTATGTGACGGAAGAATTTGCGCCTCGCAAGGATTCAATATCTTGATACGCGGACACGCCGTGCCGCGTGAGGTATGACTTTATAGGCGCACCTTACGACGCAAGATATGACGTATATCATATAAAATCATAACTAAGCCTAAAATTATTATCGTCCGCACCGTTGAAAAGAGTCGATTCCTTTATTATTTTGCCTTATATCAATCACAAACAAAGAGGGAAAAATGGCAGAATACAGAACGGACTTATTGATTATCGGTTCCGGACCGGCGGGATATACGGCCGGAATTTATGCCGCACGCGCCGGAATCAGCGCGCTTGTTGTTTCGGGTGCACAAAAGGGCGGACAGCTGATGATGACACACGAAGTAGAAAATTATCCGGGGTTTGATGAAGTTTTAAGCGGTGCCGAACTTATGGAAAAAATGCAAAAACAGGCCGAAAATCATGGGGTACGTATCATCAATGACGAAATCACCGAAGTTGATTTTTTTGATCATCCTTTTTGTTGCAGTTCGGCTGCCGGAAACTCATACGTTTCCCGTGCCATAATTATTGCTACCGGCGCTTCCGTTAAGTGGCTCGGACTGCCGAGCGAGCAAAAATATATCGGACACGGCGTTTCATCTTGCGCTACTTGCGACGGCTTTTTTTATAAAAACAAAGAAGTTGCAGTGGTCGGCGGAGGCAATACGGCGTTGGAAGAAGTGCTTTATCTGACGAACTTTGTCGACAAGGTGTATCTTATTCACCGTCGCCATTCGTTTAATGCTGAATATGTGTTGCAGCAGCGTTTGCACGAAAACCGCAAAGTGATTATTATGTGGAACAGTGTGGTTGATGAAGTCATCGGGCGGGAAAAACCGTTGGAAGTTACGGGTTTGAAAGTGCGTAACGTGAAAACGGATACGGTTAAATATATCAATGTATCAGGCGTATTTATTGCCATCGGTCACCATCCGAACACTGACCTCTTTCGCCGTTATCTCAAAATGAGTTCAACCGGTTATATTAAAACAAAAGAAGACGGTTGTACCACCGACATCAAGGGCGTATATGCCGCCGGAGACGTATGCAACCCGTATCGTCAGGCGATTATTGCCGCCGGTTGCGGTGCCAAAGCAGCAATTACGGCAATCAAAGGATTATAACAAAACGCGCTTTGTATTTTTTTCTTTACTTTTACGCGGTTTATCTCTAATATTCTGTTTGAACGGGGTGTTCCTGTTTGGAGTGTGAGAACTCCGCACAAAGCGTAACGTGTAAAGACGAAACATTTGCACGTCTGACAGTCATTAACGACTGGAAGGCGGCAAAATAAGCTTTTCGGTCAATATGTCGCACTATTCTTTGTGTAGTTCTCAACTTCCAGTCGCTTTATCAAGCGGCTTTATTTATAACAAGAAAGGGCGGAATTATGCAATCAATTGACTACAGCGCAGGCAAAGGCGAATTTATACGTGTGGAAGAATCTATGGTATTTGCGCGTTTTGTGCCACGCAAAATTTACGACATCACAAATGCTTTAAAGAAGATGAGCGATAAAGAGCAAATAAAACTTATGCAATACATCACGCATTTGACCAAGCAACGCATTACTTTTGAAATCTTATCCGAAAATCATAATTCGCCGGCAAACGAAATATAGGCAAAAGTAAGCAACTTATACAGAGGCGGATTTAAATCGCTTGCAAATTGCGCAAAAATAAGATACGAATCTTTTACAAATGAACTTTAACTTTTTGTAAAGGATACCATTATGGCTAACAAATATGCGGGAACACAAACCGAAAAAAACTTGTGGACAGCTTTTGCCGGCGAAAGTCAGGCACGCAACAAATATACTTATTTTGCCAGTGTTGCAAAAAAAGAAGGCTTTGAGCAAATCTCCGAAATCTTTACCAAAACGGCGGCAAATGAAAAAGAACACGCCGAATTGTGGTTTAAGGAACTCGGCGAACTCGGAGATACGGCCGCAAACTTAAAAGCTGCCGCCGAAGGTGAAAATTTTGAGTGGACCGATATGTACGAAGGTTTCGCCAAAACTGCCGAAGAAGAAGGTTTTCCGGCGTTGGCAGCACGTTTTCGCGGTGTTGCGGCAATCGAGAAATCGCACGAAGAAAGATATCGCGCACTTCTGAAAAATGTTGAGGCGCAGGAAGTATTTAAACGCTCGACCATTAAGGTTTGGGAATGCCGCAACTGCGGTCACATTGTGGTCGGACCCGAAGCACCGGCGGCTTGTCCGGTTTGTGCGCACGCGCGCAGCTATTTTGAATTAAGAGCGGAAAATTACTGATTTAAAATAGACTTTATCTAAAAATAAGGCTAAATTGTTTTTAGCCTTATTTTTTTTAGAAAGACAGCTTATGACGGAATTTATCAAACAAAATAAATTACTCAGCATTTTTTTACTTGCCGATTTGTTTGTCGTTTTGCTGAGCTTTGCATTTCAGGATCCCGTAATAACCGATTCGATGGAACATTTGCGCGCAAGTTATCTCGTCAGTCTCGGCGATGTGCCGTACCGTGACTTTTTTGAGCATCATCACCCGCTTTTGTGGTATGCGTTTGCACCGATTGCCGCCGTTTTGCCGCACAACGCCTTACTG
>JAFVBL010000028.1 GCA_017479985.1 Alphaproteobacteria bacterium | reverse complement strand
TTTGAACAGGCTTGTAAAGAAAAAAATATCAAACTTTTTGTTCTTCCGCCGCGTAGTCCTAAATTAAACGGTGGTGTAGAGCGAATTAATCAAACTTGGAGAACTGAGTTTTATAATTTTAGAGATGATTTACCGGAGAATGTTTTGCAACTATCTGATTTTGTGAAAAATTATCAACATTATTATAATTTTGACAGACCTCATAAAGCTCTTGATTTTTTTACTCCTTTCGGATACTTTTTTTATATCTCTTCTGCTCCAAAAGAGTCTCATATGTTCTGAACTACAACAAAGTTTTTGACAACAAAGAAAAAAAGTGCTATAAGAACTTCATATTTTAGCAGGAGAGAAGATGCTGAATATCGAACGACAGAAAATCGAAAACATCTTTTTTGATTTTATGCGCCAGAAAGGCGTAACCGTTAAGCCGCCTTTATCTTTTCTGCCCCCTGAAAGTGATCAAAGCATTTATTTTACCAATGCGACAATTGTTAATTTTAAAGAAGATTTGCTGAGCGGTGCATCGCAATATAAGGCAACTAAGCAAAAATGTCTGAGATTACATCATATTTCCAAGGTGTTGGATGACGATTACAAAATTCAATGGCTGTCTTTGTTTAATATGGTGGGGACGGTTATTCCGCCGCATCGGTTGCAACAAGGCAAGAATGATTTGATTGAATTGATGACGCAACGGTATGGTGTTCCGGAAGATAAGCTTGTTTTTATGGTTAATTCCCGCGATGAACGGTTGTATCGGGATATTCCGCCGCAAATGCTGATTTTTGATTCTCATCAGCAAAAATATTATGATTGGCATTTCGGAATGGACAATATCAGCGGGGCCGGTCTGACATTCGGGATTAAGCAAAATGACGGAACGATTGTTGATGTCGGTAATTTGATTGAAATCAATGATGATAAGCATATTTTGGGGTATGAATGTGCGTACGGACTTGAGTGTATGCAATGGGCGAAGGAAGAAAAATCATCAATTTTAGATACGTATCCGATTTTCCGATATGCCGACACAATCAATGATGAGGTGATAAAAACAGTGGATACGGCGATGTCGATTGCGGCGGTGGAAAGTGTCGGTGTGGAACCGACAAATAAAACGCAACGCGGGCAGATTTTGAAAAAATTGCATCGGAATTTGTTTTATCTGGCAGAGAGAAACAATCTTGAAAACAAGCAACTTGTGCAAGTTTTCAATGTTTTGCAAAAGACGGAGTTTGATGAACCTCTCAATATCGACAAGATTATGACGCATTATAAACAGTCACAATCGCTCATCGAATGTCAGCGCAGTGCCTTTTTGAAGCATAAAGAAAGTTTGCTGAAATTATACGGTGACGGAATTATTACGGCACAAGAAGCCGAAAAAAAGATGATGAACTGGGCGGAAGGAAAATACTATATTGACAGGCACGAGCGTGAAAAATATTGCAGTTTGCCGGCATCGGACAATAATTTGCCGACGCAAAATCTGTTGAACATCAAAAAACAAGCAAACGAAAGGTAAAAAAATGAAATTGATTAAGCCGAAAATGCTTAAAGCGGGAGATAAGGTTGCCACGGTTACTTTGTCGTGGGGAGGACCTTCTTTTTTTAAGGATAGATATGAAATCGGTGTCAGACAGCTTGAAGATGCGTTTGGTGTTAAAGTTGTGCCGATGGCGCATACTTTATCGGACGACACGGATATTTACCGCAATCCGCAAAAAAGGGCGCAGGATTTGATGACGGCATTTGCTGATCCGGAAATTAAGGCGATTGTTTCGACCATCGGCGGTGATGAAACTATTCGTTTGCTGCCGTATATCGACTTTGATATTATTCGCAATAATCCGAAAATCTTTTTGGGTTATTCGGATACCACGGCAAATCATTTTATGTGCTTAAAAGCCGGATTAGGTTCTTTTTACGGACCGAGTATTATGGCCGGTTTCGGTGAAAACGGCGGTTTGCATAAACTGTTAAAAGATTCTGTTTATAAAACACTGTTTGACAATAAGCCGATTGGGCGCATTGAGCCGTCGGCGGAAGGATGGACGAATGAAATGCTTGACTGGGGAAATCCGCAGAACCAGAATATTCGGCGCAGGCTATCTCCTTCGCGGTGGAATTTTCTGCAAGGCAGTACAAAAGTACGCGGACATCTTATCGGCGGATGTATGGAAGTGCTGGAAATGATTAAAAGTACGTCGATTTGGCCGGCACCGGAAATGTTTGAAGGTTGTATTTTGTTTTTTGAATCTTGCAGCAAAGAAGCTTTGGCGGAACTTTTTTCGTATTGGCTTCGCAATTATTGCGCCAGCGGTATTATGGAAGCGGCGAACGGAATTATTTTCGGGCGTCCGGGGGGATTAAATCTGCAACAATCGGATTTTGATGCTTATGATGCCACCATTCAACGTGTGCTTAAGGAATACGGGCTGCAGAATAAGCCGGTGATTACGCAGATGGATTTCGGCCATACGGATCCGATGTTTACCATTCCGTACGGAGTTCAGGCGGAAATCGATTGTGAAAATCAAACATTTTCAATTTTGGAAAATGCGGTTGAATGAATTTTTTGAATAAAGAGATAACGATGAAAAATAAAACAATAGCGGCTCCAAGCTCATACTTATATCCGGAACGGCATCTGGATAATTTGCTCGGACACGACTGGTATAAAACTATAAATGCACTGCTTTCCGGCATTTATATTGCCACGACCGAATTTTATGTCAAAAAAAATATACAGCCGGCGCTGTTTCCTGTGACAACCGGCGCCATCAGCAGTCCTATGGGATTGGGAAGTGATTCGCAGCCGGTATCGGTCAAAATCAAAGGGCACAGAGTGTATTTGGCTGATTCTATGCAATTTTGTCTTGAAATCGGCGCTCGTTTGAATTCCGTTGGTGCGTATTATATTATGCCGACTTTTCGCGGTGAAGAAACAGATGCCCGTCATCTGAACGAGTTTATGCATTCCGAAGTTGAAATCAGAGGTGAGCTTAATGACGTTATGGCATTGGCGGAAGCATATATCAAATATTTGATACGCTATCTCTTAAAACATAATGCGGCGCATATTTCCGCTGTTGCCGGCGGCACGGAGCATTTGTCAAACGCCCTGAAGCATAAGTTTCGTAAATTATCTTATTCGCGGGCGCTTGCCGATTTAATGCCGATTGAAGGCGCGGTGCGGCAGTTAGGGCGTTTTTACGATATAACGCCGAAAGGTGAAAAAATATTGCTGCAGCAATACGGTGATTTTGTATGGTTGACGGATTTGCCGTGGAAATTGGTGCCGTTCTATCAGGCAAAACAGGAGATTTTTGACGAATGTGCTTATGCGGCGGATTTGCTTGCCGGAATCGGAGAGATTCTCGGTTGCGGACAGCGTGTGCTGACGATTGAAGATTTAGATGCGTCACTTAAAGCACACAGAGTCAAACCCGATGAATATCAATGGTATCGGCGTATGCGTGAGATTGAATGTGTGCAAACCAGCGGGTTCGGCTTGGGAATAGAGCGTTTTCTTTTATGGGTTTTGAAACACGATGACATTCGCGATTGTACAATTTTGCTGCGCAATCATAATAAAATTGTCGGACCTTAATTGCACGGAGTCGGGAGGATGGAAATGATTGATTTTGCAAAGATGCCGTATGTGGAATTTATTTCTTTTCTGCGGGAAACGAACAGATGTCCGGGCGGAAAAGATACAATTAACTGGATTTTACGCAATTCTTTTGCCGATAAAAACAGTAAGGTTTTGGAAATCGGTTCGAATACGGGATTTTCTTCTTTGGAGGTTGCCCGACTTTTGAAGTGTCAGGTTATGGGGATAGATATTGTGCCGGAAGCCGTTAAAGTTGCCGAACGGGAGCTGGCAAATGATGTACCCGAAGTGCGGCAGGCTGTGCGTTTTAAAGTAGCTTCCGCGTACGATATACCGTGCAAAACAGATAGCATAGACCTAATCATTTCCGGCGGTTCGACTTCGTTTATGGATAATAAATCGAAAGCTGTTGCGGAAATGTACCGTGTGCTGAAACCGTGGGGTTTTTGCTCGGTTACGAATTTGTTTTATCATACCAGACCGCCGAAAGAAGTTCTTGAAGCCGTGTCAGACATTATCGGTGTTAACATAAGTTATATGACGGCCGATGACTGGATAAAAATTTATACGCAAAATGATAATTTTGAAGTGTATAAACTGGAAAAGGTAAAATTGTCCGCTCAGCCGCAAGCCGTGATTGATGATTATATCGAATATTTTATGCATAAACCGCATATCGAATTGCTTTCAGCGGCAGAAAAAAATGCTTTGCGGCAAAGGTGGGGGGATATTTTAAGCGTGTTTAACGAAAATCATAAATATTTGGGATTTATCCGCTGTTTGTTACGTAAACGGCAAATAGCCGAAGAACCTGAGCTTTTCAAAATAAGGATAAGCGAAGATGTATAAAACTGTCGAAGATATTGAACGGGAAGTTTGGAATCGGTATTTTGCCGAGGCGCTTGACAATAAAGGGCAGGAGACGGAAAACAAAGATTTATGGTGGCAGATTTCCGAAGATGATACGGTTGACATTATTTACGAAATATTTGCACAACGCCCGATTGAAATACTGGAAGCGGGCTGCGGTTCGGGCGGAACAAATTTTTCGTTGGCGGAAAGGTTGAATGTTGCGCGGATAGACCTTTTGGATATATCGGAAAATGCTTTGAAATACGCACAAAAAATCACACCGCCGGCGTTGGCGGACATTACGCATTATACGCTTGGTTCCGTTTTTGAATTTGAACCTGTTCGTCAATATGATTTGGTGTGGAATACGGGGCTGATTGAGCATTATGATAAGGACAATATTATCAAAATCGTCGCAAATATGCTGAAATGCGTGAAGAAAGGCGGTGTTGCCGTTATCGGTATGCCAAACCGAAAATCTCCGGCAATTCTTAAAGCGGCATTGCTCGGAACAAATTTTGCAAAAAAGTATCTGCCTTTTATCAAAGGATATCGAAATACGACGGAAATACTGTATTCGGATAATGAAATCAAAGCGTTGTTTGAAAATAATTTTGATGTTGATGTTCAGATTAAATATGCCGGAAGCCCGTTGTTTGTCGGAACGCCGAAATGTATGGTCAGAACGGTAAATAAAATGTTTCAAAAAACAGCTTTTTCTTTTTTAACCTATTTTATTTTAACTGAAAGGAAGTCCTATGAGCACCAAATTCTCAGCTGATGATTTTTATGATTATGCCTATCACGAAAGATTGAGCGATATTGATTTTTATTTGAAAACGGCACAGAAATTCGGTCAGGACGGCGTTCTGGAAATGGGATGCGGCACCGGACGGGTTTTGATTGAAATAGCGAAAAAGGGTATCAAAATCGACGGTCTTGACCCGAATGAACGGCGTATAGACATTTGCCGTAATAAATTGTCGCAGCTTTCTGCGGACGTGCGAAAAAATGTGTCGCTTTCCGTCAGTACAATACAAGATTATAAAACAGATAAAAAATATTCTCTGATTACAATGCCGTTCAGAGTCTTTCAGCATATGTTGACGCCGCAGGAACAAGAAGATGTGCTCAATGTTACCAAGCAGCTCTTGAATAAAAACGGAATTTTGGTGATTGATATTTTTAATCCGCATATTAAAATGTTGGCAAGTGAAGAATATAAAAAGGAATTCGGCGAATCGCATTATACGACGGGTGACGGGTTGCCGTTTGTCCGCAAAGACCGAATCGCCGACAGAGATTATTTTAAGCAACTGCAATTCTGCGAAGAAATTTATGAGTACGATATGGACGGGAAACACGAAAAAATTATCAATAAATACATAACCAGATATACTTTTAAAATGGAACTTGAAAATTTGCTGAAGTATAAAGGTTTTGATGTTTTTGAAACTTATGGTGATTTTGAAGGGCATAAATTCGGTGAAACACCGTACGCCGGCGATATCGTTATGCTTTCCAAAGTTAAAGGCCGGTAATTGACGGTTTTGTGCGGATAATAATACTTTTTTCGGTTTTATCCGCTTTGAGTGTGCGTGCTTTCGGGGTTCTTTCGGCAACGGAATAATAATACACGGGTTGTGCCGCAATCGGATAATGATTCCGTTGTCCGTCGTGCATAATCGGCACAAATTCGGACAGTTTCGGCAAAGATGCGGCAAGGGTTATATTGTCGATATTGCATTCTTGATACACAAATACGCCTTTTTGATGAACATAGCGCTGTTTTATCGGCTTAAAATCTACCGCTTTGCCTGAATATAAATTAAGAACCTGACGTACAAAATTTATGCCGTATGCCTGTTCATAACCTTTCATAATTTGGCCGCCCGGTGCTCTTACGGCAATTTCAATCACATAGATTTTGTCGTTATTCAGTTTTATCTCCGCGTGAAACGGGGTGTTGTTGTAATGTAATTTTTTAAGCAATTTGCGGATTTGCGTATAACATAAAGATTGCTTGTTTTCGGATAAATCCGGCGGAATGGTGTTGCTGACCTGAAAAAAATACGGTTCGGGACCGTATCCGAATTCATTGATTCCGGCAAAGTGAACAACGCCGTTTTGTACAATGCCGTCAACACTGAAGGTTCGGCCGTCAACATAGTCTTCAAGCAAAAAAGTTTCGTTAAAATTTTTATAACATTCTTCTTGTTTTTCGGACCAAGACTGTTTTAAGTATGTTGCTAAGTCTGCGGTATTTTCATTGGCGGATATTTTTCTGACACCGTAACTGTTGTTGCCGAAAAGCGGTTTGATTACCCGATTCTTCGGAGACGGAAACTTTTTGGACAGTTCTTCCGCCGTCAGTATTTCAATCGGCATTTTAAGCAATTTTTTTGAGTTGTGTTGATTGTATTGCTTTCTGAACAGTAATTTATTTGATGACGAGTGCATAATCGTCGCAATCGGTGTGGCAATACAGCCGAAAGTTTGCGCAATGACAGATGTTTGCAAGACCAAATGTTCATCAAAGGTCAGAATTGCATCAAATGTCAATTTTTGTTTTTCGGCAATGACCGATAAGTCCGCTATGGCGCGTGTCGGGTTGTAAACATCTGTTGAAAAAATGCGTTCTGCCGGTATGTGCGGCAACATCCACGCTTCGTCACTTTCGGATTTCAGAATATAAAACACCGAATGCGTCTGACGAATTTTTTTCAGAATATACGCATTTTTAGGATTTTCAGTTCCTAATCCGACAATCAGAATATGTTTTATTTTCTGCCTCCGAGGTTTCTGGAAATCATTTGATGCTTGGCAAATTCTGCCTTGTAGCCTTCCATATCAACGCTGATTTTTCTTTCTTTTGCCAACTCGGAAATTAAATCCAAAGGCATTCCGAGCGACGAGCGCAAGTCAAAAACCTGTTGGCCGGTTAAGGTGTCCGAATCGCGGGTGAGTTTATCAAACTGTCTGACACCCTGTTTGACACTGCGTTGAAAAGACATAAGCTCTTGAGCCATAGTTTGGCGAATCGCTTCCTGATTGATGCGCATTTTCGGATAGGCTTGGCCCATATTATCGATAACCATCTTTGTCAATGTATCAAAGCTGAAACCCGGTGCGTTTCTGAGCATTGCAATAGAGGCGCTGCGGCGTATCAAACGACGCGGAATATAGTCGCGTCCGTCTTTCCCCGGCACAACACCTTCCGACAGAATCAGAGTTGCCGCGCGGATATGGTCGGCAACTCGTCTTGCAGATGCCATACCGTCTTCGTCGGTTAATTTCATTTTATCGACAATAAAATCCATATACGGCTTGAATGATTCGGTATCATACACGCTTTCCTTTTCGTTTAAGGTCATCACCATACGTTCCAGACCGGACCCCGTATCAACACTCATAAACGGAAGCTTTTCAAGCGTACCGTCTTCGCGGCGATTATATTGCATAAAAACGCCGGCATTCCAAATCTCGATATATCTGTTTTGGGTATCAAATTCTCCGGTTTTTTCGTAACTTTTACCGTGAGAGTCGCCCGTATCAAAAAAGATTTCGGTACACGGACCGCACGGACCGGTATCGCCGGCAGACCAGAAATTATCTTCTCCCAAAACCACAATATGAGAGTCCGGCATTCCGGTTTTCTGCCAAAAACGAATGGAGTCTTCGTCGGCGGGAATACCTTTTTCTTTGTCACCGCCATAGACGGTTACATATAATTTTTCTTTCGGAAATTCAAAACGCTCCGTCAATAGTTCATAAGCCAAATCAATTGCTCTGTCTTTAAAGTAGTTTTTGATTGACCAACTGCCCATCATCTCAAAAAAAGTCAAATGATGACGGTCACCGACATCTTCTATATCTATGGTACGGATACAAGGCTGAATATTACACAAATCGCTCTGCGGCGGCGTCTCTTTACCGGAAAAATACGATTTCATCGGCGCCATACCGGCATTGATGAATAATAAAGACGGGTCGTCTTTCGGAATAATGGAAGAACCGCTGATTCTTAAATGTCCTTTGCTTTCCATAAAATCCAGAAATGTTTCTCTGGTTTCTTGCGGAGTTAATTTTTTCATTTAGTGCACCTTTCTTGTTTTAATTTTGTCTACTTTAACATAAAAAAAACGCAAAATCAATCAAAAAATTGAAAAATTTTCAAAAATCCGTCCACAAATTTCTGAAGGCGGCTGATAGCGGATTATGTGTTTTATAATAAGTATTTTCTTATGTATGACAGGATATTTTAAAAATATCAAAAAATCGATGAAAATGCGCGATTTTTAGCAAAAAATGCATAAAATTGATGAAAAATTGTATATTTTTGTTGTATTTTTATAAAAATAGGATATAGCTACGACTATGTGTTATCAGTGAAAGGAAAATAAGATAAAAATGGCTAATCCGATTGATACAAAAACCATCAGCAAATTGGCTGAAATACTGGATAAAAATCAGCTTACGGGGCTGAATTACGAAGATGAAAACTGCAAAATTTCGCTTACCCGCGATTATGGCGGCAACGCTGTACCGGCGTATATGCCCGTACCGGCAGCGGCAACACCCGCACCGGCGGCAAATCCGGCTCTGGCAGAGGAGTTGAAGGAGGAAATAGATTATACCAACAGTCCGAATGCGGTTAAATCGCCGATGGTCGGGGTGGTGTATCTCTCAAGCAATCCGAATTCGGCGCCGTATGTTAAAGAAGGCGATACGGTGGTTGCCGGCGATACGGTATGTTTGATTGAGGCAATGAAAACATTTAATCCGGTTAAAGCACATCAGGGCGGCCGTGTGGTTAAAGTTTTGGTTGAGTCCGGCGAACCGGTGGAATACGGACAACCGTTGGTGATTATTGAATAAACGAGATAAAATATGTTTGAAAAAGTTTTAATTGCGAATCGAGGCGAGGTTGCCTTACGTATTCACCGCGCTTGTCGTGAGATGGGTATCCGCACGGTGGCGGTACATTCCGAGGCCGATGCCGATGCAATGCATGTGCGTTTGGCTGATGAAGCGGTGTGTATCGGTCCGGCACGTTCAATCGATTCGTATTTGAATAAACCGGCAATTATTTCGGCGGCGGTGATTACCGGAGCCGATGCCATTCATCCGGGTTTCGGATTCTTGTCGGAAAATGCCGATTTTGCCGAAATGGTGGAAAAACACGGGATTACTTTTATCGGTCCGACGGTTGATCAAATGCGGCTGATGGGTGATAAAATCACGGCACGCAAGGCGGCAAAAGAGGCCGGTCTGCCGATTACCGAAGGTTCAACGGCACTTGAAAGTGTTGAAGATGCAAAGACGTGGGCGGCAAAAATCGGTTATCCGATTATAATTAAAGCCAAAGACGGCGGTGGCGGTAAGGGTATGAAAATTGCCTTTTCCGACGATGATATCGAAGAAGCGTTTACAATGGCAAAAGCAGAGGCTAAAGCGTCGTTTCCGAGCGATGTGGTGTATATGGAAAAATATTTACAGCATCCGCGGCATATCGAAATTCAAGTTCTTGCCGATAAATACGGAAATGTGGTGCATTTGGGCGAACGTGATTGCTCGATTCAGCGCAACAATCAGAAAGTTATCGAAGAATGTCCGTCGCCGGCGCTTAATCAAAGCCAACGCCAACAAATCGGCGAAATTGTGCGTAAGGCAATCGGTAAAATCGGCTATTGCAACGCCGGAACACTTGAGTTTTTGTATGAAGACGGCAAATTCTATTTTATGGAGATGAATACGCGTTTACAGGTAGAACATCCGATTACCGAAGCCGTAACGGGTATTGATATCGTCAAAGAGCAAATTCGTATTGCCTCCGGTGCGCATCTCGGCTATACACAAGATGATATCAAGTTCAACGGGCACGCTATCGAATGTCGTATCAACGCTGAGAATCCGCAAACATTTATTCCTTGTCCGGGTAAAATTACCGAATGGCATGCACCCGGCGGATTGGGTGTTCGGGTGGATTCCGAGATTTATTCGGGCTATGTGATTCCGCCTTATTATGACAGTATGATTGCCAAGCTGATTGTGCACGCCGGTACGCGTAATGCGGCACTGATGCGTTTGCGTCGTGCATTGGAAGAATTTGTCATTATGGGCGTGGAAACGACTATCCCGTTGCATCAAGACATTATCGCTCAACCTGAATATCTTGACGGGCAGTATGATATTCATTGGCTTGAAAAATTTATGCAAGGGAAAAAATCCGTCTAGTTGGTAACTACTTGAGATTTTTCTCCTCGTGTACTATTTGTGTA
This sequence comes from Alphaproteobacteria bacterium, assembly GCA_017479985.1. Classification (GTDB taxonomy): domain Bacteria; phylum Pseudomonadota; class Alphaproteobacteria; order RF32; family CAG-239; genus RUG410. The sequence continues at coordinate 740 of JAFVBL010000028.1, read as the reverse complement.
CACGTCGTTGAAAAATATCGTCGTATTTACGCACGCTATCCGGATTTTTTATGTGTATTCTTTAACGTTGGTGCAAAAAGAGACGCGTCATTATGAGGAGGTTGCGACGTAACCGACGTGATAATCTCATTCGTTGCTGTGCGGCCTTGGGCGTATAATAAATCGGCAATATTATCTTTACACGACAGTACACTGTATGGCAGGAGATTGTCCAAGGACGTCTTCGACTCCTTCCACTTCACGTTGCTTAGTGTCAGAATGACCGTGTATTTTATTTTTAACAAAATTCTTGACTTGAATGTTTCGTAAAAATACGTACAAAACGGACAAAAGACTTGCATTTTGAAAATTTTTCTGATAATATAATGGACAGATGAGATATTTTCGGAGAGATTCTGATGTGTGCAAAATATGCAAGTTTGAAAGACAGAATATTGGCGGCTGAGGCGAGTATACGCGGTTTAGATGCGGTGAAAGACAAGTATCTACCGTTGGAACAAGATGGGGTGATATATAATCTCTATAATCTGCCGGACGGATTTGTTATTAAGGGTAATGTGGATTTAATGTTTAAAGGCCTGACAAAACTTCCTGATTTGTCAAAGGTGATTGTTAAAGGATATTTTAATTGCTCGGGGAATCAACTTACTTCATTGAAAGGTGCACCGCAAAAAGTTGGTGGAAATTTTAATTGCTCGTATAATCAGTTGACGTCATTGAAAGGCGTGCCACAAAAAATA
>JAFVBL010000027.1 GCA_017479985.1 Alphaproteobacteria bacterium | reverse complement strand
CGGACAATAATACTCCGTTTCATCTTCGCAGTCTATTACTATCTTTTGCGGGTATTCTTGACTATTTTTTATATTGATGTTTGCATTCTTTGTGATAATATCGTTTTTAAGCATTGAGTAGTTCTCCCTAAAATTGTTTTTTGTCGAACTGTGATTATACTCTTTTATAATCCTTAGGCAACTACTCTTTGCCCCTTCCTTTGACGTAGAACCGAACTATGAGGCAAAAAAAACCGTCTTTTGGCGGCAAAACGTCTTTTAAAAATGACTTTCAAAAGATTTAAGCGCGAAAAGACGGCACAAGGAAAACAAACTCTTAACAACATTGGCAAAAGCATCGGTGAAATCGGCAGAAATCTCAAAGAAAGCTTTAAAGAGTTTGGCTCGGATATGAAGGCGTTGGGCAATTACGCCGGAGAAGAAATTGCAGACACATTGCGTTCCGGATACACCGCTGCAGGCAAAGTTATCAAACCGGTTGCCAAAGCGGCGCTTCACGGTTCGGCTCTGTTAGCCGGAGCCACCATCGGCGGTGCAACAAAAGTCGGTAAAGAAATCGGAGCCGCGGCACAAGAATTGGGGAGTGCGATGAAGACAGTGGCGCAAGGCATCGGCGGACAAATGAAAGAAGATGCTCAGGCTCTCGGCGATGCTGTCAAAGGTGCATACTCGGCAACAACAAAAGCCATCGGCGGCGTAGGAAAGACAGTTAAAGCCGTCGGTAAAGAAAAGGCCGAGAGTTTTATGAAATCGGCAAACAACGTGATTAAAGGCGGCAGAAACCTCGCCGGCGGTTTAATGAAGGCTTTGCGCAGTAATACGGATAAAGCACTGACTTCCGTCGGGAATACCTTGTCTTCAGCCAGAAGTTCCGTCAATAAAGGTATGGAGCAAGTTCGCGCCGGTATGGAAAATCAGTCACGCGGAAATACTATGAGTTGGTTCCGTATGGGCAGAATGAATGCGACCGGTGGCCGTAGCTGATAATATAAAAAAACAACATATAATTAACATATCATATTTAAGGAGAAAACAAATATGGAAATCGAAAAAAACTGGGTTGATGAATTTGAAATTTTGGAAAACAACGGAGAAATCGGCATCAATATGATTATTGACGACGATGAACCGGTTGAAACGGCAGCGTTGGTTTATGACGGCCGCCACGCGGCAATTTTGGTTCGCAACAAAAAAGCATATATTCTGACAAACATCTTACCTGATGTTCGTGCCAAGATTTTAAGCGTACCGGAAGTTTTAATTATTGAATCAAGTGAAGAAGATATAAAAAATTCTTATATGTGCACCGTCAGCAAAGTTGATGAAATACCGGTAAATGACACCATTCCGGCAGCCCTCGGAGAATTTTTGGAAAACATTAAAGAAGCATTCGGCGAAGAAGGATGTGCCGAGCTTGCCCGCAAATTCTGGGGTGTAAAATAGCAAAGGAGTTTAAGAATTATGGTTGATAAAAGTATGGTTGATGCCATAAACCGATTGCGCGGGGTTTCGCCTTCGGTTCCGGTATCTAAGACCAAAAGCAAGGAATCTCCGGAAAAATCACCCATTGCCTCACAGCCTTCAGCGGCACCGACGGCAAGTGCGGAAGATAAGGCGGCTTTTAATAATCTGATAGCAAAAGCACCGGTTGATAATACACCGGAAGCCGAGAAAAAATATACAATGGAAGATTTGAATAATTTTCTCGCAACGATTATTCCCGAAGAATAAAAATTTACGTTTCTTCTGTCATAATCCTCTTTGTTCAATCAATGAACCGAGGGGATTTTTTGTGGTTAAAAATAATCTTCTCTTGAGTTCGACATTCCGTATCATTATAATCTGCCTATAAATTATGCAGCAAAGGATTTTTTAATGACACAACAAAAATCACAACAGCAGATTCGTTTTGAAAAAGAGGCAAAAGCACTGCAAAAAAATATTGCCAAACGTAAAAAGCAGCAGCAAGAACTTAATAAGAAAAAGCAAGCAAAGGAGAAAGAACGTGGACAAGATTAAGATTATCGGCGGAAGTCCGCTGTTCGGCAAAGTATTTATCAGCGGCGCAAAAAATACCGCTTTGCCGATTATTTGCGCCGGTTTGCTGACCGATGAGCCGGTTACGATTCAAAATATCCCTTTTCTTTCAGATATAAAATCGTTAAACTTGCTGTTGTTGCAACTCGGCACGCAAATAGAAACAAAATCCGAACAACGTAACGGGCATTTAACACAGACCATCACCTATCACACCCCGCACCCAACCAGTTTTATCGCGCCGTACGATTACGTTCGCAAAATGCGCGCTTCATACTATGTTTTGGGACCGTTGCTGACCAAATACGGGCACGTTGAGCTTTCTCTGCCCGGCGGTTGTGCCATAGGCGCACGCCCGATGGATATTCACCTCAGCTCATTGGAACAAATGGGCGCACAAATTGAAATAAAAAACGGTTATGTTGTGGCAGATATTAAAGGACGCTTGCAGGGTGCGCACATTACATTCCATTCCGCGTCGGTCGGCGCTACGTGCAATATCCTTATGGCGGCGGCTCTGGCCGAAGGTACAACCGTTATCGAAAATGCCGCCAAGGAGCCGGAAATCGCCGATTTAATTGATTTACTCAACAAGATGGGAGCCGATATTGAAGGCACAAACACCTCAACACTGACGATTCGCGGTGTGGAAAAACTGCACGGCGTAACGCACGAAATCATCAATGACCGCATTGAGGCCGGTTCGTACGCCGTTGCCGCTGCCATAACCAAGGGTCGACTTGAGCTGATTAACGCTAAAACGGAACACTTGCAATCCCCTCTTGATATTTTGCGTAAAACAGGAGTCAAAGTCGAAACCACGGATAACGGCATTATTGTTGATGCACAAAATACCGCACTGGTCGGGCAGGATATTTTCACCGACTACTATCCGGGATTCCCGACTGACCTGCAGGCTCAGTTTATGGCGTTGATGTGCGTGGCAGACGGTGCAGCAATGGTGACGGAAAGTATATGGGAAAATCGCTTTATGCACGTACCTGAACTGATGCGTATGGGGGCAAATATCAATGTTCACGGTCACGCCTCGGCTATTGTGCGCGGAGTCAAAAAACTCTCGGCCGCACCGGTAATGTCCACCGATTTGCGTGCCTCCTTTGCGCTGATTTTGGCAGGCTTGGCTGCCGAAGGAGAAACAATAGTCAACCGCGTTTACCATTTAGACCGCGGATACGAACATTTAGAAGAAAAATTCAAAGCCGTAGGAGCAAACATTGAGCGAATTAAAGAACCTGATTAAAACCGTATGGAGTGCGAGTTTTATTTTATTGTCATTTTCCGCAAATGCGCAAATTTTGGGCATCGGTGTGGATTTTGAAAAACTTAACCTGCCGGAACAATTTTATCAAAGCTTGGAAAATTGCACAAAATACACATACATTAAACCGGCAGTGTTTGAAGATGTTGCCGTCAGCACCACATATTCCGTTGAACCGATGCAGAACGGCTCTTGTCGCTTGTCCGTCGACGGCACAACCAATGTTTCGGTACACATCGCCCAAGAATGTGAGCTTACGCGTGAACAGGCAAAAGCGTATGCCGACGCACTGCGGCGATATCAGCAAAAAGGCTATTCACCGCACTGGGACGACGACAAGATTGAAACCGATGCGGATTATAAAGCTGCATACGCCATAATGTCAGACCGCAAACTGTGTCGTTTTAAGCGTGATAAGATTGACCATACGCAACAAATACGCATAAATTTACCGTCGTGTACACCAGCCAAACAGACGGAATTGACCGCCGCCATTACGGTCAAGCGTCAAATTGTCGGCAAAGACGATGAAGATTGCCTCTATACCTTTATGATGCAAAACGATAAAATATCCGCAAAAGACAAACAAGAAAGCGACAAACAAATTGTTTTTGAGTGCCGGTTGAATAAACAGCAAACGGAGCAATATGTCCAAATTCTGGAAGCCGCGGTAGTACCGGAAGAAGAAGGGTACGATTTCTCCGCGGTTCAGCGTGTTTCTCCGGCGGAAGAAATGAACTTTATTCTGGATTATTGCACCTTCAAAACAGACTGAATTATACTTTGTGCTTATTTGTTGCGAAACAGCTTTGTCAACTTCACAACATCTTCACTGCTCAAGATTCTGCGCACGGCAACGGTTTTTTGATACATATGTCCGCGATAATAGGTATGATGCCAACGGAAATCATCTTTTATTGAGCAAAAGCTCTCAATCGGCTTCTTCCACATACTCTCGGCAAACGGGCGGTACAGACGGTTAAATAAGAACAGCGGCCATTTTGCCGGATTCCACAATTCCGGCTCGGCATAATCCACAAAAATTGCTTTTCCGCCGTTTGTCAGGCTGCTTAAAACATTATCCATCACCTTACGCCTTGTCTTGAGCGGTAATTCGTGCAGCAAATTATAGCAAATAACCACATCATATTTTTCGTCCCACGGCAAAGCGGCATCATAATTCATAATGCAAATGTCTTCATCTAAATAGCGATCTTTAGCCATTTCGATTTGCACTTCGGAAACATCAAAAATATCAAGCTTCCCGTGTTTCTTTACACGCTCATACACAGCAGAAATTTCATTGCCGAAAGTTAGTCCGATTTGCAACACGTGCGCGTTTTTGGTAATATCCCGCAACACATCATTGATAATACGTTCAGAAACTCCGAGAGAGGTCAATGCCACAATACGCGAGTCGTCCAAAAATCCCGAAAACAAACGGTGACTGTATACTCGGTTCATTAAAATCCGCATATACGGCGGCAATTCATTCATCACACTCATCTTATTCTCCGTCTTTCAGCAACCCGTATTGTACGGCTTTGCGTACCGCCGCGGTACGATTTGTCACTTCCAATGTGCGCATCAGCAGCGTAATATGAATCTTCACCGTTCCTTCACTGACATTCAACTTGTAAGCAATCTGTTTGTTTGACATTCCTTCAGCCATACAATGCAATACCTCTGTTTGCCGCGGGGTCAAACTCTTATCCGACTTCACCTGCGGTTGGTTTAAATTTTTAAGCAATTTTTGTACTTTTTCGGACGGCGAATTTTCGCTCATTTGTAAAATTTCGGGCGGAATATAAACACCGCCGGCAAGTACCAAATTGATGGCGCCGATAATCAAACTGTTCGGAAATGCTTTGGAAACATAGCCGGAAACGCCCAAATCATAAGTTTTTTGCAAGATTTCACGTTCAAACACGGCAGAAATAATCACAATCGGAACGTCCGGACAAATCTTATGGATTCTTTCGATAGCCTCCAGCCAATCAGCACCCGGCATAGCCAAATCGGTCAGAATTAAATCAAAATCTTTTTGCGCTTCCAAAACAGAAAAAATCTCCGTATAGTTTTTAGCAAGCACTATTTCCGTCTGCGGATACTCTTTATGCAGAATAAACTCCAATCCTTGCAAGAACAGTTCGTGGTCGTCCGCTATCAGAAATTTCATAAAACATCTCCTTTGTACAATAAAAAATATTGCATAAATCAATTTTCGGTTGCCATTATAACATAAAATATGTTAATAAAAACATAAATTTGACTTAAAATAAAGGATACAAAAATGATTATCACCATTGACGGACCGGCAGCAGCCGGAAAAGGCACGATTTCCGCATACTTATCTCAAAAATATCACTTGGCATATTTTGATACGGGAATGGTTTATCGCGCCGTCGGTTTGCAAATGGTTTTAACAGGTTTGAATTTACAAAATCAAAATGCCGCGCTGAAAATTGCGCAAAATCTGACCTTTCCGCAAATGATGGAATTGTCTGTGCATCCGGATTTCCGCTCGGATATTGGCGGTCAGGCAGCCTCTATCGTATCCGCATATCCGACCGTCAGAGCCGCTTTGTTGAATATGCAGAAAAATTTTGCGCTCAAGCCGACTTTTGCTGACGGGCAACCGGCAAAAGGCGTGGTTTATGACGGGCGTGATACCGGCACAATTATCTGCCCTAATGCCGATTTGAAACTGTTTGTAACTGCCTCGCCGCAGATTCGTGCCGAACGCCGCTATAAAGAATTTTTGCAAAAAGGTATGATAACTTCTTACGAAAAAGTCTTGGCTGATATGATTGCTCGTGACGAACGCGACAGCAAACGCACGAACGCACCGCTAAAACCGGCAGAAGATGCTGTTATTATCGACACTTCCGATTTAAGCATTGACGACGTTTTAGCCTACATCACCCCTTTGGTTGAGGCAAAACTTTAATAAATCACCCTGCCGAATTCCGAAAAAATACGAAATAAATCCGTATCCGCAAAGACTGAAATACCTGTATAGTCGTATTTTTCCCAAACAATTTCCGTTTTTGTAAACACGGAAACCGTATACCAAATGCTTAAAACAACCGTTATTACACGCATATTTCCTCACTTGAATCCCCTATATATGCCGTGCGAAAATATTTTCAATTACCTGTTTTTTTAAAACTTGACCTCGGCAAAAAATGTGTTATATTCTTTAAGGTTTAAATATAAGAGACAGCAGAATGTATAAGGTAATTGTTTGGGATTTGGATAATACTTTGTATCGTGAGACACCAGAGTTTCACGACCTGATGGATACCATTACGGCGCAGGCCGCAATTGAAGACTTGAATTTGCCGCTTGATTTCAAAACGGCAAAAGCAATGGTTACGGAATCGTATCGTACCTATCGTGACGGCGGTGAACTTTTTGTGCAAAAATACGGCGTAAATCCGAAAGACCTGTTTGACGCTTATCACAAACGTAAAGAACAAAATCTGTATCCGATTGTACCTTATCCGAACTTTTTGGAAAAACTGAAACAGCTGCAATGTCCGCAATATATTTTTTCTACAAGCTCACACCGTGCTTGTGAAGCAATCTTAAAACACATCGAACTCTACGACTTTTTTGCCGGTCGATTTTATTCGGTGGAAGAATTCGGCGAATACAAAAAAAACGACAATGCGGATGTCTATGTCAGATTTTGCCAGACTGCCGGGGTTTTGCCGCAAGAATGTATTTTTATTGATGACAGTTACTCCAATTTGGAATTTGCAAAAAAAGCCGGTATGCAAACACTGCGCCTCTGCCACGGCAAAGAAAACGACAAAGGTGTCGAATATATAGATTATGCCGCGGATAATATTGAAGAATGTATCAATATGCTGCACAAAATTTGTGCCTAATCTGAGCAAAGCTCGCTTTCTTTCTGATAGTTTTCATCGGTATCGATATGCGCATTCTGCGCCAAAAGTTTCTGCACAAAATCATCAAATAAAATCTTCAGATGATTATGGTATGTTGTATTCATCTGCTTAGACATTTCATCAATCGGTATTTCTTCACTGCGCGTTTTGACCACCGGACCGATTTCGGAAATGAGGTGCGGAAAATCTTCTTTCAACCGACGCACAAAAAGTTCGAGGCTCAAATGTCCTATATCCAGATGCGTCTGTTCGTGCCGCACCGTCAAAATGAAGCGGCAACCGGCTTTAGATATGTCGGAGGCAATATAAACCACCGGCTTATAGCCTATGTTGATGCGAATATTGCGCGGATAATAACAAATGCGATTGTTCACCGATTCTGACTGAATACTGCTTTCAAGCTGCGCATACGGTGATAATGTCGTTAATCCGTTAATCCGCTTAACTTTCACGTTCGGGTGCGTACTTTTGAAAACTTCTTCGATTCCTTCCGACGTTTTTGTATTATCAAGTTTCAATGCGCCGTAATTGTATGCAATCTCGATTTTTGGCGGATTCTTTTGCATTCTGTCTTTACACTGACGCACCGCATACTCAAAAGATGCCGCGGATACATTCGTTGCAAAACAGCAAAAACCAAGACATAAAAGCAAAATTTTTTTCATAAAAAAATCCCCTCTTTTTGTTGTAACACCGATTTATTAAGGCTCCGTTAATACCTTATCGATATACTGTATGATATGAAAAAATATCTTGCGCCGATACTGTTTGTATGTTCTTTATTTTCGATGTTTTTCATAAACATTGATGCCGTTGCCGCATCTTCAACAAAATATCCGCCGGCACCGATTGATAAAATTATGGCAAAACAACGCGGAAGCAAAACGGAAATTCAACAATACACCGCAAGTATTGTGCATTCTTACACATTGTATCCGGAAGAATTAAATGAAATTTTGCAAAATGAATATCAAACATTGAACCTTGAAACACGCCGAATGCAACAAATCCGAAAAAACTGGAATAGCACAAGTTTTGCGTATCGCTTTCTCAACTATAAACTGAACGAGCAAATATCGCAGGAAATAACACAAACACGAAAAAAATTTGCCGCGCGCAAACAAAAATTTGCCGATTTTATCAAAAAAGCACCCCAAAACCGAAAAATTTATATTATCGAATCAACCGATCCGCTTTTCTTTTATTCCTCAATCAGCGACAAAGTTTCAAAAGCGCGCAAATCAGGTATTCAAATGTCTTTTTCTCAACACGGAATCCACTATTTATCGCTGTTTGATAAAGATTACCGCCATATTTTCACTTATCATCGTCAGCACGTCGATATGCTCGAAAACCGTCGATTTATGATTGAAAAAACACGAAACAAGCAAGTCAATCATTCATACCAGAAAATTTTTGACGATTATCTGACGGATTTGAAAAAAATCGGTTCGGGTGTTGATATGACCAATCGCACAATGCTGCGCCAAATCAGTGAAATGAAAGACGAATACCGCTCAGAATAATCCAACCTTTAACGAATACGGCGCACAAACCGGATAATTGACCTGATGCACGGCTGAATGATCCACTCTGTCAAGCAAGCTCTGATTGCGTTCTTCCATTTTGCTCCAGCGATTTTCCACTTTGTTTATAACCGCCGACAATGCCCTAAGACTGCCGGTCGAGCAACGTATTCCTCCCGCACACGGTTTTGCCCTTTCGGCAGCGGCTTGTTGCAAACTCTTCTTTAAATCTTTCAAAAACCATTCCCTTGAAGTCTTCCAAATTGTAAAATGTTGCAATTCGTGACGCAAAATCGCCCGTGTTTCGCAAGGATTATATTCACGCGTAATATAAATTGTCGCACCGCTGAAATCGTATGAAATCGAAATCACGGGAATAACACATTTTTTACCGCCTGCATTGATGATTTTATCTTGAACGCGCCAATTTCCGATTCCGCTTTGATGCACAAAGCAACCGGCCGCACTGTCCGAACACAGCGCCGAAACTTCCTGAGTTGATTTTGAGGCATCAAACCCGAGCGTTCCGTAATTATAACTCAAATTGACAAGTTTTTCTTTCATTGCCGCCTGCGCACACGTTTCAGCCGCGGCAAATGTCGGTAAAATCTGAACAAAACACAGCACAAAAAATAAAAGTCCCTTCATAAAATACAGCTTACACGTGACACATTAAAGATAAGTTAATGTTTCGGCGCTATCATAAACAGCGGAGGAAAGATGAAAAATAAATCGATTTATTATCTGTTTTTGATTGCTTTAATTGTGTTTTTATTGCGGATTATTGAGGTTTATGCTGCTCAGAATCAACCGCCTTTTTTTATTCCGCAAAAAGTCTTGGATGATATGAATAATCCGAGAAAACGGCAATTAAGACCTGATCCGATCGGGTTACGCGTGCAGCAACAACTGCAAGCCGAAGAAAAAGCTAAAGCCGAAAGAAAACGCCGTATGGAAGAAGCACAGAAAAAACGTGCGGAAGAGCAAAAACAAATTGCCGAGCAAAAAACAAAAGCCGAACGTGAAAAGCAAGAAGAACTTGCAAAAAATCAAAAATTGCAAGAAGAAATCGAACGTCTTAAAAAAGCCGAAGAAAAACGTAAAGCACAAGCAGCTCAAGTACCGGAACCGCAAAAGCCCGAAACATTATCTGCCGAAACTCTGGCAAAACTGAATGCCGGCAAAACTGCAGAAATTGCTCCGTCCAAACCACTCAAATCATTACCGCCGGCAAAAACAAAAGAACCTGTTGTTTCCGCAACGACAAGCGAAGCAATGCAGGCTGCCGCCGACACGGAAAACCCGACAGCCCCCGCTGTCAAATCCTCCTCTACAGAAGAAGAACGCAATTCCTTTGATGCCATCATTGCCGATTATGAGCGTGATGCACACGGCATCAGTCAGGGAAAACCCGTCAACAATCCGCGTTTGCGTGACGTCCTCAAAGATTACGCCGACGAATGGCACACACTTTAATTATCTCCGATTCGCAATGCTTCGATAAATGCCGACTGCGGCACCTCAACCTTGCCGAACTGACGCATACGCTGCTTGCCTTTTTTCTGATTATCCAACAGCTTACGTTTGCGCGTCACATCGCCGCCGTAACATTTTGCGGTCACATCTTTGCGCATCGGCGAAATTGTTTCGCGTGCCACAATACGTCCCCCGATGGAAGCTTGCAACGGAATCTTAAACAAATGTCTCGGAATAAGGTCTTTCAACCGACCGCAAATCTGCCGCCCGCGTGCCTCTGCCTCCGTTCGATTGCATAGAAATGCCAATGCATCCACCGGTTCTTCGTTAATCAAAATCTGCACTTTAACCAAATCCGCCGGTGCATAACCGATAAGCTCATAATTAAAGCTGGCATAGCCGCTCGAAATCGATTTCAGCCGATCATAAAAATCAAACACTATTTCACTGAGCGGAATCTTATACACCACCATTGCCCGATTGCCGACATAAGTCAAATCCTCTTGCGCACCGCGACGCTCGGTGCAAAGTTTCAAAATCGACCCCAGATACTCGTCCGGCACCATAATCGTGGCCCGCACCATCGGTTCCTCAATCAGCTTAATCGTTGACGGGTCAGGCATATCCGCCGGATTATCGAGAACCGATTCGCTGCCGTTTGTCATATAGAGTTTATACGCCACCGACGGTGCAGTCGTGATAATATCCAAGTCAAATTCCCGCCCGATTCTTTCTTGAATAATTTCCATATGCAACAGCCCCAAAAAACCGCAACGAAAACCCAAACCGAGCGCACCGGAATTTTCCGGCTGATATTCGATACTTGCATCATTAAGTTTGAGTTTGGCAAGCGCATCACGCAATGCGTCATACTGACTGCTGTCTACCGGAAAAATCGAACAAAACACCACCGAAACCGATGGCTTAAAACCGGCAAGCATCTCGGCGCACGGCTGACGGTTATCGGTAATCGTATCGCCGATTTTACAATCATCAACACTCTTGATACTGGCGGTAATAAATCCGACTTCACCGGCAGAAAGCACCTCAACATCTTTCATTTTCGGTGTAAACACGCCGATTTTATCAATCACATAGTCCAACCCCGTCGACATCAAACGGATATTTTGCTTTTTGCGCAAAGTTCCGTCTTTAACGCGCACCAAAATAACCACGCCCAAATAAGAATCATACCAACTGTCAATCAGCAAAGCCTTTGTCGGTGCTTTTTCCTCACCGCTCGGTGCCGGCAGATATTTCACAATTGCCTCAAGCAAATCTTCAACGCCAACACCGGTTTTGCCTGAAACTTCCACCGCATTTGACGTATCAAGCCCGATAACATCTTCCACCTGTTGTTTTACCCGCGCCACATCGGCAGAAGGCAAATCGATTTTGTTGAGTGCCGCCACAATCTCGTGATTGTTATCGAGTGCCAAATACACATTTGCAAGCGTTTGAGCCTCAACACCTTGCGTTGCGTCAACCACCAAAACCGAACCTTCGCACGAAGCAAGCGAACGAGAAACTTCGTACGTAAAATCAACGTGTCCCGGTGTATCAATCAAATTCAGCAAATAAGTTTTGCCGTCTTTGGCTTTATATTGCAGCCGCACCGTCTGCGCCTTAATCGTAATCCCGCGTTCACGCTCGATATCCATTGAATCCAGCACCTGCTCGGTCATTTCACGGCTTTGCAATCCGCCGCAATATTCGATAATGCGGTCGGCAAGTGTTGACTTTCCGTGGTCAATATGCGCAATAATCGCAAAATTTCGTATCAAACTCAAATCCGTCATCGTTTATCCCACTAAAAAAAACTTGTCCTCAACATAATTTATTTTTTCCGGTTTATCAATAACTATTGTCAAACATTCCCCGCAATACTTAACAAACCGCATATTTTTATTTTCAAATCCCAAAATATATCGCAATATTTCCTCTCTGCGTCATCGGCATAATTATCGAAAAAATTTTGTTATCCTTAAAAAAAATTTAAAATTTCGCATTTTTTGACTGGATTTAGGTCAAAAAATGTGGTATATTCATTCTGTTTCACACATAACAATTTTTATTTTAAGGAGCAATTATGAGTATTAAAAAGTTACCGTCATTGACGTTTAACGCCGGCGAATATGTTGTCTATCCGACACACGGAGTAGGCAAGGTTTCGGATATTACCAAACAAAATATTGCCGGTACGGAATTGGAAATGCTGATTGTCAACTTCGATAAAGATAAAATGACACTGCGTATTCCGACAGCAAAAATTTCAAATGTCGGTTTGAGAAAAATCGCGGACGAAAAAACAATGGAAGAGGCATTTAATACTCTTAAAGGAAAAGCCAAAATCCGTAAAATTATGTGGTCGCGCCGTGCTCAGGAATATGAAAATAAAATAAATTCCGGTAATCCGATTGCGATTGCAGAAGTTATCAGAGATTTGTATCGCAGCGAAAATATTGCCGAGCAATCATACAGTGAACGCCAGATTTATGAACAAGCGGTTGATCGTTTGGCAAGCGAAGTTTCGATATTCAGCAATTGCTCAATTGATGAAGCAAATAAAAAATTAAATGATATCTTATCTAAAGAAAAAGCGATTTAAGAATTTCTCCTGTAATATTTATCGCAAAAAAACGAATCGAATATATTTCCGGTTCGTTTTTTATATTTCGTTTTATTACACAATTTTGCTGAACAAAGCTGTTATGTTTAATAAATATCAGCGTCCGCCGTCAGTCCGATATTTTTTCTTATAGGCTTCTTCTAATTTTTTATAAGGCTGACCGTGGCGTTTTGCACCTTCCAGTCGTGCTTTGTCGGCGCATTTTTGATATTGAACGGCACGCGCCGAATATTGCTTTTCGGCATCACTGTCATAATATGCTTCCTCGCGGCAAATGCTGACGGCCGCAAGACATAATTTTGCTCTTTCTTCGTTTGCCTCCGCCTTGCGAAAATACGGTTCTTTAATAAGCTCTATGGCTTCTTCGATTAAGTCCAATTTCTGGTCTGTGGAGAGATTGCCTTCTTCAATATAAAACCCTATTTTTCCGAGTTCTTTTTCAATTTCTTCTCTTTCTTTTTGATTAAGGTAAGACTTGGCAATATTGGCATTTGGAAATCCGGATTTTTTGCCGGCTTTTTGATACGCTCCGGCAATAATTTTTTTATAAAGTTTATTATCCGAACCGCCGGAATGTCTGTAAGCGACTTCAGAAATCCGGCGTAAAGCAATATCATCTTTCGCCGGCGTATAGGCAAGGCGTTGTTCGAGAGCTTGACAATAAGCGGTATGAGCTCGGGGATGAATGCGGTCTATTTCCCACAAAACACGGTCAAACGCTTCAGCCTTCAGCGCATCGTCAACACCCGAATCAAGAATTTCAAATCGACGGGAATCCAACAAATGCCAAGAACGGTCATCTTCGGAATTCATTTCAAACTCATCAACGGCCGCATTAAATTTATGGCTCAAAACTTTAAATAATGTTTCTTCCGGCGTCGACACAATCTTCTCCTCTTAAAGTTTTTTCACCATTTTCATAAAATTGATACCTTGTTCGTCAAACGGCTCTCCTTCGGCGGCATAACCCATTTTTTCATAAAAGCCGACCACAAACAGCATTGCGTGCATCACGATTTTTTTGTAACCGGCATCTTTCGCGCGTTTTTCGGCATAAGCCACCAATTCACGACCGACACCTTCCCCCTGATAGACGGTATCAACGGCCACTTGCATCAAACGAATTGTTTCATCATCGGCCGGAGCCAAAATCAAACCGCCGACCAAGCGATTGTCGAGCATTTCCACACAGCCGATATGCAGATATTTTGCCTCTTCCGGCCGAAATGAATCCAAAAACTTCAAACCGAGCGGCTCAAGCAGAATCTTATAGCGCAGTTCGACCAATTCGTTATAGCGCGAAGAACCGAAATCAATATCAATCATTTTACGCATAACATCTCTCCTTATTTTATATTGTTTATTAAAACATATTTTTTGATATTTGGCAACAATAATTGACTATATATAGTTGACGTGCGCAAAATCTATATAAAAAAGAGCATCAAATACTTATACAAGTTCGTAAATTTATTTTTCGAGATATATCGCGCTTTTTTTATAGTGTTCAATCAAAAACCGCAGCAACACACCGATAATCGCCGCCACCGGTACAGCGATAATCATACCCAGAAGTCCGAGCAACACACCGCCCGCAAGCAGAGCAAACATCACCCAAACCGGATGCAACCCGATGTTTTCGCCGACAAATTTCGGTGTCAAAAAGTTTCCCTCCAAGAATTGCCCGATTAAAAAAACAACTACCACCGCAATAATTTTCGGCAGCGTACCGTATTGGGTCACCACCAACACCATCGCCATTAAGAATCCGGAAATTGAGCCGACATACGGAATAAACGAAATCAAACCCGCAATAAATCCGACCAAAACACCGAGTTTCAGCCCGACCAACCACAAACCGAGAGAATAAAATGTGCCGAGCGCCGCACAAACCAAAGCCTGACCGCGCAAATATCCGGAGATGATGCGGTCCACCGCCTGCATTCCGTCAACAACGTTTTTCTTATGTTTCTTCGGCACCAAATCCAGAATCCGTCCGGTAAATCCGTGCCAATCCCGCAGCATATAAAATGCGACCACCGGAGAAATCAGCAACAATGACACCAAATTAACGAGCGCAAAACCGTTTGCAATGATTTTTTGTGCAACCTTCACCACCGGTTTGAGCGATTCGCCCCAATTACCCGCAAGCAAATTTTCTTTTCCTTCCGCTATCAAAGCCGGAAAATATTCTTGCAACCGACCGATTAAAACTTTGACCTTTTCTCCGAAACTCTCGACATATTCCGGTAGGTGCACAACAAAATCACTGACTTGCGAAACCGCCATTCCGCCGAGCAAAATCAGCAACGGCAGCAAAATAAGCAAAAATGCCGCCAACACCAAGCTCGTTGCCGCTGCACGAGAAATTCTGTCACCGCGTGTCAGACGATTAACCAACGGGTCCAAAAAGTATGCCACCGCAATACCCACCACAAACGGCAACAGTACCGAACGCAGCGCATACATCAAACCGCCGGCAATCAGTAAAACCGCCAAAATCAGCATATATCTTTGCGTATTAACTTCTTGCTTATTCATCTTATCACCTTATGATAAAGTAATTACCGGTCTGTTCGTGACTAAAGCCGTTTTCTTGCAGAATATCCCATAAGCTGTCCAGCGACCCCGTATAGCTTATTGAAAAATTGACCTTTCCGCCGCCGAAACTCTTTGTTTCTATTCCTTCAACCGGTTCCAATTCCGCAAGAACTTTACTTTTTAAGAGCCAATCTTTCATATCCTGATACATATAAACCGCATCTATTGTTTTGACGGTATTATCCGCACTGTTATTTTTTGCCGCACGTTCCATATTGGCAATAAACATCACACTTTTTTCAATTGCCTTATCAAAAATATCACTGTCGTCATTCCGCAAAACCGAAAAAGAATCTTCCGCCTTGCTTTGCTCATTTTTGACCGTAATTTCCAAATCGCCGTTTTCCTGTGTTTCGGCAAACACAACATAGACTTTTTCCGTACCGTTGTTAATCTGCCTGATTTGCCGATAAATCTCGTCCGGCATATAAAGTGCATTTTCGGCACTGAAATCCTCTATGGCGTAGCGATATTCTTCGCCGACGGTACGCATTTGCATTGTACCGAATTTAACAAGCCCTTTGGCGTGCCAATTTTGCCGCCACAAATTATCTTCTTCCCACAGCAACGGATATCCCTGCGGCGAACGACGAAATACCGGAATAACAAGCAGTTCTTCCGCTTCCGTTTTTATCATCTCATTTTCCGCCAAATATTCTTTAAGCAGAGATTCGTTAATTTCCACGGTCAAATCGGCAATATACTTTGTGCCGCCGGCTTTTTCGTTTGCCACACCGACCGACTGAATAAAATGTTGCACCGAACCGTCTTCCAACGCTGCCAATTTCTCAACATTTTCTGCCGACGTCAACTTACCGGCAACCTCCAAAAACGCTTTTCGTTGTGCTTGCGTCATTGCCTGCTCTTTTGCCACCACCGAATTTTCGGCTTCCACCTCAACCGGCACCGCAACTTCATAACTGATTTTTGCGACTGCCGCAGTACACCAGACAAAACACACTGACAATATAAAAAGAAACTTTTTCATTTTTCACCTTACAAAATATGAATTTAGTGCAGAATATAACAATTCAATCGGAAAATCAAAACTTTTTTATAGACATTTGCAAAGAACGGTTGTTTATTATAGATAATTTTTAATCTGACAAACTTAAAGGATTGGGATAATGGTAAAAAGCAAATACATTACTTCGCTTTTGGCAAAGGCCAAACAAAACCTGAAAACAATCGTTCTGCCGGAAGGCGAGGACGAACGTGTTTTGGAGGCGGCACATATTATCAATGACGAAGGCGCCGCAAAAATCATCATTTTGGGTGATGTCGCGCAAATGAAGGCGCACTTTGCCGCAAAAGGTTGGAACACCGACGGTATTGAGTTTATTAAGCCGGAAGAATCACCGCGTTTGAGCGAATATACCGAGTTACTCTATGAATTGCGCAAAGAAAAAGGGTTGAGCAAAGAGGACGCCGCAAAATTGGCGCTGAATTACAACTATTTCGGTACGCTGATGATAAAATCAGGACACGCCGACGGTATGGTTTCCGGTGCCAATCACTCAACCGCCGATACGGTACGTCCGGCATTGCAAATCATCAAGGCAGCCAAAAAAGGCGGCAGTGCATCATCATTCTTTATTATGCTCTCAAACGATACGCCGTATATCTTTTCCGACTGCGGCATTATCATTAACCCGACCGATAAAGAACTGGCGGATATTGCCTTAAATGCCGCGCAAACCGCTATTTTGTTCGGCATTGAACCGAACGTGGCAATGCTTTCGTTTTCGACCAAAGGTTCGGGCAAAGGTGATGAAGTGGAAAAAGTAAAACGCGCCGCACAAATCGCCCTTGAGGCTTTACAAACCGACGAATACAAAAATCTCGGCATTAAACTTGACGGAGAATTGCAAGCCGATGCAGCTCTCGATTCGGTTGTTGCCGCCAAAAAAGCACCAAACAGCAATGTTGCCGGAAAAGCACGTGTTTTGGTATTCCCGACACTGGAAGCGGGAAATATCAGCTACAAACTTTTGCAACGTCTCGGCGGCTGTGAAGCCTACGGACCGATTTTGCAGGGCTTAAACGCACCTGTCAATGACCTTTCGCGCGGTTGCTTTGCCGAAGACATTGTCGGCGCAATCGCCATCACCTGTTTACAAGCAACAAAATAAGGACTTTAACCGATGAAAAAAATTCTTGTTATTAACTGCGGTTCTTCTTCATTGAAATTCCAACTTTACAATGTCGAAGGCGAAAATTATGAAGTTGTTTCCAAAGGTATTGCCGAACGCATCGGCTTGGAAAATTCATTTATCAAAATTCAATACGGCGATGCACCGAAACAACAGCACCCGATGCCGTTACCGACACATTCGGAAGCGATTCGCGGCGTGTTCAACCTGCTTTTAAACGGCGCGCTTAAATCGATGGACGAACTGAGTGCTGTCGGACATCGCATTGTACAAGGCGGCGATATTTTCAAGGAATCCGTTTTGGTAACCGATGAAGTCATTGAGCAAATAGCCGGTCTTTCAGATTTGGCACCGCTCCATAATCCGGCGCACGTTTTGGGCTTAAAGGCTGTCAAGGAAGTTCTGCCGAACGTACCGCAAGTTGTGGTGTTTGACACATCATTCCACCAAACAATGAAACCGGAAGCCTACCGTTATGCCATTCCGGAAGACCAATATACGCGCAACAAAATCCGTCGCTACGGTTTTCACGGCACATCGCATAAATATGTTTCTCAAGAATGTGCCAAACTTATCGGCAAACAAGGCAAAATCATTACCTGCCACTTAGGCAACGGTGCCTCGATTTCTGCAGTTGAAAACGGTAAATGCGTTGACACTTCTATGGGCTTTACCCCGCTTGCCGGCACCATTATGGGTACTCGCTCGGGTGATATTGACCCGTATATTCCGTTGTATATTATGAAAAAAGACGGCTTAAGCGTTGATGAAGCCAATAATCTGCTCAACAAACAAAGCGGTATGTTTGCGTTGTGCGGTTATGCCGACAACCGCGATGTGGAAAACGGCGTTTTGAACGGTGATGAAAAATGTATTTTGGCAACCGATTGTTATGTACATTCACTTTTAAAAATCATCGGCGGCTACATTGCTGTTTTAGGCGGGGTTGATGCGATTGTCTTTACCGCCGGCGTGGGTGAAAACGGTTGGCTTTTACGCAAACAGCTGATTGAGCGTCTGGCGTATTTAGGCATTAAACTCGATGAAGAAAATAACCGTAAGCGCGGCGAAACAATTATGATTTCCACACCGGATTCGAAAGTAAAAGTCTATATCATTCCGACCGATGAAGAATTGATGATTGCACACGATACGGTCCGTCTGGCAAACATTTAATCAATATCATAAAGCAGAAAAAAGCGGAGAAAAATCTCCGCTTTTTTTATAATGTCATTATCGCTATTCAACACATTTTTTCCCGACCAACTTGCCGACTTTGCAAAAATAATGCGTTTCCGAAGGTCCGGTTGTATTCGGTCCGCAATAGGTTCCCGTTTTACCGACATATCTGCAGTGCGGCGTATCGCTCGGAAAATACACGGACGATGCTTCGGATTTATATCCTGCCATACAGCACCAATAATCTCCGCCGTTATCTTTGCTCTTGGACACACCTTCAATATACCCTTCACGATATACGCCGGAACAAGGATCTTTAACGCAACAACCGTTCGGATACGAATATCCGGTCAAAACATCTGTTGTATAGAAATAGTGTGTATTGCCGACCCATTCGTCCGCACAGCGGTATTCCGCCTCAGCTTCGGTCACTTTGCCGCAATCAAAGCAGTACCGCCCGTCAAAAGTTGTATACGTATCTTTACCGACCATTGCTTCCGGACATTTGCCGTCATACGGATAATCAGCCGGACACGGTTCGACACAACCGCCGTTACGATATTCAAAACCGGCTTTGCATCTGTATCTCAATGCTTGCTTACAGCCGGCATCACATACATCGTATGTCGTCTCCGCAGTATGCGGCTTTTTCTCAATTGTATATTCTGAACAATCCTTTGGCTTACATATTTTACATTTATAGCACGGTGCGCCACATTCCGTTGCTTGTCCGAGTTCGGCACCGTATTCGCAATCTTGCGGATTTTTAACCAAATCCGCCGCACATATATTTGACTTTTCAACAGCCGCGAAGCATTGTGCCGACGCACTGTAATTACCGCTCGGATTGCACACCACACATTGCGTATCATTCAGGCTTTCTGTGCAAACCGTTGTTTCATTTTCCGGACATACCTTTTCTCTCTGGCAATATCCGCCCTGAACACCTTGTGCATCTTTAATATCATATCCGGCGATAATCTCCGGTTTTCGCATCTCATACACAAAATCTTTATCTGCACAGCACTTAATTTCTTTATAGCAAGCGGAAACGCCGTCGGCACCGACAACGGTATCGTAGCAGCCTTCTGTTTTTTCCGAAGTATATCCTGCCGGACAAAGTGCACATCCGTTCGGACCGCAACCGTTGACACATTCCTGTTTTGTTGTTTCATAACAGGTTAATCCGTTTGGCAAATATTTAGCCGAACACATTGTCAAAACATCTTTGCGGCAACCGTCCGTACAAACATCGTCGTAACCGAAATCGCGACAGCTCGGTTTATGGCATTTATAGCACTGCTTGCCGTTTTCCGTTTCCGCACCGACATCAAAACCGTAAGCGCAATCGTCTGTGTTATCGGTTTGCCCTTCCGGACACGAATTTTCATCTTTGCAGATATAGCATTGTTTTCCGGTTTTTGTTGTTGTCCCCAAGTCATACCCGACCTTGCATTTTTCGGCATTATCCGTTTGTCCGAGCGGACAAGTATCTGCTTTTTCTTTACATACATAGCATTGTTTACCGCACGCGGTATGTCCGCCGTTTTCCGCCCCATACGGACATTCTTTTGCATTTTTAACTTCACCCGATGCGCAAACATCGCTCAATTCGGTCGTTTTCCAGCAAATATCCGCAGCGGATTTTCCGACATTAAAATACTCAAAGCACCCTTCAGGTTTTTGAGCGGCAGAACCCTCCGGACATCTTGCCGGCACACAGGAACAATGTTCTTTCATCGGCTCATAAGCGGCAACAAAATCATTCCATACATAGCCTTCGGCACAATTTTCCGGCATTTTTTGCTGTTTATAACAATATTCACCGTCCGCTGCCGATTTTTTATCGAGTGTAATATAGCAATCACTCATTTTTTCCGGACGATGATATTCGGCAATATCTTCTGCCTTTTTAACATCAAACATCGGCTCAAAAACACAGCATTTCACGGTTTCACCCGTTTTCAAAGTAGCCTTGCCGACTTCTTTACACGGCGCATAACACCCGCTCGGCACTTCATTTTCCGGCACACCGCGTTTGCAACCGGACGAATGTTCCGCGCAATGTCCGCATAAATACGATGATTTCTTCGATTCGCCCTTTATAAAGGTATAACCGTCGGCATTACATATTTTTTCCTGTTCTGCTTCAACATCAGCCGTTGTTTTGCCTTTAGAGATGACAAAATACGAATCTTTTTTATCCGTACATATTTCCTTTAATGTACATTTCCAATAAAAGATACCGTCTTGCTGACCGGAAATTTTACAGTTATATAAATCAGAATTATTTGAACCATCGGCATTACGATATTGTTCCGGCCATTTATTCATATTATCTTCACCTGACTCGCCGGTTGGTTTTTCTTTCGGCTGACAGTAACACTTGCCGGCACAGGATTTCACCGATGAACATTTCCACCCTTGCGACTTCAACTCGGTTACTTGCTCGGATAAACACGGATAATAATCGCTCCGTGTACAATCATCTTCACGCGGCGCATTCGATTCGTTTTGCATACAATTTTCATCGTAAAGTAAACATATTGAGGCATACGAATCATTGACCGTCAGCACAGAACCAGATACCGCAAAAAATAAAACAGAAAAGAAAAAAGATATATATTTTCTCATAAACCAACTCCCTTAACTTTTTCGTCAGTATAACAAAAAATATTGATTTGTATATGATATTTTTATGACATTGTACTGAATTGCCAAACGATAAAAAACATACAAAAAGGAGACTCATTCTCAAAGAAAGAATCTCCCTTATGTATTAGCTTCACCAAAACTCGGATAGCGAGATGCTAAAGCGTAATAAAAGCGCTTAATGCGAAGCAGGATTTTTTCTTATGTACCTTTGTACACGACGAAAAAATCCTGCCAGCAGAAAGTGTTTTTAGTGCGCTTTATTATGCGGCTTTGTTAAGTTTGTGCTCTTTCTGTGTCTTCCCATATTTAACCGCAGCCTGAGCAGCAGCCAAACGTGCTACCGGTACACGGAACGGAGAGCATGACACATAGTCTAAACCGCATTGTTGGAAGAACTCAATGGACTTCGGATCACCACCGTGTTCACCGCAAACGCCCAAAAGCAAATCCGGATTCGTTTCACGACCGTATTCGCAAGCGCGTTTAACGAGTTTGCCCACACCCTCGGTATCGATAGATGCAAACGGATCTGCAACATAAATACCCTTAGAGCGGTAACAATCCAAAATCGCACCGGTATCGTCACGGCTCATACCCAATGTGGTTTGAGTCAAGTCATTGGTACCAAAGCCGAAGAATGCAGCCGAAGCGGCAATTTCTTCTGCCATCAAAGCAGCGCGCGGCAATTCAATCATCGTGCCTACTTCATACTCTATGCTCTTACCTTTTTCGGCAAAAATTGTTTGAGCCGTAGTGTCGATAATGTTCTTAACAATATCCAATTCTTTCTTGGAACCGATTAACGGAACTTCGATTTCCGGCGTAACCTTTACGCCTTCATCACGACATTCCATCGCGGCTTCAAGAATAGCACGAGTTTGCATTTCGCAAATTTCCGGATATGTTACGGCCAAACGGCAACCGCGGTGACCAAGCATCGGATTCATTTCGTGCAAAGCGTTGGAACGATTCTTAACCTCGTTCAAAGTTTTGCCCATCTTGTCAGCCAATTCTTGCATTTCGGCATCTGTGTGCGGCAAAAATTCGTGAAGCGGCGGGTCAAGCAAACGAATAACAACCGGATAACCGTTCATTGTGCGATATAATTCTTTGAAGTCTTCTTTTTGATACGGCAACAAACGAGCCAAAGCAGCTCTGCGGCCTTCTTCATTGTCAGACAAAATCATTGTACGCATATCTGAAATACGTTTTGCATCAAAGAACATATGTTCCGTACGAGCCAAACCGATACCTTCGGCACCGAATTCAAGAGCTTGTTTGGCATCTGTCGGTGTTTCGGCATTGGCACGAACGTGCATCGTACGAATTTCATCAACCCATTTCATAAAGCGGCCGAAATTGCCGGAGTTGGTATCAGCCTTAACCGTCGGGATTTTACCTTCGATAATCTGACCTTTACCGCCGTCCAAAGAAACCCAATCACCTTCTTTAATGCAAGAACCGGATTTGGTCGTCATTGTCTTTGAGGTGTAGTCGATTGTAATATCGGTTGAACCGGAAACGCACGGTGTACCCATACCGCGAGCGACAACGGCCGCGTGAGAGGTCATACCGCCGCGTGCGGTAATAACACCTTGAGAAGCGTGCATACCGCCGATATCTTCCGGAGATGTTTCGTTACGAATAAGAATAACTTTTTCGCCTTTGGCAGCCCAAGCTTCCGCATCTTCCGCACAGAATACGGCACGACCGACAGCGGCACCAGGAGAAGCCGGCAAACCGGTTGCAATCACTTTTTTATCTGCTTTCGGATCCAACATCGGATGCAAGAGCTGGTCTAACTGGTCTGCACCAACGCGCATAATAGCTTCTTCTTTGGTAATCAGACCTTCGTCAAACATTTCAACTGCCATTCTTACGGCAGCGGCAGCCGTTCTCTTACCGTTACGGCATTGCAACATCCACAATTTGCCGTGTTCAATGGTAAATTCCATATCCTGCATATCTTTGTAGTGTGCTTCCAAAGCATTGCGGACATCTACCAATTGCTTATACAGATTCGGCCACAATTCTTCCAAAGAATTACCTTCACCCTTAGAGCTCATCGGTTGCGGTGTACGAATACCGGCCACAACATCTTCACCTTGAGCATTTACGAGATATTCACCGTAATACTTGTTTTCACCGGTTGCCGGATCACGCGAGAAGCAAACACCGGTTGCGGAGTCGTTACCTGCATTACCGAACACCATTGTCTGAACGTTACAAGCCGTACCCCAATCGCCCGGAATATTGTTCAGCTTACGATATGTAATGGCGCGTGCCACATTCCAAGAACCGAATACGGCACCGATACCGAGCCAAAGTTGTTCCCACGGATCTTGCGGAACGACTTTACCTAATTTTTGGCCGATTTGCTTATATTGATTAACCAATTCTTTCAAATCTTCAGTGGTCAAATCCGTATCGGACGAATAACCTTTTGCTTTTTTCATTGCTTCCAAAGCGCCTTCATATTCATCTAAATCAGCGCCCAAAACAACATCGGAAAACATTTGGATAAAACGGCGGTAAGAATCGTATGCAAATCTTTCATTACCGGAAGTTTGCGCCAAACCTTTAACGCTTTCGTCATTCAAACCGAGGTTCAAAACCGTATCCATCATACCCGGCATAGAGATTCTTGCGCCGGAACGAACAGAAAACAACAACGGATTGCTGTTATCACCGAACTTTTTGCCCATAATGGCTTCAACACCGGCAACCGCCGTCTTTACCTGATCTTTTAAATCTGACGGATAAGTGTTGTTGTGTGCATAGTAGTATGTACAAACTTCTGTTGTAACCGTAAATCCCGGAGGAACCGGCAGGCCGACCTTATTCATTTCTGCAAGGTTGGCGCCTTTACCGCCGAGGAGATTACGCATATTGGCATCGCCTTCGGCTTTGCCGTTTCCAAATGTATAAACCCATTTACTCATAATATGTTAAGCTCCTGTTAGCTATATTTGTTAAAACAACGCGCAAGTTCCGAAGAACCGACGCAAAAATCAAATAAATTTGAATTTGCCTCGAATTTATATCACAAAATTTGATTCTTCAAGCAAAATCTTTGTATTGAACGTAAAAAAATCGTTAAATTTTTATAAAATATATTGACAAAAATAACAAAAGTATTTATGCTGAAACTCGAACAATTTACAACTTACAAATTATTACCTATGAATGTTAACAACATCAAGAGAGTGCTGGACAATTCCGGAATATGGTATTCCTGTCTGGCAGAAAATGAAGACGTCTGCATAGACGAAGTGACAACCGTGCCGTGCCTGCAATCTGAGATGCACAGAAAATTGTTTGTGCTGACAACAGGTAACATCAAGGAGGCAGAGCAAGCGGTTTTTGACTGGAACGGCTTTGCCAATGTTCTGCTCGACACCGGCTGCACCAAGTACTTACGCAAGCTGTCGCCCCTCAATCTGATTCTTGTCGGGAGCGGTGACATCGGTAAAGCGGTAGGTGTTCTTAATGAAGCTATGCGCTAAAACAAAAACCCCGCAGTTGCATTTTTGCGATTACGGGGTTTTGTATTGACGCCGACGTGTTTGTCTGCTAGATATATCTTTATACACTAAAAGGAATGGAAAAATGAATAAATATTTGTTAATTTTATTTTCGATATCGGCATTGGCGTATGCGGCGGAATGTTCGGCAGCATCCTCCGGACAATCCAATCAAAACGGTATTTTCGATACAATAGACAATTTTTCTCCGATACCCGTTGATGAATTACTTATCACACCTGTTGCTGTTCCAATCGGAATAGTTTACGGTGCTTCAATGATTGCTCTTTCAGCCGTGGGAGCGGTTATTGCCGCGCCAATTGCGGTTCCGATGATGCTCGGTGAAAAAAAGAAAGAGAAAAATCAGACTCAATATTACAATTCACAATACTATAACAATCGACAACATTACAATTATCAGCAATATTACAACTATTATCAATAATGCCCGCATAAACATACAACCGCTGAAGATATCCGGCGGTTGTATGTTTTAATCTGCGTTACGCGCTTTTTTGCCAACCGCGTAAAATATAATCGCTCAGTTTTTCACTAAAAAACGAACTGTCGCTGATTGCCTCGCCCTCGGCAATTTTAGCTTGGTCAAGCAAAAGCCGCGCCACTTCTTCCACCGTTTGTTTTTGACTCTCGTCAAACATACTGTCCGCCAGTTTGATAATCAGCGGATGGTACGGATTGACTTCCAAAATACGCGAACTGGCAAATGCCGTCTGTTGTTGATGATTCCGCATCAAACGCTCGAGGTGAATACTCATCTGCCCGTTTTCCACCGTCAAACTGACCGGACTCGACGTTAATTTTTCGGTCGGCTCGACTTTACCGACTTCATTTTTGAACAATTCCGCCATAAAGTCGGTCAACTTTTTCAAACTCCCCTCATCGGCGCGCGGTGTATCGCGTTCCATCTTCAAATCAACTTCTGCCTGAGAAATATGCTTAATCGGATAGCCTTTATAATTGGTCAAAACCTGAACCCAAAATTCATCAATCGGGTCAACAAGCAGCAAGACTTCGATTCCTTTAGCCTTAAATGCCTCCAACTGCGGATTGTTACGCAAAGTCGGCACATCATCGCCGGTGATATAATAAATGTTGGTCTGCCCCTCTTTAACCCGCGCAATATATTCATCAAGCGAAGTCAGACGCTCGACATCGTTTGTGGAATAAAAACGTGATAATGCCGCAACCGATTCGCGGTTTGCCACATCTTCATAAATACCTTCTTTGAATGCGATACCGAACACTTTCCAAAACTTCATATAATCATCATAATCTTCCGAACGTGTTTTCAATTCTTTAAGGATTCGCCCGACCGTACCGTTTTTGATTTTTGCAATCAGTGCATTTTGCTGTAACATTTCGCGCGAAATATTGAGCGGCAAATCGGCACTGTCGATAATCCCTTTCACAAACCGCAGATATGCCGGCATCAACCCGTCAACTTTATCGGAAATAAACACACGGTTGACATAGAGTTTCAGACTTTGCTGCCTGTCCGGCTGAAACAAATCATACGGCGCTTCCGACGGAATGTACAATAAGCCGGTATATTCGATACTGCCCTCTGCTTTAAAATGCAAACGCATCCACGGCGTGTCAAAATTGCGCGAAATATGATGATAAAATTCGTTGTATTGGTCTTCGGTAATATCCGCTTTATTCTTGGTCCACAGTGCCGAACCGGTATTGACGGTTTCTTCGCCCGCCTTACCTAAATCCAACACTATCGGATAATTGATATGGTCGGAATAAGTGCGAATAATATGACGCAGATAAATCGTATCAACATAATCTTTGGCATCGTCTTTGAGATACAGCTTAATATCCGTGCCGATTTTATCACGCTTTGCTTCGCTTATTTCAAAACCGTCCACGCCGTTGGAAGTCCACAGCCACGCTTGTTCTTCACCGGCTCTGCGGGTTGTCACTTCAACCTTTGAGGCCACCATAAACGCCGAATAAAAACCGACGCCGAATTTACCGATAAGGTCAACCACCGAACCGTTGTCCTTAGCATTGTTTACAAAATCTGCCGTACCGGATTTGGCAATTGTCCCCAAATGATGAACCAAATCATCTTTATTCATACCGATACCGTTATCACTGACGGTCAGCGTATTTTCTTCGGCATTCGGTGTAATCGTAATTTTAAACTCACCGTTATCCTTGGCAATTCCCGGATTGATAAGCGCATAATAGCGCAGTTTATCGCACGCATCACTGGCATTTGAAATCAGTTCACGCAGAAAAATATATTTTTCCGAATACAGTGAGTTAATTACAATATCCAGCAATTTTGTAACTTCTGTCTTAAATTTTTGTTTGCTCATCACAAAATCTCCTCAAAAAACAACTACTGTTTATATGGGGTGTAATTTTCTTGTTCGCAAGAGGTCTCGCGCAATTTTATGAATATGCACACAAGAAACGATTAAACATTGTTTTCTATTGAAAACGCCAACGGTTCGTTTTATACTGTGTGCAATTTGAAAACATTTATATTAAGGAAAAACAATGGCAAATGAAACAAATATCCATAGAGAATCGCGCTTGGCAAAATTAAAGGCTTTGCAAGATAAGAACTATAACCCGTATCCGTACCGCTTTGTTCCGACAACTTATGCGGCCGAATTACAGAAAAAATACAAAGATTTGGAAGCCGGTGTCGATACCGAAGACCGCGTCACAATCGCCGGTCGGGCAATGGCAGTGCGCAACAGCGGTATGTTTGTGGATATTAAAGATAAAAGCGGCAAAATTCAGGCATTTTGCTACAAAAAAATTCTGCCCGAAGCCGATATGGAAATCTTAAAATGCGTTGATGTCGGCGATATGGTCGGCGTCAGCGGTTTTGTGCGCCGTACCCCGCGCGGAGAATTGACGGTTGCCGCCGAAAAATTTGATATTATCGCCAAATCGTTGCAGCCTCTGCCGGAAAAATTCCACGGTCTGACCGACGTTGATGCCCGCTATCGTCAGCGCTATGTTGATTTTATTATGAACGACGACAGCAAAGAAATCTTCAAAAAACGTTGTCAAATCACTTCGGCTGTGCGTCGCTATTTTGAAAATCACGCATTTTTGGAAGTTGAAACGCCGATGTTGCACCCGATTATGGGCGGTGCCAATGCAAAACCGTTTATTACACATCATAACGCGCTTGATATGGATTTGTATTTACGTATTGCGCCGGAACTTTATTTGAAAAAGCTCGTTGTCGGCGGATTTGACCGCGTGTTTGAAATCGGCCGTAATTTCCGCAATGAAGGTATTGATAAAAATCATAATCCGGAATTTACCGGTTTGGAAGCTTATCAGGCTTATGCCGACTATAATGATATGGCAAATTTAATTGAAGATTTGGTGCGCTTTGTCGCGGCCGATGTTCTGGGCACAACAACATTAACTCTGGGTGAAACCGAAATTGACCTTTCCAAACCGTTCCGCCGCGCATCTATTGTTGATTTAATCAAAGAAAAAACCGGCATAGATTTGCTCGCCGCCAATACTTTGGAAGAAGCTCAGGCTATGGCAAAATCCGTCGGTGTTGATGCCGGTGCCTGCACTTGTTGGGGTAAAGTCGTGCAGGAAGTGTTTGATGAAAAAGTTGAGGCATCTTTGATTGAGCCGACTTTCGTTATGGATATGCCGCGTGATATTTCGCCATTGGCAAAAACCCACCGCAGCAATCCGCGTTTGGTTGAACATTTTGATGCATATCTCGGTGCAATGGAAATCGGCTGTGCATATTCTGAACTTTCAAATCCGCTTGAACAACGTGAGCGTTTTGAAGCAGAAGTGGCTGCCCGTGAAAACGGTGATGATGAAGCACAAATGCTTGATGAAGACTTTATTTGCGCACTTGAAAACGGTTTTCCGCCGTCCGGCGGTATGGGGATGGGTATCGACCGCTTAGCGATTTTGCTGACCGGTGCCGATACAATTCGTGATGTAATTGCCTTCCCGACATTGCGCAAAAAGGACTAACGAGAAAGGACTTTTATGAGAAAAAGCGTCATTTTTATTTTATTGCTGCTGTTGATTATTGCTGCGGAGTCGTGGGCTCTTTACTATCACACAAAACACCCTACACCCGTGCAATATCAGCTTGCAACGGCGGAATTTGAATTGCCGAAGCCGGATATCAGCGGTATTAAGCCTTTTTTGTTTGAAACAAACTGGACTGAAAATATAAATAACGAACTGGATAAAGTTCAGGCTATCCTTACCAGTTCGCCGACCGATGCGTTTGCGCAATCATTGAGCAGCTATTCCGCACGCCGCAAGCGTGCCGCACAAATAAAAATCGAACGTAGCAAAGATTTGGAAGCATATCGAGAAAAAATCGCCCGTGAAGCCCAGCAAATAAAAGGGGAATATCTGGGCAACAATCAATGCATCACCAACGGCACGGAAGGCGTTTGTGAAGACGGCGTTTATAAGCTCGGCAACCATTGTATTGCCTGCTATGCCGGACTTTGTGCCGGTACCGCCTGCTTTGACGGCACAAAGAAAAAATCTCCCGACAATACGTCACAGCCGACACCGGAAGAAAATACACCGCAGCAAATATTGACGCCGGAAACCGAAGCGAAAGCAAATACGGTCACCCAAACCGCACCGTCTGAGATAAAATCAGATAAGAAAGAAGATTTACCGACAGAAATAAAAATCGAATCACAGGAATCCGAACAACGCAACACACAGACACAATTGATTAACTCCGAAGGCAAAGCGCTTATTGCCGTTATCATCGATGATGTCGGTTTAAGTGTTCCGTTCACCAATCAAATTGCCAAGATTGAAAAACCGGTTACGGTCGCTTTTTTGCCGTACGGCGCTTCCAACAAAGAACAGGTACTGAAATTGCAGAACGCCGGATTTGAGGTTATGTTGCATACGCCGATGCTGCCGAGAGTTCCGGCAGATCTGGCACCGATAACACTCTCGCCGAAAATGAATAAAGACGAAATTCAGGATAAGTTTACGGCGATGTACAATCGCTTTTCCGGCACAAATATGGTCGGCATCAATAATCATATGGGCAGTGCATTTACGGAAGATAAAGCCGCAATGTCGGCAGTGGTTGAGATTCTGAAAAAAGAAAATCTGTTTTTCTTGGATTCGATGACAACGTCGAAATCCGTTGCAAAATCGGTTTGTCGGCAATATGGAGTTCCATATATCGCCCGCGATGTATTTTTAGATAACGAACGCAAATACGACGCCATAATGAAACAATTTTTAACAGCGGAAAGAATCGCTAAAAAGCGCGGTTATGCCGTTGCTATCGGTCACCCGTATCAACAAACGCTACAAGCTTTGAAAGATTGGGAAAAGAACCTGAATGCGCACGGTGTCGAGCTTGTTCCGCTGTCTTATCTGGTACAAAAAAATAACTGAGCAAACAAGTCATTCTTGCACAAGCGAGGAGTCGAAGACGTCCTTGGACAATATCTTAAAGAATAAAAAACGGTTATCCTTGGGCGGATGTAGTCCGAACCGAGAACCCCGTGCAGAAAAGACGGTCATTCTGAGTGGAGCGTCAGCAAAACGAAGAATATCCTACCATACGGTGTACTGTCGTGTAAAAATGAAGTTATACCTCTCGCAGCGCTGCGCGTCTGCGAGTCAAAGTATCTGACCTTTGCGCAGCGCAGATTCTTTTAACGCATACACAGAAACAAGCTCAATCCTTATAAAAATCGGAAGACCCCAAGACCAAACCTATCGGTTTGGAGGGGTGACTTTATTTTTTTCTTAAGCACGCACAGCACCTAAGGAGTTCGTCACATCGCTGATGCTCCTCACGATGACAGTTTTGTTATAAAAGAACAACCATACCAAATGAGCCTCGTAGAAACGAGGCTCTTTGTGTTTTCAGGCATACGGCATCTTACCACAATTCGTCGTATTTTAACGCCGGATCGTTCAAGCTCTTGCGATAATCAGCCGCATTGCCCGTAGGCGCATACCCTTCGTGTTTTTCGGAATATCCGTACTCGAAGCTGTCATACTGCTTACTGGTACTGGTCCACCAATATGTATCTTCTAAGCCGGTAACAGGGTCTTTCATCAAGTGCTTTCCGCTTGAAGCTAACTTGTTATCAAAGTAACAATATGTTGTAATTTGCGCTTCCAACGTTCCTACACGGATTGGAAATACATTCCAATAGTGCAGTAACTTATTATCTTTCCCCCTGATTGCCTCAAGCTTTTCTGAAGCGTTTGCATTAACTTCATCCAAATTTTTCACAACATCTTTATAAATATCATACGGGTAGATAAAGCCCATCAGCACAGCCCAACCTTGCATATACGATTTACCTGCCGGTTTCAGTGTCTGAGTTGTTGCCTTCAGCCACGTGCTTTGTTGGAATGTAATCGGAAACGCCGTTTTTGCATTCGTCGATGTCAAAACATACGCCTTTGATATTGTATTATTGCGTAAATCCATTTTATCATCTGTGGCATTTGCCGGTTTAATCCCGATTTGCATATTATTAAACGTTTCAACTCTAAGTTCCTTCTGCCCCATATCAACAGCAGTTACTGTTGTAAGGTTATTATTATTTCCGGATATACCGTCGGAATAATAGTTTGTTGTACCGGCTGTAGTGGTAAGGACATTGTTTGATTCGCCGTCAGACAATGGTTCTTCCAGTTTTTGTCTCCAAGTATCAATATCACTTTGACTATTAACGCCCGAAGGATGTGTCAGCGCACCAGATGTAAATTTAATAGATGCTGATTCTGTATCCTGCCCCCGAGATAAGACTAATTCTTTATATTCAGCCTGATTATTTAAGGCTTCTTTTCTTCTCTCATGATTGGTTCCGCTACTTGAAGAAAGGGCACTGGAACCTATGGCGCCTAAGAAATCACCTTGGGAATTACGATATTCATCCATTACCGTATAACCTGAACCAGCATATACCGCGTTATCTGAACCAAGTGTTTCCGGTGTAATTAAGTTACCGACCTGCGCCATTTTAAACTCTTGCGGCACAACCGTAATTACACGGCCATACCCCGGAGGACATTGCGGAGCCATCACTCGACCAAGATAAGGTGATGCCCAGTGTTCTCCCTCAGTCCAACTGCTCGCATCTGCGCTGTCCCAATCCGAAAACACAAGATCTTTAGTTTTATGGTTTTGTTCATCATATACGTTTCTTGAAATATAAATCGCTTTGACGATAAAGTCCGGCAGAATATCGCTCAGACGCGCACCCAAACGCGACGTCAGCTTAATATCTTTCATCACGGACGTGTACGCCGGATTCACCATATACGTATCATACGGATTCTTTGATGACCCATTGTATTCCTTATACACACTACTATGATCACTTGCCCCTCTGACCGGATTTGTGTATTTCACCCGATTGCCACCTGTATCGACATTATTTGCCACAAATCTCGATGCCCGAACCGTACCGGACGCCTCATCGGCCGTCCAATCTCCTTGTGCGCCGCTACCCGGAACATCTGCTGATTTCGGTGCAATATCAATTAAACCCTTACGAACA
This sequence comes from Alphaproteobacteria bacterium, assembly GCA_017479985.1. Taxonomy (GTDB): domain Bacteria; phylum Pseudomonadota; class Alphaproteobacteria; order RF32; family CAG-239; genus RUG410. Next base: position 10,017 of record JAFVBL010000027.1, on the reverse strand, counting down.
TAAATTGAGCCTTCCGGCATATATGTGTCTGTTTTGGAAGTACTCGCTGTACTCGTATTGGTTAATTTATATGCAAAGTCTGTAGCGGCAGTTCCCGCGCGAGTTTCATTCGTAAAAGACCTTGTATGAGTATCATCTAAGTCTATATACAAAACCCGCTGAGCTTTTTGATTATTCGCTGCAGTCCCGCTATTTCCCACAATATTTACCGCAGCATTATATTGATTTTTGTTCATATCTGTATTATCGTTGACCGTATCCACGCCCATTGCGAGGAATTTGGTCGCATGCTTGTCATCTCCTTGCTCAACAGCATCACTGGTAAATACCGTATTTCCGTGTCCGGCGATTTTGAATGAGGTATTTTCGCGTTTTCCATCAGAATCAAACTTAACCGACGGGTCATTATAATTTGTGCCGGAAAAACCGTCTTCCTGATCATCATTACCTTGAATCGTAAGCACCGGTTTTGCATCTTTATCCGTTACTTGCAACGTAGTGCCGGCCATATCAACGTGTCCGCCGTTTTGGTATTTCACACGGTATTGACCCGCTGTGTTGTTTATTCCTACGGAACCACCGACTGTCATTTCATTCAAAGCAAGTTCCATACCCATTTCATCTGTCGCAACCTGAATTGAACGAGCAATTTTATCGTCGTTTGTATCTCTTTTATTGGAGCCGTTATTATGAACAAACAGACCTACGCCTTCATTATCCATAATAAATTGTGTACCGTGCGCGGTTAAAGCACCATCAGCTGCAACAGCTTCTACGCCTGAATCAAACCGCATTGCAATCACGTCCTTATTGATTTCAACCTGACTCTTGGCTGATTTAGCTTTTGTATCATCGCCTTCTTTAGGAGTGGCACCGTCACGATTCCGAATATGAATACCGTCATTGTCGACATCCATCCATTTGATTTTATCATCAATGTTTTGTGAACCGGTGGAGAGCGAAGCCGAGCGGATATGTTGCGCATCAACCTGCCCCGCCGCCAACAAACCATTCACCATCATATTGGAATCGACCATCACAGGGAAGGTGTGCTCTGATGCATAAGCCGGCTGAATATCGGTATTTAAAGAAGTTTTACCTTCTACTTCCGCACCTTTGAATCCGTCTTTAACCATCAAAACATTGGTACCGGAAACATTTGTAACCGCCACATCTGTAATATCGCCATCCGACACCACGATTTTATCTTTAATAATCTCAACCCGATTATCGCCTGTTGCCGGCTGTCCTTCTTCGGCCGCCGCTGTTTTAGCCGTGCCGAAAATCAAATAATCGTCACTGCCGCCTTTGCCGAGCTGAATTTTCGGCCCGTCATAAGATAATTCGTTCTCATCAGTAAAGAACTTATCTGCTGCCGCCATCAAAGAACCCGCAATATATGCGTTAATACCGTGATCGTGCTTTTCGTTTCCGGTATTGGCAATCTCTTCATTGATGTACAAACCGTATGTATTTTTAGCAACCGATGTTCCGGAAGACGATGTTTTGTCCTGAGCTTCTTCTGTGCCGACAATTAACTGATTGATGTTACGAATACTGAAAAAGCCGTTCGTATCTTTATCATCATAATCCTCTCCCGGATTTGATGCCTCACCCATATAAATATCGGTACGCATCGTATTACGCCACGTTTCATCATTTTCATTCGTACGTTGCAGATATTTTGTATTATCGCCGCCCTGACCGGAAGTAGAACTGCTGACAACATCAGCAGAAGATGTAACAATTGAATAATCTTTCGGACTGCCGATAGTACCTTTATCAAAGGTCCACGTGCCACCGACACCGCGCGCTTTGTCGCCGCGAACATAACCACCGTTGGAACCGATTAAAGAAGCAATACGCACCGTACGCTCTTGACCGATACTGTCGTCTTCGTTATCGGTTTTGGAAGGGAACGTCATAATACCCGTCAGGTTATTTCCTTTACGTACAACATAGAACGTCGGTGTACCATAGTTGTATAAATCTTTTTCGGCATTATATCCCGCAGGCAAATACTTTGGTAATTCCTTATCGGCTTCTGTCTGAGTATCACCGACAGTAATTTTAAGAGTTTTTATATCTTTCGGAGTTTCATCATCTTCTTCAATCTGCTCCATAATCTCAATATAATTCGCAGACAAGAGCGAGTTAAGCCCGTTCATATACGTGCGAATCGACGACGCGGTATTGATATCTTCAACCTCCATCGTACGTTCGGCAGATTTTTTATACATTGTCGGCGTTACCACGGCAATCAAACCGAGCATAGCTAAGGCTTCAATCATTAAACCACCTTTTTCTATGACGGATTTTTTATTGTTAAACTTTTTCATCGACGTTCTCCTTTAATCAGTTAATGATTATAATAATTCTATGGTGTCGGCTCGGCCGGCTGACTATTATTATTGTCGCCGTGAGCTTTCACTCCGGTATTCTTTTTCTTTTCGCCTGTTGTCATCATATTATAACAATGATACGCGGTATCCGTATTCGGAAATTGCTCATACGCAAACAAACAGGCACTGTCCGCACACACTTCCTGAAATCCCGGAATTTGCCAGAAAACGGAATTGCGCGGCAATTGTTCAAACTCGTACACATAATCGGCTTTATATTTCTTTTCGGACACAATCCTTTTGCCTTTTTCATCTAATTTGTATGAGCCATCATCGTTCTTTTCATATTTTTTATCTATTGCATACATATCGATGCTGACACCTTTTTTATCATTCTGATTGCGTCGACTATCCTCTCGGCGAACCACATTGCCGTTGCGTGCGTTGGCACCGGCAAGCTGACATTGCAGACTTGCTTTATTGCCGTTGCAAGACGTCCAACCGTAAGTGGTATCGGTTTTAATATCTTTGGAAAGCATATTGACCAAAACAGGTAACGGCGCACGAAAATTATTATCGTCCGTCGTCTTTGAAAGCCATTTTTCCGGCACACGCGCAAAAGTTACCAAGTATCTTGTCCGCGCCGACAAGTGTTTCTGCGTCGTACCGCTAGTGCCTGTATCACCGGCATCACCCGTATCACCGGTTTCTCCCGTACCTGTACTGCCGTTATCACCTGATGTATTACGTTTCATATCGCAACGGATAAAATTACTTGCCGTGGCTTTGCCGGCAACTTCGTCCAAACATAAAATATAATGATAAATTCCCTTCGGAAAAAATGTCGGATTTATTTCATAGCCGACCGGCATCTGAGCCCAAAAAGAAGTATAATCCTTTTTTGTTTCTTTCTCGATATCATCGGCGAATGATTGCATTGAATAAGAAGTACCGTTAAATGTCTTACTGACTGTATTTGTCATTCCCGTACAGCTGAAACGCGGATCTGAACTGCCTGAGTGCATACGTACGTACCCCGGATTAAAACAACCGACATTAACCGGTCCGTTGGCACTTTGACGCGGTGTACTGCTTGTGCATCCCATTCCGCGATTTTCCGTATCCCAGCAACCGTTATTACGGTTATACATAATCTCGCATTCCATTGTTTTGAGCATCGCTTCGTGTTCTGCTTTAAAGCGATTTGTCACCGTTGCGGCGCGAATCTCGTTGAGCGCGTGTTCTTTATCCACACGCGGCGATACATTAAAAAACGTCATCGCTACCATAATTGTAGCCAACAATATCCATATATACATCGATTTACCCTATAATCGAATCCCAATACTTTGTTTTAGTGTAACACATTTTTCTTTAAAATACCACTCTTTTTTGTTACATTTTTGTTACATTTTAGGCTTGTTTTGCACTTAATCACAGGCAAACCGAAGAACAAATCGCCGCCTACCCAAACCGAAAAGCGGCATTATATCTCAAACGCCGCTTTGATTTAGTGTCGATATATTATTTTCCGTAGCTTGTGTCCGGCAAATCCTTGACACTGAACGAAATCCGCTGATTTGGCTTTGTTTCTGATTTTTCGTGCCATTTTGGCATTTCCTGCGCTTTTTTCGCCTGAATCCCCTGCGTATGCATTTTAGCACGCATTGCCGTCAATTTTGCCTTAATTTCGTCACTGCCTTTAATGCGCGGCGCCGCACGTTCAAAAGAATCCAAAATCGCGTCATCAACGTTTGTAAACTTCTCCTTATCCATTTTTGAAAAAATAGCCGTTACAAGATAATCATCATCAATTTTGCGATATTGGCTGAGCAAATTAACAACCTTACGCATATCTGATTTGACCGGCATTTGCGGCTTGCTCGGGTCTCGTGTATATTTATTTGTTTTGTGCGGAATATTCAAAAGCGCATAAATTTGCGTATCCAAGCGGATTTTATTGTCGCGCACGCGCTTTTGCGCCAACACGTCTTTTTCAAACTGAGACCGGGAAGAATCATCTGTTTCGACATTGTTTCTCTCTTCATAATCAAGAGCCTTCATCATCGCTGCTTTCAGTTCTTCCGTAACTGCAGGCGATTTCTGATATTTTTCTGCCGTATTTGCCAACAAATCCTTAAAACCTGCATAATTACCATACGATTCCGCCATTCTCTTCAAAGTGCGGAATGTTTCTTTTTCCTTACCGCCTGCAATAACGGTTAATGCGCCGGTTTCATCAACCATACCGTGCTGTATAGAGCCCATTGCGGAAACCACAGCGGATTTGCGAACTTCAGGGTCTTTTTCAGCTTGCATCATCGTGTCAAGCGCCTTAAACACTGCACTTGCTTTTGCATCATCGCCATCAACGTGACGTTCCAACGAGGTCATAACGACGGTATAAACAAATGCACGGTCTTCGGGATTTTCAATTTTCGTAATTGCTTTCAGATTATTCAAAACATCCTTGGCACCTTCTTTCGGTTTTGTTGTCAATAACATATCCAACCCGCGTTCAAAGGCATCTTGCGTTGTTTCATCTGCCGGATTGTCTTTGACGCGCTGCAACAACTTATCAACTGTCACATTACCTTTGACTATTTCAATTTTCCCGAAAATATCATTGGCAACCGTCGACGCTTTTTCGCGCATTTCGGCTTTTCTTGTTTTGCGGACAGCATTGGTATAAACTTTATAAAAAGCCTTATACGTCGACGCATCTTTATCGCTTTGTGCATCATAATTTTGCAAATGCTTATCCGTAACGGCAACAATTTCTTCCAAATGTTCCGGATGCCGGAAAGTTGCCTTTTCCGCAACATTCAGCAACACACCCGAATCGGCGCCGTGATATGCTTTTTCAAGTTCAAAGGCACTTTTTATAATACTTTCGGTATTATCCGGATTCATATCAGTGGCGGCCGTCAGAATTTCTGCCAGTTGCGGTGCCCATTTTTCTCTGTCGGCAGCAGAAGCAGAGCTTAATGCTTTGCCGAATTTATCGCCGTGTTCTTCCATCAAAGCGGCAATATCATCTGAAACAGAAAAACCGTCACGGCGATTTTTAACACCTCTGACGGCATCTCCCATATCTTTCAAAGCATTTTCCATAAGGTCATCGTAGTTACCTTTGCTGTGCACAAAATCATCGTACACTTGCTCAATTTTCGAATTACCGAACTCATTATTCATTTTAAAATCTCCTGTTTATTTTGTATGTGACATTATCATATCACATTTTTTTATTTTGTCAACTTTTTCCGCAAAATTTATTTATATAGAAATAACTCATAAAAACAGTATGTTATCCACTCAAAGCGCCTTAATCAGCTCAGCAACTTCTTTTGCCGCATTCAGACTTTGTTGCGGCAAAAAAGAATCGGCGTTCGGGTCATCAAGACTTGCGGCACATTTTCCGTCAATCAGCGATTGAGCAAAGCGACGATGCTTTGCCGTCAACCAATTTTCTCCGCCGACAAACAAATAAATCGGTTTTCCGGTACCGGTTGCCTCGCAGCACATTGAAACAGAATCGGCCGTAATAACAATATTGTCGGCACAAGCCAAAAATCCGGCATACGGATTTTCTCGCGTATCTCCCCAATAATAGTTATATTGCGGAATATCCGCCAACTCTTTTTTTATGATTTCTTCCGCCTCGGCGCCGGTACGTCGTGAGGTTGTAATCAAAATCGAACCGCCGATTTGCGCTTTGAGTGTTTTTACTTCGGCACAGAAGTTTCGCACGTCTTCAAGCGGAAACGTCTTACCTTTTATACCGCCGCCGATAATAACTGCCGTCAGCGGTGCAGGCAATTGCGCAAATTCGGATTGCCATTTTGCACGCGCGTTTTGCAGATATTGCGACGTTATCCGATGCGGGCAACCGACAATATAATGAATATTTGCCGTGTGTTTTTTATTTTTATCGTGTTCCGGCACAATTACCAAATCAAAATCAGTCAGACCGGTATTGCCGGGGTGCATCAGCTGAATAATTTTTGTTTGCGGCGCACATTTTTTAATATAACGCGCAATCGGTGCGGTACGACGGCTGATGGAAAGAACATAATCCGGAAACGGCGGACAAATTTCCGCTCTGCTTTCGGCGGCAACCCCGATAAGCGTACGTCCGCGCAGCCAGTTGGGCAAACCGGCAAATTTGGTATAAACAATCTTTTTTTCCGTTTTAATAAATTGAGCCTCATCAAGCGCATCCAGAACCCCTTGCGCCTGTCCGACACTGCCGCGCCGATTATCCATTAAACTCCATATTGTCTTGACCATACCCGTACTCCGCACAGTTAATATTATGACTAATATATGCCATACGCCGAATTTGGCAAGAAAAATTGTTAAGGCTTGGGCAAAACGCCGTTAAGGATTACTTAACCCCTTAAGGTATATAATCTCATCAAAAGAGTATAACCAAAAGGTTATGATAGAGAGGGATATATGAAAAAAATCGCATTTATCGGGTTATTTGCGCTGTTGTGCGCATCGTGTATTGCCAAGCAGGAAGCATCTCGCCCGCAGCAAGCGCCGTCAGCGGCGCCGGAAATACAAACCGTTCCGGCAGATATTGATATGACACAGGTTTATACTTATTCGCCGAATGCCGAAGTCGTGGTTCAGCCGGCGGAAGACGATTTCTATCGCCGCAACATTGTGGTCAAAGCAACCGGCGACGACTATGTTGTCTACGAATACTCCGATGTACGCGTGGATAAAGTTGCAACATTGGCATCGCGTTATTGCTATGATATCAATCCGGGCAAAAGCGCTTATCTGCGTGATTTATATATGAACAGAAATCACAAAAGAAGGGCGACCTTTGAGTGTATTGACCTTGCAAGTGAATAATTTTCTTCCTATATAATTTTATCAGGGAGAAAATTGCAATGGCTCAGGACTTATACCAAATTTTAGGCGTCAGCAAAACGGCAACGGAAGCCGAAATTAAATCGGCATACCGGAAACTTGCGCGCAAATATCATCCGGATTTAAATAAAGACGACAAAGCGGCGGCGGAAAAATTTAAAGAAGTTTCAAACGCCTATGATATAATCGGCAATCCGGAAAAGCGCAAAAAGTATGACAATAAAGAAATAGATGCCGATGGCAAACCGACCGGTTTCGGTGCCGGATTCGGCGGTTTCGGCACCGGCGATAATCCGTTCGGTGGCGGATTTAAACGTTCGTCAGGTGGCGGTTTCGGTGGTGCTCAAGGGTTTGATTTTTCTTCTATATTCGGTGAAGACATTTTCTCGCAGTTTGGCGGCGGAAAACAAGCACCGCGCGGCCGCAAAGGGCAAGATGTGTCATACAATATGCGCATCGACTTTTTAGATGCCGCCCGCGGTATGGAAAAAACGGTCAACCTCGGCAGTAAAAGCATAAATGTAAAGATTCCGGCCGGCTCGCAAAGCGGGCAGACTCTGAGGCTGAAAGGTATGGGAAATGCCGGCATCAACGGCGGCGAAAACGGCGATATACTGATTACGCTGAATGTGACGGAACACCCGTATTTTAAGGCAGACGGCGCCAATATTTTATTGGAGTTGCCGATTTCCCTTGTAGAGGCGGTCAACGGCGCACGAATCACCGTTCCGACCATAAACGGCAAGGTTGCGGTTAAAGTTCCGCCGCTGTCATCAAGCGGTGACAAATTACGTCTGAAAGGACAAGGAATCCAAAGTAAAAGCACTACCGGTGACGAAATTATCACTCTGCAAATCATTATGCCGAAAAAAATGTCGTCGGAATTGCAATCGATTGTCAACGGTATTCCCAATTATGCCGTGAGGAGTTTTTAATGCTGCTCGAAACCCTGAAAGAATTTGATTGGCAAAACGAACCGCAACGCGTGCGCTTTGATGATGACGGAATGCACGTAGCCGCAAAATATCGCACTGATTTTTGGTGTTGTGCACGCTATGACTTTCAAAAAGATGACGGGCATTTTTTCTTCAGCTATGTTCTGGGGGATTTCTGTTGCGATTTGGATTGGAGTTTTGAGCATCCGGGAGCGTTTGACCAATGCGGTATTATGCTGCGTTCCGATGTCAATAACTGGTTCAAGGCATCAATTATGTATGAAAACGAGAATACACCGATGCTCGCCTCATCTCTGACAAACGCCGGATATTCCGATTTGGCAACAATTCCTTTGCCGCAAGGAACAACGCACGTCTGGTATCGCCTTAAAAAGCGCAAGGGCTGTTATATCGCCAGTTATTCGCTTGACGGTGAATATTATATTCAGCTGCGCAAATTTTATTTGATTAACGATACGGACAACATTAAAGTCGGTGCTTATCTTTGTTCGCCTCAACGCGATGATTTTGAAGCGATACTGCACAGTCTGACTTTATCTTAACAGCATTGTTTAAGGAAAACCGCCGATATAATATCGGCGGCGGAGTTCATAAAATATTTTTAAGTTTGCTTTATTTCACGGCAGACTAATGTCTGTGATGATGTCCGCCGTGATGATGCCCGAACAACGCGTGTCCGATGACGGCTCCCGTAAAGCCCGCCAACATTCCGGTGGCTACCGAATCATAGTAATATGTGCGCGGTGCGTGTTGGCGAACAACTACCGTTTGCGCCGGCTGCTGAACCACAACCTGTTGCGGCTGAACATACACCGGTTGCGGCTGTTGAACTACAACCTGCTGCCCCATCGGCTGTGTATATATTTGTTGGCGAACAATGTTATTTTGATCCACCACCAAAATTGTTTCCGCATTGGCAAGCATCGGGCTGAAAATCAGCGAAAACGCCGTTAAAAACAAAATTTTCTTCATTTTCTTTCTCCTTAAAATTTGTTTATAAATTATATGTAATTCAAAAATGAAAAAAAAGCAACAAAATAAATATACATTCAAGTATGTATAATTGATATTTTTTTATAACACGCTGTTTTCACGTATAACTTTTTTTGTAAAAATTCGCACTGTTCAAGCAAAATTGTTTATTACGCCTTTTTAAATCGGAAGACCCCAAGACCAAACCTATCGGTTTGGAGGGGTGACTTTATTTTTTGGCTCAACTGACATAAATGTATCTTTTTAAAAGTTACGCACGATTTCTATATTTTTAATTTTACTTTCTAAATTTATCACGACATAGTAACTATATAAATAAATAGTTAAATCATTTCATTCTTTTCATCTATATTAAAAATCAAAACAAATTTTCTTTTATATCCTAAAGCTCTATAATATACTTCAATTACTTTTGTATGTATTTTATAATTATTGGATAAATCAATAATAGTTTTGTAAAGTTCATTTTTAATTTCTATAGCAATTTTAGGATTATTAACTTTCATATAATCTAAATTTTGAAAAGCAGTTTCAGCAAATTTTGGAAGTTTTTTAATTTGAACCATATCTTTTTTCTAATTCTTCAAAAAAAATTTTCGATAGGTTCTGCTTTACCTTCCGCAATATCTTTTTTTCCTAAAAGATAATATTTTATTTCTTTAGCTTTACTTGCATCGATTGATTCATCTAAAAGCATTTTATTACTTAAAGACATGATATAAAAAATGTGTTAAAAGAAAAAAGAAGCGGACGATTGATCTAAACTAGAATTAACGTTCGTAAAGATCAGAATCTCCGCTTCTAAAGAAACTCAACACTTGATGGGTTGGTTGTACCACGTG
>JAFVBL010000042.1 GCA_017479985.1 Alphaproteobacteria bacterium | reverse complement strand
TACAAACCCATACCACATGGTAACTCAGTCTGTATACGCTATGTTGACTTTGAACGAATTCCATAACCTACTATAACATCGTCGTCGGGAACTTTCAACCCCCATTAAAATGGGGGTTTTCAGCAAAGCTTTTAATAAAATCGAACGCCCGAACTTTTGTAAGTCGGGCGTCAGATTTATGAAGTCAGTTTTTCAAGTTGAATTTTCTGTTTTTTTCGAGCGCGTCGCCGACGACGTTTTTCACGTTTGCGTTCTGTTTTCTGCTGTTCTGCCTTAAGATTCTTTTCAATTTCCGCGCATTTTTTGCAATACTTAATGTGGGCATCGCTCAAACCGCTGAGCCAACCGAAAACAATAAGGGTTCCAAATAAGATAACCCAAGCATAGAGCACTGCCAGAAAACCGCCGAATGTCGGCATTTGACAATAGTGTTCACCGGACAGATGTTCCAAAATCGTTACCAGATTGGTGGTGTAAACGACAAAAGCTACACACAAAACCAACAAAAACACGTTGATAAGATGTTGGCGTTTGCCGTGCTTTTCCGAGATATTATCCCAAATCTCAAACGGCATCAGTAGCAATAATACGGCACTGCGTGAATCGGCTATATATAAAAAACCGATTCCGATAAGACCAACCAAAATAATTACGCCCCAAAAAATAAGTAGTTCCGGCCAAGGCACAGAATCACTGCGAAAACCGAAGGCAAAGACATCGTAATGCTTTGATAAGGCGGCAAAAATAAATGTCAGACAAGCCATTGCCGCAACGGTCAAAATTTTGCCGATAATTTCTTTCTTCATAATATTCGGGATTTTTTAAGAGGCTCTGATTTGTTCCCGTTCCTCAATATTTAATACATATTATAATTATAATTTTCTAAGGCTTAAAATATAAGGCAACACCATAAATGTCAAGAGAAACAAAAACAGCTTGATTTTAAAATAAAATAAGCGTACACTCGATTAAATTTTTTATTATAAATATATCCTTTAGATTTAAGCGTTCTTTGATTTATGGGCGGTTTTGAAACAGCGGCGAATACCAATCGGTTATGTAGGCCCAGCGGTCAGTATAAAGCAAAATGGGAATTGTCCTTTATAGCACAATTTACACAGTAGTCGCATAAAAGAAAACCGCATCTCAGGAGCTTCCGTATTCTGACAGGAAAGGTATGTAAGCTCCTTTTAGAACGAATTATTATTATCTCAAAATATAAGAATATGAAAAAAATTGCATTTATTACAATGTTCGGTGCAGAAATCAAAATTGACCGGAATCTGCTGCTGAAAGAGTATGTTGAACAAGCATCGCGGAAACACTTTAAGCAAGAAGTCATCTGCACGCCGTGTGTGTATGGTTCGGGTTCGGTTGCGGTCGGTTGGCGCATTGAGAGCAAGAAAACGGCGGAGGTTATCGGTTATTTGGGACTGACAACCGGCAATTTCTGCGATTATCCTGCCGATTTCGAATACGGTGTAACCGTTGATGTGCCTCTCGGTAAGCAATGGGCGCGTTTCTTTGACTATAAAGTGCGCTTCATCGATACGGAACTTGAAATTTGCAAATGCAAATAATATCAAAAAGAGAACGGTTTGTCTTGACGACAGGCCGTTTTCTTTGTTAAATAGGTATGCTGATTTTGATAAATTCAAACAAAAGGAAATATGCAATGGCTAAATATCAGATGGATTTGAATGAATTTTCCTTCAATAAAATTCGTGCGGGCAGGCGGATTGACCTGCGTTTGTTTGATAAAAAGCGGCAAGCCCTTAAAATCGGCGATGTTATTGAATATATAAATATCAACAATCCGTCGGAGAAAATGGAATGTGATTTCTTGGGAATGGCTATTTTTGAGAATTTCGGCACATTGATAGATTGTTTGACGCCGCAAATGATAGGATATCAGACAAAAGAAGATCTTATGCTGCGTATTGAAAGGATTTATCCGTCGGAAATGCAAAAACAGTTTAATGTGGCGGCTTTGTTTCTGAGACCGAAAGTTGCGGTGGCACGCGGTTATTTTCGCGATGAAACGGAAAATGAAAGGGAGAGATAAATGCAAATACTTTCTTTTGATATCGGCGGAACAAAAATTGCCTACGCGTTGGTTGATGAAAACGGTCGGGTTCTGACAAACGTTCAAACCGTGCCGACCCCGAAGTCAGCCGATGAAATTATCCGAATCTTCAAAAAAACGACGATGAAATATACATACGAACGTGCAGCACTTGCTACGGCAGGTGTTGTGTTTAACGGTAAATTACAGGGAAAACCGAATAATTTGCCTTCGGGGTATGAAAATCTTGAATTCGGAGATATTTTAAAAACACCTTTTCTCATTGAAAATGATGCCAATGCGGCACTGTGGGCGGAATATAAAATAGGAAGTTTGCGCGGTGTGCAAAACGGAATAATGCTGACGCTCGGAACAGATACAGGCTGCGGAATCATCTGTGACGGACGGATTTTGCGCGGTAAATGCGGCGCCACGGGGGAGGTTAGTTTCCCGTTTTCGGGGAGAGATTTGAAACGGTTCGGTGCACAATATAATGTAGCCGAGTCCGATTGTTTCAAAATTTATGAACTGGCTCGGCAAGGTTATGAAAGTGCCCGCAAAGCATATTATGCGTGGGAAGAAAATCTTATTTCCGGCTTAAAGCTCTTAAACGGTCTGTTGGATACCGAAGTTTTTGTGCTTTCGGGAAGTCTTTCCAAAATCGTGGATTACGCTAAAGTTTCGACAGCGCTGTCTTTGCTGCAACCCCGCAATCCGGCAATGGTCAAACCGGCGCTTTGCGGTACAAATGCCGGACTTATCGGCGCGGCCTTGCTATGTGCGGAAAGTACCGTTCATAAAGATTTTTGAAACCTTATGGTAATGCAGATATTTGTAAATTTATCGATTCCGGACACTTTTTTGATATTGAACAAAAACACTGTCGGATTTGTTTTCCGCAGGTTGTTGCACGATTTTTGCGGACGGCATACTTTCGGTTGTCTTAACTTCTACGGAATCACGCGTTTTTTGTTCGTTCGTTGAAGTTTCTTTTTCTGCGGTGTTTGATTGTCCCAGACCGCTCAGCCACGCCAAAGCACTGACACCAACAGCAAGTTTGGCAATTTTCTTCAATCCCCGATATTTTCCTTTTTCAGTTGTTTGTGTCTTATTTTGACTGTTGAAGGCTGCTTTTTCCTCATCGGTGACAATTACAAATTTTTGACTGTTGAAGGCTGCTTTTTCCTCATCGGTGACAATTACAAATTTTTCAAAAAATTTTGCTTTATCGGAACCTGTTCTTTTCAAATATGCATATACACTTTTCAAATCTTTAATATCTACATCAAAAGGCAGACTTTCGTATGCTTCCGTCTTATCATCTATCAAAGCCACACCCTGAGCCGAAATGTTAGTACCTTGGCATACATAATAGTCAGCTCCGCGGCGTTGCCATTCATTTATTGTACTTTGACTGACGGGATCCGTTCGGAGATAATATCCGTAAGCAACCAAAGATACTTTGCTTTTATCTTCTGCTTCAACCGTTATAATGGTTGAAGGCAAGTATTTATGCTTAGCGCCGTAAAGGTTATGAGTTGCACTGCGTCCGGCACCGCTGATGTCAACATCGTGACTTTCCGGTTCATAAAGACTGAAAGAACCGTCACTGACGGCTACGGAATATATTTTCCCGTCGTTTTTAATTTGTCTGGCGCTGATGATTTTACCGTCTGTCGTAACTGTCGATATAACACTACCGTGTTTTCTTCTGGCGCGATATACACATTCTGTAAACTCTTTCTGATTATCTATCTCTATAGAATCTGCCACTACTTCCGAAACTGCCTTTGGCGTCTTTTCGGTGTACATATCAAGACGCTTTTTGGTATTTTCTATACGTTCTTTGATGCTACCCATAACACAGCTCCCTTGTTTGAATTTGCTCTATTTCATACATAATATAATGATTTGATTGTTTTGTCAAGATGCTTGAGCGCTTTGTTAAAACAAATATAAAACGGAACGGAGATTCCAAAAATAAAAACGGAACAGTAGAATATCTCAAACGAGAGGTATTCTATGGAAAAGAACGAGTTAAAGAAGTACAAAAATATCATAAATAATGTTTAAGTATCAGGGAAGCTTCCCTGATAC
>JAFVBL010000026.1 GCA_017479985.1 Alphaproteobacteria bacterium | reverse complement strand
CAATGACGGTGAAATACTTCTTTCTTACAGAATTCCGTTGCGTGCTGATATTTTAATAATCCGGTGGGATTGGCATTGAAATAATGTCCGCAATCCTCGCATTTATACTTATGCGTCTTAAATTGCAATATCGTCGGTTTACCTCCAATACTGATGCCTTTTACGTTCCTTAATAGTGTATCCTTGCAGCGTAGATGATAGCTGCCGCACACCGGACAATAATACTCCGTTTCATCTTCGCATTCTACTATTATCTTTTGCGGGTATTCTTGACTATTTTTTATATTGATGTTTGCATTTTTTGTGATAATATCGTTTTTAAGCATTGAGTAGTTCTCCCTAAAATTGTTTTTGGTCAAACTGTGATTATATACTTTTATAAGCTTTAGGATACTACTCTTTGCCCCTCCCTTTGACGTAGAACCCTTTTTTTTATTCTGGAAGGAAGTTTAAAATGAAAGAAGCACGCTACGGATTGCCCGGTCTTAATGTCCGCATTACCGAAACAATCGAAAGCAGTTATGAAGTTCCCTATTTTGACTATGTTATCTCTAAAGCTCTCGAAGAATTGACCGACGAAGAAAAGTTTAAGATTGTGCGCTATATGATTAAGACTTTCAAAATCAGCTGTCTGTTTCCTGAAGCGTGTTATGCCACCAAAAAATCCGATATTGACGCGCTGATGAGCAACAGCAAAGGTGACTCCGAACGCTTAAAAAAGCATCGTCCGCGTCTCAAAACACCTTGGATTTTAGATTAACTTCCTTTAGCTAAAAACGAAAATCACGTCCTTTGCCGCTTTTAATCATTTCGAGCCATTTATTAGTCGTAATCTGTGTTTGCGGAGCCAAAGTCGCCACCTCACGCGCAATCAATTCTTCACCGATTTTCTTTGTTTCCGGCGCCGCATAATCAGTCAGATATTCTTGCAACGTCAAAAGCGCATTCGGGTGGCAGCAGTTATGAATCTGCTTGTTTTTGCAAAGTTCCATAAATCTGTCGCCGGTTCTGCCCGCACGATAACACGCCGTGCAAAAACTCGGAATATACCCCATTTCCAAGAGCCAACGGATAACTTCATCAAGCGTGCGTCCGTCAATCACATCAAACTGTGCCGAATTCGGCTCCTCTTTTTCAGGGTGACTGTAACCGCCGACCGATGTCTTTGAACCGCCGGAAAGCTGTGAAATGCCGAGTTGCAACACACGTTCACGCGTTTTTTGACTCTCGCGTGTTGAAATAATCATTCCCGTATACGGAACGGCAATCCGCAAACAAGCCACGATTTTTGCAAAAATATCGTCATTGATACAATCGGCAAAATCATCGGTATTGATATCGTCTGCCGGACGCAGACGCGGCACGCTGATGGTATGCGGTCCCACACCGTGTACAGCCTCCAAATGTTCGGCGTGCATCAAAAGTCCGGTAAACTCATAGCGATAGGTCGAAAGTCCGAACAACACACCGATACCGACATCATCAATTCCGCCCTGCATCGCGCGGTCCATTGCTTCCGTATGCCACGCATAATCGTGCTTTGGCCCTGCCGGATGCAGCGTTTCATATGACTTGCGGTTATATGTTTCCTGAAACAGAATATACGTCCCGATACCGGCGTCTTTGAGCTTTGCATAATTTTCGACCGTCGTGGCGGCAATATTGACATTCACGCGACGGATAGCCCCATTTTTATGTTTTATCGAATAAATCGTTTTCAAACTCTCAAGCACATACTCAATCGGATTATTGACCGAATCTTCACCGAGTTCGATTGCAAGCCGTTTATGCCCCATATCCTGCAAGGCAATCACTTCTTCCTTGATTTCTTCCTGTGTCATTTTTTTGCGGAAAATATGCTTATTTTTGATATGATACGGACAATAAACACAACTGTTGACACAATAGTTTGAAAGGTACAGAGGTGCAAACAACACCATACGATTGCCGTAATAATTGAGCTTTATCTGTTTGGCAAGCGCAAAAATCTGCTCATTGATTTCCGGAATATCACACGCCAAAAGCACCGACGCCTCACGATGCGTCAATCCTTTTTCCAAACGTGCTTTTGTCATAATTTGCTCAATCAGTGTGCGGTTATTTTTATTTTCATCGGCATACTTCAAACTTTCCAAAATTTCATTATTACCAATAAACTCATCTGCTTTGAGTGATTTCGGATTATATTCAAACTGCGTCATTTCCCTTCCTCTTAGTTTTTAACGTCTGTCCGACCCTTAAGAAATTCATCTATGTCTATTTCATCAAATTGCGGCTCGGCTGTCGGCGCAACAGGCTCCTGCATAATTTCCAAATCCGCCAATGCAGATAAATCATCATCAAATGCGTTGCGTTGGTCTGTTTCGGTATTCGGTGCCAAACCGTCGGCATACCCGCTTACACTTTCGTCCATATCAGCCTTAGTTTGTTGCGTCGCACCGTAATCATACGCAAACGGTTCATCGCTTGCCGGTGTCTCCGTATCGGCAACAGCATTTTCTGCCGCCGGCGTGGTAAAATCGTATGCATCTGCGACCGGTTCCGCCGTCTGTATATCTTCTGCCGGTGTGTTATCCCAAGCGCTGAAGTCATATCCCGACGTATCTGCGACAGGTTCCGCTTCTGATACATTGCTGACGGCATCTTCTGTTGCAATATCGTTGACCGAATCTGCCGCCGGCGTGGTGAAATCGTATGCATCTGCGGCCGGTTCCGCCGTCTGAGTATCTTCTGCCGGTGTGTTATTCCAAGCATTAAAATCATATCCCGACGTATCCGCCGTCATAGGATCAGTATTTAAATCATTACTGGTTTCATAAGTATTTTCCGGTGTATTTGCCGTTTCGGTATAAGGCGTCTGAAAATCATAAACAGGCGTATCTTGCGGCGTTTCAAACGTCTTATCTTGCGCCAAACTGCCGACACGATTGCTGACAATTTTGTTTTCCAACTCATCTAAGCGCGCATTGATATTCTCAAGAGCCATATTGATCGGCGCCGTATTTTTATTTGCCAAAGCCGTCACCTGCTCCAATAAATTATTCAACGTTGCACCGAACGAATTGTTGTTATCCGTCAAACGCGTTTCCAATATGCGCATACTTTCGGCAACCGAAGCCATTAAGGAGCTTTGATTTTCCGTCAGCAATGAACTGAGCGCATTCTTATTTTCGGATAAGGCGGAACTGAAAGCGGTTTTACTGTCCAAAAGCGTGGTATTCATAGCCTCTTTGTTTTCACCTATTGCCGCCACCGCTTTTTCAAGCATCGGCAATAAATCTTTAGGCAATGCATTTTGAATCTGTTTGGCCGTATTTTTTTCTTCTTTGCGCAACTCTGCCAAATACGCATCAAGCCCCGTTGCCGGTGCAGACTTGACCTTGTTTTCGGATAAAACAATCGTTAAAGCTGTCACCACGGCGGAAAGCACAAACAACAACAGAGAGGCATCTGCCATAAACTGACTCTTTGTTTCGGCAAAAAACGCATAATAAAAATATGCACCGAGCAACCCCAAACACAGCAGTACAGACAAGGTTTTTATCAGGAACAAAACAAATTTCAT
Source organism: Alphaproteobacteria bacterium (assembly GCA_017479985.1). Taxonomy (GTDB): domain Bacteria; phylum Pseudomonadota; class Alphaproteobacteria; order RF32; family CAG-239; genus RUG410. The sequence continues at coordinate 4,032 of JAFVBL010000026.1, read as the reverse complement.
CGACTTACCCTCATAATTATTAAACAATTATCTCTACTATATGCCGGTTTTTATAAAATGCAACCGTTGTCTTGCGTTATCCGCTTAAAAACTTTGTTCGCGTGTTTTATGCAATTTAATTTCCGGAAAATCTTCACCGACTTTACCCAAATGCCAAGCATTACGCGCCAAAAACACTTTGGCACCGTCGTAATCTTCCGCCAGATTCAGCATATTTGTACGATAAAACTTTTCAAGTACTTCTTTATTTTCACAACTTATCCAACGTGCCGTAAAATACTGTGTCGGTTCAAATACGGCATCAACATTAAACTCCGTGCGCAACCTGTCGGCAATAACTTCAAACTGCAGCACACCGACCACACCGACAATATATTCGGCGCCCGACATCGGTTTGAAAATACTCGCACCGCCCTCTTCGGCAATCTGTTGCAGTGCATTTGCCAAATGCTTCGATTTCAGCGGATCTTTGGCGTGCACCGATTGCAATAACTCCGGCGCGAAACTCGGAATACCCGTATAGTGAATTTTTTCACCCTCGGTCAAAGTATCTCCGATTCGGAGCTGTCCGTGATTCGGAATACCGATAATGTCGCCGGCATACGCATCTTCCGTCAGTTCACGCTCTTGCGCCAAAAACATAACCGGTGTCGCGATTTTCACCTCTTTACCGGTACGAATTTGCAACAAGCTCATACCGCGTTTAAAATGTCCGGAACAAATACGCATAAAGGCAATACGGTCACGATGTTTCGGATCCATATTGGCCTGAATTTTGAAAATAAAGCCGGTTACTTTCGGTTCATCGGCACTGACAACACGTTCAACACTCGGTTGCGGACGCGGTAAAGGTGCAAATTCACATAGCCCCTGCAACACTTCACGTACCCCGAAATTGTTAATCGCACTGCCGAAAAACACCGGTGTTTGCGAACCCGATAAATAATCCTCCATATTAAACGTCGGACATAACTCACGCACCATTGCCACATCTTCGCGCAACTTGGCGACGGCGTGTGCCGGCAGTAATTTATCAAGCTTTTCGTCATCCAAACCGTTGCACGTTTCAATCGTATCGTTGATTTGTGATTTATTTCCGGTTTTATTCATCAAAATCAAGCGGTCGTTAATCAAATCATAACACCCGAGAAAATCCTTACCGCTGCCAATCGGCCAACTTGCCGGCGTCACTTCAAGCGCCAAAGTATTTTCAATATCGTCCAGCAATTCAAACGGATCCAAACCCTCACGGTCAAGCTTGTTGATAAATGTCATAATCGGAATATTGCGCAAGCGGCAGACTTCAAAAAGTTTTTTGGTCTGTGCCTCAATACCTTTGGCCGAATCAAGCACCATCACCGCCGAATCAACCGCCGTCAAAACGCGATACGTATCTTCGGAGAAATCTTCGTGTCCAGGTGTATCCAAAAGATTAAACGTAATATCGTTATATTCAAAATTCATCACCGATGACGCCACGGAAATACCGCGTTCTTGCTCCACTTTCATCCAATCGGAATGTGCCTTGCGATTTTCACCGCGTGCTTTAACCGCACCGGCTTGCTGAATAGCACCGCCGAACAGCAACAGCTTTTCGGTTAATGTGGTTTTACCGGCATCAGGGTGCGAAATAATCGCAAAAGTTTTACGCGGATTGATTTTTTCTGCCATTTTTTCCTCTCATTTTTCATTAAATTGCCCTTTTTATATCTGAAAATCAAAATTTTGCAATATATTTTTGTGTAATGACAGTGTTTTTTGCTTGATTTATCATTATAAATGTGCTTTACTGCCGCCTGAATATAAGAAATTGTGCGGATATGGTGGAATTGGCAGACACGCCGGATTTAGGTTCCGGTGCCGTGAGGCGTATGAGTTCAAGTCTCTTTATCCGCACCAATTCAACGGTTTAACATAATTTTTAGAGAAAAAAGATGAAGGTAAAAGAAGAAAAATCCACAGGTTTAAACAAAAAATACAACATTACGATTGCAAGTGCCGATTTTGCTGCCGCAGTCGATAAAAAACTGGCAGAAGTTGCCAAAGACCTTAAAGTTCCGGGTTTCAGAGCCGGTCACGCCCCGAAAGCAATGATTGAAAAGAAATATCGTCCGTCGGTTTTGGGTGAAGTGCTTGATGATATGGTACGCGATGCCGTCAATGAAGTTATCAGCCAAAATAATTTGCGTCCTGCCGCTCAGCCTGACGTGAAACTTGATAAATTTGAAGACGGTAAAGACATCGAATTCACAATGGAAGCAGAAGTTCTGCCGGAAATCGAATTAGGTGATTTTTCTAAAATTTCGCTCACAAAATATGTAGCCAAAGTGCCGGCGGAAGATGTTGAAAAAGCTGTTCAGCAAATTGCCGCATCACGCCGCAACACTTCAAAAGTTGAAGAAGACCGCACCGCTCAAAAAGGTGATGTGGTTGTAATAGATTTTGTCGGCTCGATTGACGGAGTTGAATTTAACGGCGGCAAAGGTAATGACTACCCGTTGGAACTCGGTTCAAACTCGTTTATTCCGGGATATGAAGACCAACTTATCGGTCACAAAGTCGGCGAAACGGTTAATGTCAAAACATCTTTCCCTGAAAATTATCACGCAAAAGATTTGGCCGGCAAAGAAGCTCTGTTCGTCACCACAATCAAAGAATTACGCACATATACGCCGGTTGAAATCAATGATGAATTTGCAAAGTCTGTCGGTGCAAAAGATTTGGCTGATTTGAAGACCAACATTGAAAAGCGCATTGCGGAAGACTACGAAAATGCATCTCGTCTGAAATTAAAACGCGAGCTGTTTGATGTTTTGGATAAGGACTATAAGTTTGAAGTTCCGCAAAAATTGATTGATGCCGAATTTGAGGCAATCGAAAAACAATATCAAAACGCCAAAGCCAATAACAGCCTTGATGAGACTGACAAAGCACGCGATGAAAAAGACATTCTGGCAGAATACAAAGATATCGCTCTGCGCCGTGTTAAGCTCGGGTTGGTATTGTCCGAAGTCAGCAACAAAGAAAAGATTACACTGACATCTGAAGATATTAACAAAGCGATTATGAATGAAGCAAAAAGATATCCGGGACAAGAACAAATGGTATTTGAATATTATGTTCGCAATAAGGAAGCGATTGAAAATTTGCGCGCACCGGCTTTTGAAGAAAAAATCATTGATTACATTATCAGTAAAGCCAACGTGACAGATACGGAAGTATCGGTTGCCGAATTATATGATTTTGATGACACTTCGGAAAAATCCGCCAAGAGTTCAAAAAAGAAAACAAAAGCAGCTTAATTTAAGCACAAAGAAGAGTTTTAAACTCCCTCACCTCTCGAATTGCCGTTCGAGAGGTGTTTTTTATCTAATACCTAGTTCAAGAAAAGTATTGTTTTTCCATACATCACCTATTGCTTCACAGTCATCCTCGATGGATAGAAACGACTGACGGATATCCTCTTTCGCTATGCAAACTTGGGAAAAATAAAGTCATCCCAAAATCCGGATAGTATGCGTAAATACGCCGATATTTTTAAACTACGTGTACACAAGCAGAAAATATAAATATAGCACAGACTCTCTTAAAATCCGGATAATGAATCTGATACGCCGTAAACGGGTCGGCGCGGTATACAAGAGAAGTATATAAATCAACCTAAAAGAACATACGCCCAAAAATCCGGATAGCGTGCGTAAATACGCCGATATTTTTCAACGACGTGTACACAAATAGTACACGAGGAGAAAAATATCAAGTAGTTACCAGCTAGACGGATTTTAAAAATGGTAGCGGAAGTCTAAATTAGCATTAGTATGCGTCGTACCGTCAATAAATGTGGCGATTGTCCCAATCAGCGACATTTCTTCGCTGTATTTATAGTCAAATCCGCCGCGGACGACCATACGGTTATCCTTGCGCCGTTCGTCACGCAATTTGAAACGACCGCTCATACCCTGCATTTCAAGCTCGGTTTCGTACGGGTCCGCAAATTCGTGATACGCCGCCACACCCAAATTCATTTGCAGT
>JAFVBL010000025.1 GCA_017479985.1 Alphaproteobacteria bacterium | reverse complement strand
TTTAGATGAGGAAAAAATCAAACATTATGTAGAGTTTCAAGGACGACAGGATTTAGGTCAGCTCCGACTGGAGCTGTAACGAAAAGGCTCTCCAAAGAGAGCCTTTTCTATAGAACCCCCAGTTTACTGGGGGATATCTATATTTTGTTCCATTAAAAACACGCGTATACATCAATACCTTAGTTAAAATATCAAGCTTCATCAAAGAAAAAACTTGACTTAGAGTATTCTCTAAATGATACAATTGTTTTTAACGACAAGGAGAATTATAATGAATAAAACATATTACTACAATTTCAAACCGTTGAATGCTTGGCTTTGTTTTAACATTCTGATAACATTGCTCATCGGTTCGTGCTTTTTATGCGGTGCCCGCATTTGGTTGTATCCGCAAATGTATGTGTTGGTCGGAGCTGTGTTGTTTTCTTGGGGTGTATGGTATTATAAGTATGTGCGGCCGCAAGTTATGGCAATCATAACCGACGAAAGTATTAAAATAGACCATAACAATCCGCTCAAATGGTCCGATATTGCCTATGCAGAAGAACGTGAAGTTTATTGCTGTTTCAAAATGCGCAAAATCATTGCGCTTATACCGCACGACGGAATCGATTACAAATATAACTGGTTACAGAAACACAACGCCGGTTTTACCGCATTTTCGATTCCGCTTTACGGCCTGTTAAGCAAACAAGATGAAGCGGAATTGACAGCGCTTATTGATAAGAAAATCGGTTTAAGAAGAGGATAAATAATACATTTTTCTCATATTCTTTTTATGAATTTTTATACATCTGTTTTTGACGTATAAGTTTTTTAATAATTGTCTATTAAATTTATATGACAATACTTCATTTCAATCCTTGTTGTCAAATAAATAATCTGTGCAAAAGTTTGAGTTGAACTATACATTTCAAGCCGGCGTGCTAAAGTAACTTTGTTATATAAACTTAATAAGGAGAACTTATAATGAAAAAGATTTTAGGCGCTGCGGTTCTTTGCGCAGGTATAGCTTTAACTGCTCCGGCGCACGCCGTTGACTCGACCGGCGGTTGCGGTCTGGGTTCTATGGCTTGGCGCGGTCAATCCGGTATTATTCCGCAGTCTTTGGCTATTACCACAAACAACACATTATTTTTCAATAATACTTTCGGTATTACCTTCGGTACTTCCGGCTGTGACCCGAACGGACGTGTTACCAGCGGTACCGGCAGAATGATGCTCGCGTTTTTGGAAGATAATATGGAACAATTTGCGATGGATGCCGCCGCAGGTAAAGGTGAAACCATTGAAACACTTGCCGGTATTATGAATGTCGACAGCGCGACTTTGGGTAAAGAAGTTCAGCAAAACTTTGCATACATCTTCCCGAATGACAATGTTGAAGCAGTTGATGTCACAATGCGCGTTATGCAAATCGCACACGCTTAATTGTTTATAAAGTCACCCCTCTGAGCATCGCGAGGTCAAGGGGTCTTCCGATTATTTATTGAGAATTTGAAGATTCCTTAATAATCTCTTTTGAAATCGAGGGATGACTTTTTTGTTTGTTTAGTTCTATGCACCGACTTTTAATTTATTTGTTTGCCCTGCTCTTTCCGCTTTCCGCCGTTGCCGCGCCGGAAGTTTCTGCTTTTGCGCAAAGTGCCGAATGGCTCAAACTTTTGCATTATCACAAAACATTCGGTGGTTATAAAGGCCTCATTGAAACAGACACTTTTTATCTCAGTCCGAACGGGCGCACAAATCCCGCAGACGAATTACAAGCCGAAATCACATCATTTCAAACCGGTGATACAAAATGTCGTTTTCCGACTCGCTTTAATTTATTGGAAAAACAAGGATTTATTGCAGGAAATTTAAGTGATTGCACCGAATATCAACAATTTTTGCAAGATGTACAACCGGCGGGCGTTACCCTGCTTTTTACCGACGCCTTTATGAGCAATCCGGCATCAATGTTCGGTCATACGTTGGTTCGTATCGATACGGCGCGCAAAGGCTCACAAATGTTGGCGCACGGCTCGAATTTCGGTGCCGCCTCCGGTGCGGATTCGGGAATTGCGTTTATTTTAAAAGGTCTCCTCGGCGGATATAACGGTAAATATTCTTTAAGTCCGTATTGGACGGTTATCAACACCTATAACAATATCGAAAATCGTGATATTTGGGAATATCGGCTTAATCTTACCGAAGAAGAACAGCTTAAGTTCGTTAATCATCTTTATGAAATGAAAGATGCCGAGATTCAATATTTTTTTCTGACCAAAAATTGCTCATATATGATTTTGGAACTTCTTGAGGCAGTACGTCCGGAATTAAATTTGAGCAATCACTATAATTATTACGCCATTCCGCTTGACACACTGAAAACCGTACGTGCAGTGCCGAATTTGGTCGGTGAAATAAATTATCGGCCGGCCAGATACAGCAAAATCAAACATCAGCTTAAACAGATGAACCATACCCAATATGCCGCTTTTCGCCAAGGAATCAATGATCACGACTATAATATGCCGAAACTGACCGAAGCCGAGCAACGACAAGTTTTGGAAACACAATACCAATATTATCAATACATTTACAGCGCCGGAAAAATGGAACTCAAAGACTATCGCAAAAACAGTTTTGCGGTATTGCGGCGGCGAAGCGCCCTGCCGGCTGCGGAAGAACTAAAACCGGAAGGGTACGACCCGAGTTTATCACACGGTTCGTTTCAACTGAGTTTCAGCGGCGGTGTTTATAATCACCAAAGTTTCGAACAAATAAACATTCGTCCGGCCTACACCGGTATAACCGACGACAACAACGGCCTTATCCGCGGTGCCGGCGTAAAAGTTTTGGAAACAGCGTGGCGGTGGTATAATCAGAAACATAAACTGGTCTTGCAAAAATTCACCGGCTTGGAAATTTATTCTCTGGTACCGGCAAATCGCGTATTTTCGCCGTATTCGTATAAAACGGATTACAGTATAAAACGTGAATATAACCCGCAAAATCAAGATGAAGGTTACGTCGGAAATATTGAATTCGGAATAGGTAAAACATTCGGTCTTACAGATAGTTTCTGGCTTTATGGTTTATTAAACGCGCACGGACAATACGGTGAATTTATTCCCGATAATTACTGGCTCGGTTTGGCGCCGGAAATCGGAATATTTGCCGATTTTTCGCCGCTCAGGATACACCTTTCGGCAGAAAATACCTTTGCCACAGCGCGTTTCGGCAACCGTTTACAGTATAAAGCGGAGACAGCTTTGGGACTGACAAAAGATTTGTCGTTTGGTTTTGAATACACGGCCGCACACAACAAACACGGACATAATCAACAGGAAATACGCGGTACATTCAAATGGTCTTTTTAGAATCCCGTAACAAAAAAGAACAACACCCTTCTTCGTTTCCGAAAAAGGGTGTTATTCTTTTTAAACATTGTCAGTCACATTCAGCGGTTCAGCGACGCATATTTGCTTTAAGTACGCCGAAGAACCCGAATACGAAAGCGCCGATACCGGTCACCGGTGCCAGAACACCCAAGATACCGCAGAGACGCTCAGGAACTGCACAGCCGCTGAAATACTCGTAGAAATCGAGAATCCCGCCGAGCGCACAAATGGCAATCCACGCGGTTGCGAGTACTATTGCCCACTTCAGCAGACTGTTGTCCGGCTGTTCTTCCATCAGAGCGTTAATCAATCCGATGGTCATCAGCAAGAACAACCACACCATAGCGCTTTCACACACCAGTATGGCTGGAGTGCCGATACGGCAGAAGATGGCTTGTGCGGCAAGCGGAAGGAATGAGCACAGCACACCGACCAGACCAACCATAAACCTTGCCTGTTCAGCGCGTTCTTCGGCCTTCTGCACGCGACGGAACTTACCAAAGGCAAACGCCAGAACGGTGCAAATGCCGGCAATCATCAGTACATCCCATACGGGACCTGTACCGAGATACAATCCGCCGGCAAGCAGCGTTACGGGTACGAGCACCAGTGCGATGGTAAACACTACGGTCAAGAACTTCACGAATTTCTTCATTTCTTTTTGGTTTTGAGTTGAACAATATGTGGAAAACACGAAAATTCACTTTTTCAAAACTTATGCTTTTGTGCCGAAACTGACAACATACGAGATATTATAATCCTTAAAGCATAATTATTGTTTTGATATTTTCAATTTACGTCAATTTGACAAAACTGTCAAGATATTTTTTGACAAATTTTATATTTTTTTTTAAAATCTGATGACAAACAAAAAAAGATATGATAAATTAAAATCATAGAATAATAAAATACCTGAGGTTATTATGGGATTATGGCAACGGATTATAGATAAAGCTGATGAGCAGCTGGCCCAATGGCAAACGGAAGGTGCCGAAAATACGCATCTCGATTTACGTTTGCGTGAAGGTATCACATTGCTTGCTTCTTCTTTAATCAATCGCTTTATGCCGCATCAAGACGGTTCCCCTATTGCACAAACCCTCACCAATGATATGACAAACATTGTGATGACCGATTATAACGATTCTGTGCAAAATGCGCAGATTCTCTCGGCTATGGATAAAGAATTTTTGCCGCAGCCTTCTATGTTGGCACATTGGGCAGAAGCAAAAGGATTTCAAAAAATTAAACCGCACAATAATGCCATTCTCCCGCAAGATGCCGCAGACAAATATATTCTGACATATTATCCGCCGGCGGCACAAAGTTGGGCAAAACGAACGGGAGATGATTTGAACGACACGACCAATAAACATTGGTATTCTCACACAAAATCTTCACTTTACGATTCCGACGGCAATCCCATCGGCTCTTCAAATCCGGAACTGTTATTTAATGATACGGCGCACGATGCAACCGTTTATGTTCCGGAAGATTCGATTTCTTATGCGATAGACTATAAAAAGTTAGGTCTCCGAAAAGAAGATGTTGCCGATGGTTTCAGAATGCAAAGCGAAGGAATCAATATTATGGACCCCAATATTCAACAATCGATTTTCCGCTTGCAAGATGCCGGCTTGAATTGCGATGATATTGTGCGATTATGGCGCGCAAATACAGATATAACCAATGCCGAAAATGTCAGCAAAATAGAGAATACACTCAAACAAAGCAACCGCAAAGAAGATATTTTTTCTCTTGATTTGATTGAAAGCGAAAATGCTTATCGTTATAATCTGCAAGACCGCAGTTGTGCCATTCAGCCTACAGCACCGCTGCTTTACGCCACTTCGGCAAAAATCCAACAAGAAAATCTAAATGAGGAACAAGCGCAAAAACTGCGTCAAAATATAGGCTTATATAATATTTATGACGAAAAAAACTATGGAAATATCAACCGAGATTTTTATGCAAAGTATGAAAAAGATGTTATGAAAAATTTTAAAGAGGCTTTGCTTGAAGATGCCAAAAAGTTGATTAAACAACCTAAAGAAACACTTACGGAAATTGCCGCAAACACGGCAAACGCCGCAAAGTGGCTGGGTGCCAAAACATTACGCTGGGCACCGCACGCCGCCGAAATCACATATTCACGTTTTTTGGATCACGAACATAAAGCACGTACCGCTCTGATGCTCAGAATACACGACGATGCCGATAAATTCAAACAATTTTTATCATCAATCAATCCGAAAAACTTACTGCAAAAATATTTACCGACACGCAACACTCCTGCCGTACAGCAAAAAAACGACACGCAAACTTCCGAACAAGACAAGACCGCTGCATCATTGATGATGCAAAAACGTCTGCGTTCCCGCTGACCGACACAAAATCCTTTTGATAAATCAAATAATCTTCTTTTCATACAAAGGATATCGCGCTAGATTGTATCCGTGATGTTATTTTTTAAAAGGAAAATATAATGAAAAAAATGATGATTTTAAGCGTAATGCTGGCAATGGCTGCCTGTGCCGAATCTTCTTCCGGCGGTTTTCTTTCCGGATTAACCGCAACAGATGCCAATTCTTCGGTACGTCAGAAAATGCAGGCTTGTATGCTGACAGAAGCACAAAACAAACTTTCTGCCGGAACATTATTTTCACAAGGATTGAGTGCAACGGCAGATGAACTGGTTGCAACGTGTGCAAAAAAATTGGCATTGCAATCCGTCGGCTTAACAGATGAAAATAAATCCGCAGCCGAAAGCATTATCAACAGCCTTAAAGGCTTGGCTCAATAACCCCTATTTTTGAGATTTACACGCTCTCGGATAGTTCCAAGAGCGTTTTTTTATTTAATAGTTCTTAACTCAAGAAAAATATAACGTAAAAAAGCACTTTTCTCTAATTATAAAAAATGGTGAACCGTTCGTAAAATCGGACAGTTCACCTGAAAAAACTTACAGATTTAGAGCTAAATCTCTTTTACACCGCGAAATATATCATCGGCAAGCAAAGTTTCGTACAATTCCCGCGCCGAGCGGAAAATTACCGTCTTTTCTCTGACTAAATCTTCCGGCACATTCATCACATCATAAGCACCGGTAAAACGAGAAGTCGCATTGACATAGACACGGTCAACAAAATCTTTTTGTGTTTCATTAAACGTATCTATAATCTTGCGCAAATATATTTTCTCACGCATTGTGCGATCTGGCATAGTTGTAATTGCTTCCGTCCCGCGATAATCAACAAATATCAACCAAGGAAAGGGACATACATACGGTTCACTTTTATAGTCCACACCGATAGCAAATGCCACAGGATCCCAGCGTCCGACTTTCTGCAGAAGAAACTGCGGATTTTCATCTGTCGCTTTAAAGCATTCCGTATAATGACACATCCAACCGTTGCCGTAAAACTTTTGCACAGCGTCACGAAACGCCATCAGCAGAGTTGCATAATCACAATCAGAAATTACCACATATACGGGTACCTGATAATTCTTACCGTCTTTTGTTTGGATTTTCTGCATAATAACAATATTTAATAGTTTAACAATAATTACAAATTTATCGTAATTATATGTCAACGATTAAATTTGTCAAGCTAAAAGCCTTAAATCATTGCACCGATGTAAGTCTTAACACCCCAAACAACCGCACCGGCCATCAAACCGGCACACACATCGTCCATCATTACCCCAAAGGCGTTTTTAATCTTGGAATCAAACCATTTCACCGGTCCCATTTTACAAATATCAAAAAAGCGAAAAGCGGCCAATCCGACAAGATACAACCACCAATATTCGGTATTTCCTTTTAAGGCATCTGCCACAAACAAAAATGCCAAGAGCTGCCCGACCACTTCATCAACGACAACTTTGCCAGGATCTTTTTCTTCTTGATCACGAATCAACACATCGGTTGCATAAATACCGATAACCGCAATCGGGATCGCAGCCACGATAATTCCGTAAATACCGAAGAAATACACCAACACAAACGCTAAAGGTATTGTCCCGACCGAACCGACTGTCCCCGGTGCTTTCGGTGATAATCCCAATCCGAAATAAGTAGCAATAATCAAAGCAAGTTTTTCCGACATTTTTCTTCCTTTCTTAATCTTGATTTATCAAAGTTTGAGCTTATGTTATAAGAACAGCGCAAGATTGGCAAATATTATTCGGTATTTTGCACACAAAGTTTGCTTGCGCTTGAACACAGAAAACAAGGAGAGAAAAATGATATTACAAAAAACGGCACTTTTATTAACCATAATTGGCGGAATTAACTGGGGATTGGTCGGCGCTTTTGATTGGAATGTTTTGAATATTCTGTCTTTTGCACCGATTCTTATTTCAATTGTAGAAATTATTATCGCCCTCGCCGCTTGCTATGTACTTTATGCCTATTTTATCGAAACTGCTAACCCCGCTCAGAAATAATAAAATAAAAGAATAGAACATACAAACCGTAGAATGAGTCAGATACGTCGCAAAATAAAACGGTCGTTCTCGGATGAGCGAGAAGTCGAAGACATTATTGGACAATCTCCCGCCATACGGTGTACTGTCGTGTAAAGATAAAGTCATACCTCTCGCAGCGCTGCGCGTCTGCGAGTTGAGGTATCTGACCTTTGCGTAGCTCAGATTCTTTTAACGCATACATTGAAATAAATGCTGACTTTATAAAAAGCGGAAGACTCCAAGACCAAACCTATCGGTTTGGAGGGGGACGTTGTTTTTTTTGCCCAAGACCGCACAGCACCTCGGGAGATTATCACGTCGTGCTTTAAGCACTCCTCACGATAACCGCCATTTTCTTTTAGTCTTTTTATGACGCCCTAGGCTACACAGCGCCGCGGGATATTATCACGTCGGTTACGTCGCAACCTCTTCATAATAACGCGTCTCTTTTTGCACTGACATTAAAGAACATACACTAAAAAATCCGTAGAATGAATCTGATACGCAGTAAGCGGGTTGGTGCAGTGTACAGCAAAAGGTACATAAGTCAACCCGCTTACAAGTAGCAGACCATTATACGGATTTTTTGTTACCAAGTAATGCGAAAACCTGCATACACCTCATGCGCTGCGGCATCTATTTTATCATTTTCCAAATATTTGTACGTATCGTTATGATTACGTTTGAAATTTCCATAATCCACATACCGGTATCCCAAATCCAAAGAACCGTGTCTTGACATACGATATTGCAAACCGCAACCGACATTCCACGCAAAAGTAGATTTATCCGCGCTTTCTTCGGCAACAGCCGATTCTAATTTTGCCCCGCCGATACCGCCGCCGATATACGGAACCCAAGCCGATGTTGATTGAAAATCATAATACATATTCAAAAATACGGCTTTGGTTTCAACGGAAGCATCAATATCAGGCGCGCTTTTCTGTGCTTTCACCGTTTTTTCCGCTTTTTGATTTTGCGTATATTCCACCTCCATACGCATCGAGCGATAGTTAAACGGCAGCATAAACCCGAAAGCGGCGCTTCCGCCCAACACAAATTCATTCACTTTGATATCGTGATTATATTCTCGCAACTCGTCTCGATGAACAACCTTCAGCTGATTATTTGTAAGAGCCGCTTTTCCTTTAACCGAAATATACGGACGTAACACCAATGCTTCGGCATTAAATGCAAATAAACAAGATATTCCTGCCAATAACAATATTTTTTTCATAAGATAGACTTTCCGATATGTTAACATATAAAAAATATAAGGCAATATTATTTAATATTACCTTAATTTTCAGAAATAAATATATCGAAAATCTGCTTCTGCTTAATAGCGATGTTCCAAATCAATCGGTTTTTCATCTTCGGTTTCATCGGCAGAAGATTTTGTTTCTTCCGGTGTATTTTCTTCCGTATCGGGCACATATTGATCCAGAATGGAAGCAGACTTTGCCGTATCGTCTGCCGCTTTTTTTTCTTCAGACGGCACATATTTACTCATTACCTGTAATTCGGCAGCAATTTCTTCCGGTGTATTTTCTTCCGCCTCTTCCGGTGCGACCGGTGCCGACTTTTTATTTTCCATATCCGTTTTGACTTGTTTTAATTTATCTTTGGCTAATTTGGAACCTTCTTTGGCCGCATCGACGCTGTTTCTGAATTTTTCTTCAAACATTTCACGTAACGCCGGCAATTTTTCGGCATTAAAAACAGCTACCACAATCACAAAAGTTAAAAACCAACCCATAAATCCGCCCATACTTTTTCTCCTTATTTAAGCGTTCCGCAAACGGTTTAATACTTCCGTTGCGTCATAATTATAATCATACGATATAATATTTTTAAGTTCAGCACAATATTTATTTTTCACATATTCATAATTTATAAAATTCTCTTTATTTTCAGTAAGTTTTATTATTTTTTTCAAGTATTCTTCCGCTTGTTCCGATAATTTGATACCGCTTTCACACAATGCAACATTAGCCTCAAAACCGGCATTTCCCAAACAAATTATATCACAACCGGCGGCAATTGACCGTTGCGCTCGTTCCGCAATCGTTCCTTTCAGCGCCCGCATCACAATTGCATCAGAGACAAGTAAACCCCGAAATCCGATTTGCCTGCGAATAATCTCTTTGATTACTTTTTCGGAAACCGTTGTAGCATTATCGGCATCAACCGCAGTCAAAACAATATGCGCCACCATTCCCATCGGCGCATCGTTCAACGCTTTAAACGGCGCAAAATCCGTTTGTAATGTTTCCAAATCTTCGGTGATAACCGGCAGTTCCAAATGCGGATCAACCGTTGCCCGCCCGTGTCCGGGCAAATGCTTCACACACGGGCAAATTCCGCATTTGATATATTCTTCAACCATAGAACGTCCGAGTTCGGCAATATTTTTTTCAAAGCATCTGCCTTGTAAAACCGATGATGTCTTTTCATTCGGTGTATCCAAAACCGGTGCAAAATTCACATTGATGCCGCAATCTTTCATATCTTTGGCAATCAGATATGCGTGCATTTGCACCATTTCGGCTGTTGTTAATTTTTGCTGCGCGGCAACGGCCGTAAACTCCGGTTCAACCAAACGACGCACTCTGCCGCCTTCCTGATCTGTGGCTATCAATACGTCTTCGCGTCCGATTGCCTCTTTGATATCCTGCACCAAAGCCCGAACCTGTTCTTTATTTTGAATATTGGCGCAAAACTTTGAAAAAAGACACACGCCGAGCGGATTATAACGTTCAAACAAACGTTTTTCATCATCGCTCAGGCGTGCGCCCTGACAAGATAAAAAAGCCGGTAAAATCGCTTTCATTCTCAACGCTCTTTAACGATACAGTCATTCATTCCTTTAGCTTTAAGCGCCGCACAAACTTTTGCCGCTTCATCTCTGGTGGCAAAATTACCGGCGCGCAGTCTGTAAACAACACCGAGCGAACCTAAATCGGCACGTTGCACTTCGTGAGCATAAGCCTGTAACATACTGTATTTTTTTGTTAAATCTCCCCACGTTTTTTCAACGGCATCTTTATTTTTGGAAGCCACGAATTGTACCTGCCACTTTCCGCCGGCAACAGATTTTGCCACAACATTTTCCGCTTCCGCCTTAGCTTTATCCGCAGCGGTTTTGGCCTCGGCCTTAGCTTTTTCTTCAGCGGCTTTAGCTTCCGCTCTTGCCTTTTCCTCGGCTGCTTTGGCTTCGGCTTTAGCCTTCTCTGCCGCTGCTTTCGCCTCTTCTTCGGCCTTTTGCGCTAAAGCTTCCGTTTCCGAAATTGTATTTTCTGCAACATCGGCAACTTTTTGAGCTGTATTATCAACAGCTTCCGTTGCATCTGCCAACAAATCTTGCGGCTTGCTCGGAACCTCTGTTTCCGCACCGTCAGCAACTTTTTCAACCGCTTCATCAAGACTTTCGGTATCGACCGTTACTTCCGGCACAATATCCGGAACTTTAGGTTCTTCCGGTGTCGGCAACAAGTTTTCGACCACGGTGTTATCCGTTTCTTTCTTTTCGACAATGCTGTAAACATCTTTATCCTGATTCGGAATATCCATACCGCCCGGATTCTCCGGCTTAACCTTCGCCGCTGTTTCCGAACGACGAATCGTCGGCACATCTTTTTGTGTTTGCTTATATTGCGGCATCAAAATAAACCAACCGACAACAACAGCCAACACGGCGCCGGCAAGCGTTCCCAGAAAATTATTGCGTGAACGTGCCAACTCGTGACGACGTTCTTCCATTGTTGCAATTTTCTGTTCGGCAACCTTTTGTTTGAAGGCATCTAAATATTCCTCATTTTTTTTATTATAAAAATCCTGATACATATACATTCTCCTCATAATTTGAGTCTGTTATATCCGTTTATGGTTTAAAATCACTTAACAGAATAAAAAAATTCTTTTCATTTGGCAAAAAACGATTATAGTAAGAAAAAAAGAAAGACAAAAGATGAAGATTGCAACACTTAACATAAACTCCGTCAATGCCCGTATCAACAATATATGTACGTGGCTCAAACAAAATAACCCCGATATTTTGCTCTTACAAGAAATCAAAACCGAATTTAATAATTTTCCTTTTTTTGATTTTCAAATGCTGGGATACGAAGCAAAAGTTCTCGGGCAAAAAAGTTATAACGGTGTTGCCGTACTCAGCCGTCATCCGGTTGAAATCGTATCGGAAAATTTGCCGAATTTTGAAGATGACAGCGCGCGTTATTTGGAATGTCTGGTTACAATAAACAATGCAAAATATACCGTTGCATCGCTGTATTTACCGAACGGTAATCCACCGTATAACAATCCGACCGACACATCGAAGTTTGAATATAAACTCAAATGGATGGATTCTTTTTTGCAACACGCCGCAAATCTGCTGCATAACCGTAAAGACGTAATTCTCGGCGGCGATTTTAATGTGATTTTAACGCCGCAAGATGTCTATAATCCGGAAATATTTAAAGGAGATGCACTCTATCGGCCGGAAGTACAAAATCGGCTGAAATATTTGTTTCGCACCGGCTGGTATGATACATTCCGCACCCTTTACCCCGAACGTTCGGGCTATACTTTTTGGGATTATAATGCCGGTTCGTTTCAAAATGATTTAGGCTTACGGATTGACTATATTCTGAGCTCACCGGCGATGACCGATTGTTTAAAATCTTGCGCAATCGATAAAGCATTCCGCGCCGGAGAAAAAGCTTCGGACCACACTGTTTTAACCGCAGAATTTGAGGACAGATAATGAAAAAACTGATATTAGCTTTTTGTTTGCTCTGGTCAACTGCCGCATTTTCCGCCGGCACAATTGATAAACGCGTCATCAATGAAATGCTGACGACCGTCAATAAGGAATATCTTGAGCCGGTGGACAATGCCGAAATGATTTACGCCGGTTTAAAAACATTACCGGAACTTGATAAAGCACTTAAAATCACCAAAGGACGCGACAGGTTCTATTTATATTACAACTACCGTATTAAAAGTGTTGTGCCGTTCCCGAAAAACAATGAAGACATTATCGGCTGGATTGATGCGGTACATAAACTGCTGACCGATGTTACAAAAATATCACAACTTGCAGAACTGAAGGACTTTGAATTGGTTGACCGAATGATGAAGGGTATGACCTCCAAAATGGATAAATACTCCGGTTATTATTCACAATTTGAATATGTCGAGCACGAACGTGATAATGTGATTTATACCCTGTATTCCGACCGTATGATTAAAAATATACTCTATATCAAAATGCGTACATTTAACAAACAATCGGCCGCAATGGTTGAAAAGTCTTTACGCGAAAACCCTCGAGCCGTCGGCGTTATTCTGGATTTTCGAGGCAACAGCGGCGGTATGTTGAATGAAGCCATAAAAATTGCCAATATGTTCTGCGAAGATGAAATCATTACCTATACTGCCGGACGCAATAACCGCAGCAAACATTATTATACAGCCGGCAACAAAGCTTTGTTCACCGGACCGATGGTGGTAATGGTTGACGGAGGAACCGCCTCTGCCGCAGAAGTTTTGTCCGGTGCTTTTCAAGAACAATCCCGAGCCAAACTTATCGGCGCGCATACTTTCGGCAAAGGTACCATTCAAAACGTAACGGAAATGACCAACGGCGGCAAATTGGTTTTGACCACAGAACAATTCTTTACACCGTCCGGCAAGGTCATTCACAAAAACGGTATTGAGCCGGATATATGCTTGTCGGGCAAAGAAAACGATGTTTGTGTGCGTGAAAGTCGTCTCAAACAGGACGACGATTTGGATAAAGCGATTAAATTGCTCAAAAATGAAATTTAAATAGATATTCCTCAGTAAACTGGGGAATATCTATTTTATCCTCATAAATTCGGTTAGAGTTATTTCTTACCGCCGCGGCCGCCGTTGAATCTTGCTTTCAACAATTCTAAACCTTGGTCAAAATCTTTAACTTCCGGCTGTTTTTGTGGTTGAGGTTTATGCATCTGCGTTCCGACCAAACATTTCTTTTCTAACTTTTGCTTTTGGGAGATATAAAATTCTACCATTTTATCATTACCTTCTTCTTTAGCTTCAGTGATTTTATGGTCATACCAAATTAAGTGTAGGCAATTTTTAGCAGCATCATGCTGAGCATCTTTGAATTGTTTACCCTCACCGCGAATTTTACCAGCAATGCCAGCCATTTTCATATACATTACACGAGTTTCATCATCTCTCCAGCCTTTAAGATTAAATTTATTCGGGAAATGACATCTTGTCTCTTTACCATTTTTAACAATAGCAGCTTCCACAAGTTCCGGCAGAGGTAAATGAGCCTTTGCACACAATTGATTTAATGCACCTGCCCAAGCAAAATTATCCTTTTCTTGATATTCACCCATATTCGGTACAGGAAAATCACGCAAAGCATCAGCGGAAGTATTATCACGAGCTTGTTTTTGTTGTTTTTTGAGTATTGGTTCTACTTTCTTTTTATAGAAAAACTTGGCTAAATCATCTTTGATTTCGCTATCACTCATTTCATTATGATAAGGATCATACACTTCGAAAGTTTCTTTGCCTACCGTTAAAAGTGGACCACTCACAGTATCTGTATCAATATCTAAGTTGATATGATAATGATCACAATAATCCTGCAAAGTAAGCCAAGGATGTTCTTTCCAGCCGCCGAACTTTGTCGGGTCAGGTTCCCCGCGCTCTTGATTTTGTGATGCTGGAGTTTTTTGTTGTTCTTTAGATTTCGGTGCTTCTAAAATTTCTTTTCTGAAAGCACGAGCACATTCTTGTTTAGCATCTTGTTTAGTGCCGGCCGATTTCGTAACTTCAACATCTCCCCATTTTAAGGTCATGGTTGTTTGCGTCACATATCCTTGAGATGTACCTTTGTTGAAATATTGCGGCACAGCTATTTTGTTTTTCTGGCAGAAAATTTGCAATGCACTCACGGCATCTCTATCCCAATCACCGCATTTATCTGGACTTACTGCGAATGTCTGCGGTAATTTTGTTGTTTGCGGCTGTTGTTGGGTTTGTTGAGCTTGTTTCGGCTTAGGTGCGTCAGCGACTTTTTGCGCTTCTTTTGCAACATCAATTCCTAAATATTTTTGAGCAAACTCAATCGCACAAGCCTTACGGGCTTCTTTTTGATTTTGCGCTACCATAACAACATCATCATACCCAGAAACATATAAAGTAACAGCTATCCTTCCCATAAATTCATCAGGTTCAGAATATTCCGGCATAATTCCTTTAGCTTGCAAAACATTTTGCAGTGTTCCGACAGGATTATCTTTCCAATTTGCCGTAACACTGGCACTTGTATCTCTAAGCTGGGTTTTGCCTTTCATATAATCACGGGCACCACCTACAACAAATTTCAGTGCATTTGCTTTCACTCGTTTGTTTTTTACCGTTTCACACCATTTTTGCAATTCCGTATTTTTGCTGCAAAATTCATACTTACCAGTTCCATCAGGAACAAAATAAAGTGCTATGCCATTTGCAACAAACATCTTTTTTACATCTTTTCGTGTTTCAAATTCTGTTTTATACTCCATTGTCTTGTCCTTTCATAAAAATCTTTATGTCTATTTTCAGTTTACCCCCCCGATTTTTTGTCAAGTAGTTTTTTTTAAAATCGTAAAAAAATTTTTCACTTTTGTATAAATATCTATTGACAAGCGTGTAGAAATATGTATAATGCGCCTAAATGTTTTAACTTTTAACCTAAAAAAAGAGTAAGAAAAATGGCAAAAGCAGTAAAGATTAAAATTAAGTTGGAAAGCACCGCAGGAACCGGCTCTTTCTATTTGGCAGAAAAAAATCCGAGAACGCATCCGGAAAAGCTTACATTAAAAAAGTTTGATAAAAAATCTCGTAAGCACGAAGAATTCGTTGAAAAGAAATTGAAATAATTTTCTGTTAAAGAGTATCAAAGAGAGGTTGCGGCAAGGTCGGACCTCTTTTTTTATTGCGCCGTCAACACATCATTTGTATAATGCGGTACAAATTTCGGCTCAAGATTTTATTTTTGCTTTTCAAGCGGATGCGCTTTATGGTATTCTCTTTGCAGTGTTTGGGTTTGAACATCGGTATAGCGCTGGGTTGTGATTAAGGATGAATGACCCAATAATTCCTGAATGGAGCGCAAGTCAACTCCTTCTTGCAGCAACTGGGTAGCAAAAGAATGGCGTAAGGCATGGGGCGTCAACGTATCGGCAAGGCCTAAACGACCGCGCAGCTTTTGCACCTGACGCTGCACCACGCGCGCACTCAACCGCTCACCTCGCGCCCCCAAGAACAACGGTTCTCCTACGTTATTCGAATACGGGCTGTTTGTAAGGTAAGTATCGATATTTTGCCAGATTATCGGCAGAAGGGGCACTATTCTTTCTTTATTCCCCTTACCTTTTATGCGAAGGAACTCGCTCTCGGCAGTAATATCACCGACATTAAGCGCAAGGGCTTCGGAAATACGCAATCCGCAACCGTAAAGCAAAATCAAAATCGCTTTATCCCGAAGTCCTTGCCACGCGCAACTCGCCACCCCGACCGCTTCATCAAGCAAATTAAAGGCATCGTCTGCCTCCAATGCTTTAGGTAAAACTTTCGGCTTGCGCGGCGCGGTAATCACACTGATTGCCGGATTTTTCAAAATATCATTCACATCAAGCCATTTAAAAAAACTCTTAACGCTCGAAAGTTCACGTCCCATCGAAGATTTATTGATATAATGCGCCGCCCGATTACTCAAAAAGCGCCGAAAATCGTGCACTTCCAACGCCTCTAATTCACCGACCGAAATTATTTTATCCGGACTTATCAGCCGCAAAAAAATCGATAAATCACGTGAATATGCCGAAAGTGTATGTACTGAATATCCGCGTTCTTTCAACAACCAATCCTGCCAACGATGAATCAGCGCCATCAGCTCCGCATCAGCATTGAATGTAATTTCTTGTTTCACGGCTTATTTGATTACCTCGTCATCATATACGCCGAACAAAGCATTACGAGGCATCCAACCTTGAACACGCTCAAATTTAATCAGACACATATCTGGTGCTTCCGCCGGACATTTATCCACTTCACCGACAACACCATCCTCAACCCGCGCCGTAATCTTGGCATCTGCTTCCGGTTTGGCATAAACATTATTCAGCCCCGGATTTGTCACTCGCACAAATCTTCTGCCGGAAAGCATTGCTTTATGCACCCACGTTTCGGAGCCTTCCCAATCTTTAATTTTACGCCAAAGTTCAAATTCTTCAATAATTTCAACCGGCGCACCTTTTTGCTGATACACCCACTCTATCGGATACCGACTTCCGGGTCCGGAGCGTGCATTGATTCTGCTGGAACGTAACGATACCATACGCGGTAAAGCGCGTCCGGTTTCATCACCTTCTTCCTCAGTCTGCGTTTGCGCATAACATACGGAACTCCACGCCAAAAGTACAGCCGATAATGTAATAAATAATGACTTCATTTTCTCTTTCCTTTTACCTATTTTAAAGTATTATGCCGTATAGATATAAAAAAAGAGTAAAAATTAAATTGATAAGGATAAAAAAGATGGATTTATTGCAAACAGTTCAAGACTTAATTCGTTTTCGCACCGAAACCGGAAATGCCGCAGAAATCAACAGAGCCGCACAATATATTAAAGATAAGTTTGCCGGTACTTCGGCAAAAGTTGATATTTTTCAAACAACCGCTTCGCCTGTGGTCTTTTTGCGCAACACGAATGCGTTAGATTTTGATGTGGTGATTTTGGGACATATTGATGTCGTGCCGGCTGCAGATGAAATGTTTGAGCCGATTATCAAAGACGGTAAAATGTACGGTCGCGGCACTTTGGATATGAAATCGTTTGCCGCCGTTGCACTTAACTCAATGGAATATGTTTGCGCACACAATTTGCCGATAAAATTCGGTGTTATTCTTTCAACCGACGAAGAAAAAGGCAGCAAATCAACCGAATCTTTTATGAAAGCCTATCCGCAAATCAGCGCACGAATTGTGCTCGATAATGATGTCGGCGGCGATATTACCAAAATCGTCAGCAAGTGTAAAAATCCGGTGTTTGTAAAAATTATCGCACACGGCAAAGAGGCTCACGGCTCAACACCTTGGGACGGCATCGACGCCAACGAACTTTTGATGCAAACGTGGCAGAATATTCGCGCAATCTATCCTTATTATGCAGCCGATTTACGGCAACCGACAGATACGTGGTTTGATACGGTGCATTTTGCAAAAATCGAAGGCGGACAGGTTTCAAATATTATTTCAAATTATGCCGAGGCTTTGCTTGATTTCCGTCTGACAGAAAACTCCAACGTTGAAAATTTAGAGAAGAACTTGCAAAAATGTCTGGTTAAAGGTGTGGAATATAAAATCATATCATCAAGCACACCGGTTGTTATGGACGAGAATAATCCGGATATTTTGGATTATAAACGCTTTGCCGAAAATATTATGGGTAAGCCGATTGAGTTTGAACATATCGGCGGTGCAACCGATTCGCGTGCATTCGCGGTCAAAGGCTCAACCGTGATTATGCATTCCGGCACCGGTGACGGTATGCACGCTTCGGGTGAATACGTCGAAATCGAAAGCATTAAACAAATCGCCGACATTCAGATTAAGTTTCTGGAACATTTGGCAGAGAAATAACGCTCTGTTTAATAAAGATATTGAAAGAAAGATGCAAGTCATACTTGGGCAGACACAGTCTGAATCTAATATCTTGTGCAGAAAAGACTATCTTTCTCTGATGAGTGATAGCGCGAACTAAGGAGTCGAAGACGTCCTTGGACAATCTCTCGAAGAAAGCAGCTGTCTCTCTGAGTGAAACGAATGCGAAACGAAGAAAGTGACTGTCACTCTGAAACGCAGTCGAAGAGTCTCCTTCCATACAGTGTACTGTCGTATAAAGATAAAGTCATACCTCTCGCAGCGCTGCGCGTCTGCGAGTTTAGGTATCTGACCTTTGCGTAGCGCAAATTCTTCCGGCACCTACATTGAAATAAAGGCTGATTTGATAAAAAGCGGAAGACCCCAAGACCAAACCTATCGGTTTGGAGGGGTGACTTTATTTTTCCCAAAACCGCATAGCGAGAGAGGAGATTCTTCGTTTCGCTGACGCTTCACTCAGAATGACGTGCCTTTTTTTCTCTGAGGTTATAATGCCCAAGACCGCACAGCACCGCGGGAGATTATCACGTCGGTTACGTCGCAACCTCCTTATAATGACGCGTCTCTTTTTGCATCGGCATTAAAGAACATACACTCCAAAATCCGTAGAATATGGTAAATACGAAGGGGAATTTCGACGGCGTGTACACAAACAGTACACGAGGAGAAACACCGTACTCTAAGAATACACATAAAAAAATCCGTAGAATGAGTCTGATACGCAGTAAGCGGGTTGGTGCAGTGTACAACAAAGGTACATAAGCCAACCCGCTTACAAGTAGCAAACCATTATACGGATTTTTTCATAATTGCGACGCCAGGTAACTCTTTACCTTCCATCCATTCAAGGAATGCGCCGCCGGCAGTCGAAATGTAACTGAATTTATCAGCCACACCGGCATTTGCTAAAGCTGAAACCGTATCACCGCCGCCGGCAACCGAAGTCAATTTTCCGGCCTGAGTCAATTCGGCCGCGTGCCGAGCCACTTCATTTGTTGCCGTATCAAACGGTTTAAGCTCGAATGCCCCAAGCGGACCGTTCCAAACCAACGTCTTACATTCATCTAATTTTGCATTGATTTTAGCAATCGTTTTTGCACCGACATCAAGCAATGTTCCCGTTGCCGGAATATTATCAATATCAACCGTTTTATGCGGTGCATCGGCGGCAAATTCTTCAGCAACAACCAAATCATCAGGCAAAACAACCTCGCAACCGTGAGCTTTTGCCGTAGCTAAAATTTCTTTTGCCGTATCAAGCATATCTGTCTGAACCAGCGAATTTTCTTCGTTAATACCATTCGCACCCAATACCTTTAAAAATGTATGAGCCATACCGCCGGAAATAACGAGTTTATCAACTTTTTTTACCAAGTTGTTTAACAAATCCAACTTTGTGGAAACCTTTGAGCCGCCGACAACCGCCATTAACGGACGATTCGGATTGTTCAAGCCCGAAGTCAAAGCCGCAACTTCTTCTGCCATCAACAATCCCATTGCCGAAGGCAGCAATTCAGGTGCCGCAACCATTGAAGCGTGTGCACGATGCGCGGTTGAAAATGCATCGGAAACATACGCATCGGCTGGTTTAATCAATTCTTTTGCCCACGCGGCATCGCCCTTCTTTTCTTCGTTGTAATAGCGAAGATTTTCTAAGAGTAAAACTTCGTTTGCTTGCATATTTTTAACGGCATTTTCAACAACTTCGCCAATACAATCTTCAACAAAAACAACTTTGTGACCGAGAGCTTTTTCAAGTTCCGGCGCCACATAACGCAACGAATTTTTAACATCGCCCTTGCCTTCCGGACGTCCGAAGTGCGAAATCACAACAACTTTTGCACCCTTATTCATCAAGGTCTTAATCGTCGGCACCGTGCGATCAATACGCGCGGTATTGGTAACGTGAAAATTTTCATCCATCGGTACATTCAAATCGGCACGCAACATCACAACCTTACCGTTTAAATTGTCCAAATCTTCTATTGTTCTGTATTCTTGCATTTATTTTTCCTTATTATATAAAAAAATCGTCATCCCGAGCCGAGTAAAATCCTCTGATTGGATTCTTCGCTATCGCTCGGAATGACGATTATAAAATTAGCCGTTTACTTTAGCCATATGGGCAATCAAATCCAATACTTTGTTGGAATAACCCCATTCATTATCATACCAGCTGATTACCTTCACAAACGTATCGGTCAACTGAATACCGGCTTTGGCATCAAAAACAGATGTGTGTGCATCACCCAAAAAGTCAGAAGAAACAACAGCATCTTCGGTATAACCCAAAATACCTTTCAATTCACCTTCTGAAGCCTTCTTCATAGCAGCGCAGATTTCTTCGTATGTTGCCGGTTTAATCAAATTAGCCGTCAAGTCCACAACAGAAACATCTAATGTCGGAACACGCATCGACATACCGGTCAATTTACCGTTAAGCGCCGGAATAACTTTACCCACAGCTTTTGCCGCACCGGTCGAAGACGGAATAATGTTGCCGCTTGCAGCTCTGCCGCCGCGCCAATCTTTGACAGACGGACCGTCAACCGTCTTTTGTGTGGCGGTTGTTGAGTGAACTGTTGTCATTAAACCTTCTTTGATACCGAATGTGTCGTGCAGAACTTTGGCAATCGGTGCCAAGCAGTTTGTGGTGCAAGAAGCATTGGAAACAAACTGTGTGCCTTTAACATAAGAGTCCGTATTCACACCGCAGACAAACATCGGGGTATCGTCTTTAGACGGAGCCGACATAACAACATATTTTGCACCGGCATCAATATGACCTTGTGCTTTTTCTTTTGTGAGGAACAAACCGGTTGATTCAACAACATATTCGGCGCCGATTTCATTCCATTTCAAATCAGCCGGATTTCTTTCTGCCGTCACACGAATAGCCTTTCCGTTGACAACGAGCTTACCGTCTTTCACTTCAACCGTACCGTTGAAACGGCCGTGCATTGTGTCATATTTAAGCATATAAGCCATATAATCAACATCAATCAAATCGTTAATACCGACAATTTCAATATCATTTCTTGTTTGAGCTGCGCGGAAAACCAAACGTCCGATACGACCGAAGCCGTTAATACCTACGCGAACAACCATATTTATTTCTCCTAAAAAATCTAATGTGCGGACAGCCTCGCACGGGCATAAGTTTCTAAAACTGCCGCTAATTTATCATTAAAGATAAAAATTTCAAGCAAAATCTTCGGATTGTGATAAAAAATCCCTTATATTGTTAAACAGCCGTATGAATACGACTGTTTAATGCTATTGATTGAGTTTTGAAATTTAATCGAATTTACGCCCGATACATTGATATTCAAAACCGAGAGCCAATGTATTTTTCGGATTCAGCATATTGCGGAAATCCATAATTTTCTTTGAGCGCATCAATTGCGCCACAACACTCAAATCCGCATCGGCAAATTGTTTCCATTCCGTCAGAATCACCAATGCATCGGCATCTTTAACACAGGTATACATATCGTCGGCATAAGTGATTTTATCACCCAGAATCCGACACGCCGTTCCCATAGCCTTAGGGTCGTATGCCGTAATATCAGCCTTATTTTTCAAAAGCGCCGCAATCACGTCCATTGCCGGACTTTGTCGGCAATCGTCGGTACCGTCCTTAAATGCCAAACCCCATACGGCAATTTTGGCGTTCGGAATCTGCTTAACTGCCTTCAGCACACGTTCTGCCATTTCTTCTTTACGTTTATTATTGCCGGCAATCGTGGTTTCAATCAATTCAATCGGCGTTCCGACAGCACGTCCCATAAATGCCATCGCCATTGTATCTTTCGGAAAACAACTGCCGCCGAATCCCAATCCGGCATTCAAAAATCGTTTGCCGATACGAGCATCCATTCCCATACCTTTAGCCACTTCCGTCACATCTGCACCGGATTTTTCACAGAAATTCGCAATTTCGTTAATGTAATGAATTTTCATCGCCAAAAACGCATTGGAAGCATACTTAATTGTCTCACTCGACCGCCGTGAAACATACAATATATCTGTTTTATCGGCAAACGGGGCATAAAGTTCCTTAATCACAGCCGTTGCTTTTTCTGAATTTGACCCGACCACAATTCTGTCCGGATTAAAAAAGTCGTGAATGGCAAATCCTTCACGCAAAAACTCCGGTAACGAAATCACATCGCACCTTGCCGCCGGATTTTTCAGACGAATCAACTGTTCGATATTATCCCCCGTACCGACCGGAACGGTTGATTTTGTGGCAATCACCGTATAATCCGTCAGATATGTTGACAGCTCGGTTGCTGCCGAATAAATATACTTCAAATCAGCCTCGTGCGTAATCGGATGCGGCGGCGTTCCGACGGCAATCAGCACCACATCGGCCCCCTCCACTGCTTTGCGCATTGAAGTTGTAAAACTCAAACGACCGGCTGCTATATTTTTTTCAAACAAATCCTGCAAACCGTCTTCATAAATTGTCAGCTTTCCGGCTTTTAAATCATCGATTTTTTCTTTTATTTTATCAACGCAAACAACTTCATTGCCCAGCTCTGCCAAACCTACTCCGGTCGGCAAGCCGACATATCCCGTTCCGATAATTCCGATTTTCATAATTTCCCTCCGCATCACTTAATATACTGAAATTTTTTCACCAATGAATAATATCATCATACTTTACGCCATTTAAATTTCAAGCGATAAATTTTACCTTTTTCTATTTTCTTAATGTATTTATACGGTTTATTATGCCAAACTTTTGTATTTTCGTTAATAATTTCATTTTCATCTATCGTGAATGCACGATATTTCACCCACGCTTCTGCCTGTTTGCCGTTTTTATCCCGAATATCCGGTCCGCGTAAATAAATAGTAACTTCACCGTCAGCAAGTGCTTTCAGTTCCAACTCCAAACGATTACCATATTGAGAAACAACCACACCGCGGCGATTGTTTTTCGGCATCCATTCGGCTTCTGCCGCAATCGTATCGTCTTTATAAACCTCAAACAGCGCATTTTCCGCAAATTCGGAAGATATATCCACACGCGCCGTTATCGGCATATAATTCAAAGCCTTGACATAACAAACACGGCTGATACCGGCACATAACAACCCTGCAAGCGCAAAACATACATATTTTTGCCGACGTTTGGCAAACAGCGGTGCTTCAATATGCTGCAAACGTTCAATTTCATCTTCTCTATCCGTAAACAGCAACAACGCAAAAAACGGCAGCAAATATGCAAACGACAAAACAAAGCGCATAGAATATGCAATCGGTGCCGCAATCATAATGGTTGCCCATAATAAAAAGCACGGCAAATATACCATCATATCCATCAGTTTCTTTCGTTTTAAGCCATACAGCAGTGCCATTGCCGCCAACAACCAGAACAACACACCTTCACGCAAAAACACACTGTTATATTCATAATATTTATGCAGATAATCATACATTTTACCGGCAATCATCGGCCTTTCCAACAAGTTATTCCGTGTTGCAAAATTCATCAGATGTTCCGATCCGTGATGCCAAGTCTGTCGACACGGTGCTTTTCCGTCCTGACGCGGCGCCCACCACCAATACGATTCCTGTAAATATGCCAAAACATAAATGTTGAAATTAGGCAACATCATCTGCCGCCAGACTTCAAGAAACTCTTTCGGATGCGCTTCCAAAACGGAACGTTTGAAATCCGGATTTCCCCATTTTATCGGGTCGGCATTATACGGATAATAGCGTTGTTTCAGATTTTCAAGAGGCACAATCGTTTCGATAAATTCCGCTTGCTCGGGTGTAATCACACCGTTATTTTTGACTGTTGCCGCAATTTGTTGAATCGGCACGCTGACTTTTTCCTGAAACAGCTGTTTTGCACCGACGGTTTTCATTGAATAGGCCTGTGCAATAACGGTTAAAATCATTACCAAAAACGTTACCCACGTACCGCGCCACAAACGCTTACGTCCCAAAATCAGCAAAACAACCCACGTACCGGCCATAATATAATTACCGTTATTGCGCAAAGTCATCACAAAAAATGTTGCAATCCCAAACATTATCCAATTTTTGCGCAAAGGGACATCGCGCGTTACAATTTCATACAGTTCGAGCGTCAGTACCGCCATAGCAATCGACCACAGCGGATCTTTTATCATTTCAACGCCGTAAATCATAAACATCGGCGTCAACAGATAATATAAAACCGACATAATTTTCAGCACCATCGGTACGCGCATTTTTAACAATCGAACAATCAAACACGCGATAATCGCATCAATCACCGCGATTTGTATGCCGATGTATAAAACCACGCCGCAGCGCGCCGAACCGAATGCCATACCGATATCTTTGCACAACGTAACAAATGCGTTATATAATATCGGATGTTGATGCGACATTCCTAAACCGTTCATCAAAATACCCATATTATCGTGGCAAATAATTGCCGGCCAATATACCAACCAACAAAGCGTATGCAACAGCACCAAAGCCGTAAAAAATATCAACCGCAGCAAACGCGGCGACTTTATATCAGGTGTTTTTATATTCCAATTCCACAAACTTAAAATGCGTACAATTTCTAACGCAAGCCAACAAATTCCGCTGTATATCAGTATTTGTCGTGCATCAACGGCAATAATATTTTGCTCATACACAAAGTTTGAAAGAGATTTCACCGCACCAAACACTGCCGCAAACAAAAAAATACAAATTTGCGCCGTTTTATCAAATAAAATCGTCCGAAGATTTGCCCACATCAAAATTTCCTTCATTTAAGTTTATCATTAGTTTCTCTCTTAACAAATCCGCCGACGAACTGTCAAGAGCTTTTATTTTTGCACACAAAAAAAACGGGGAGAGTTTCCCCTTCCCGTTTTTCTGCTTTTATCAAACTTTCGTATTAGAACGAATAGGTAACGCCCATACGATAAGCTGCATCTGAGCTGTCGCTCCAAGACACGCCGGCATTCAGCATCAAGTTGTCCGTAATGTAATGGAATCCACCGACAGCAACTGCACCGTGACCGCCGTAAGCACCTGTGCCGAGAGAGAGCGAGGTCTTACCCGTCGAGCGAGAGTTCGGTACCAAAGCAGACATAGCTGCCATAGATGCCATACCTCTGCGGAAGTCGTGGTGTAATTCCTTCAAATCTTTCTCAGTCTTGGTCAAACGACCGTCCAATTCGCCGAGTTTGGAGTCAACGCCCTTAATCGCGTCAACCATTGAATCGCCTTGCGCGTACGCTGTTTCAACCAATTCGGAAACGTCTCCGATAACATTGTTCAAAGCGGCAATGTTTTGGTTGACCGTCTGGTCGGCGCTGATTCCTTCGATTGTTGTATCCGAAAGCTCTTCAGCCGTACCAATCTGGGACGCAAGGTCGCTCAAAACGTCTGCAACATACATTGTGTCTGTTGAGAATTGGTAACCATTCGAACCTTTCTCGTTGGTAATGGTCGTACGATCGCCGATAGCGTCATCAAGCGCCGTCAGATGCATTTCAACGGTTGTACCTGACGCAAGGTTGCCCTTGTAGTCGCCGCCGCGTTTATCAGCTAAACCGTGAATTGTGCCGAGCGTTGCATCAATATTATTCAGAGCCTCAACAACCGTTTCCGGAGCAACTTTCGTACCGTTGGTCAAGTTCTTCAGGTCTGTATTCAAACCTTCGATATCACCGATGGTATCGTTGATAGCAGCAATATTTTCATTAACGGTTTGGTCAGCGCTTACGCCGTTGAACTTAACCTCAGACAAAGCTTCA
Organism: Alphaproteobacteria bacterium; assembly: GCA_017479985.1. Taxonomy (GTDB): domain Bacteria; phylum Pseudomonadota; class Alphaproteobacteria; order RF32; family CAG-239; genus RUG410. The sequence continues at coordinate 1,250 of JAFVBL010000025.1, read as the reverse complement.
TCAGTACCGATTGTGCTGTAAACGGTCGAAATAGCATCAGCCAAGTTCTCAGCATCAAACGCACTGTAATAGCCGTCTTTCGGTGCCTCTTTGTCGTTCTCGATTCTTGCAGACCAAGCACCATTTTCATCAAATTTTCCACCCATGCGTTGAACAATATTGGTAGCCAAAGTATTGACTTTTTCGTCAACCGCATCAACACCCTTACCGACATTCACGATAGCATTGTGAATGGTACTGGCATTGCCGATAGACTGCACTGCCTCATCACCGGTCGGTGCTGTAAACTTTGCATTTTCGGCACTAGCCATAACAGTAGCTGTCGTAGCCAATACAGAACCCGAACCATCACCGGTTACAACAGCTCCGGTGTTAATATCTGTAACCTTATTATTCCCAATAGTAAGGTTAGAGGTCTGAACAGCAGTAGCTTGAACTGTACCAGTCACATCAATACCGTCTTTAAAGGTAACTTTCTTTTCAAAGGTATTGTTATTTGTCCAAGTATGTTCTGTACCATCAATATTGTCAATCTTCTCGGAAAGAGTTTTGTCCAAGTTGGATATATCTCTTGCCACACTGGCTTTGGTGGCAACAATTTTGCTGTTATCCGTGTCTGTCTCAACCACATCCACACTGGTCAGCTCTTTGCTGTTTAGTGTCAGCTTCGGTGTTGCAACATTGCCAGTTGCCGTAATATCTGCCGCGCTAACGGTTGCTGTTTTGACAGTATCCGGCGTGATGGAAGTTGTCTTGCTTGCCTCATCGTTCGTAACATCTAAACTGCCAACCAGAGTCTGCGCACCGGCAATTTCATAATCAGCCAAAGTCTTGGTTGCACCCTCTTTCTTGCTAACGTTGTTCAGCACCGGCATCCAGTTTTTATAATTGTCGACAATATTCATAATGTTATATGTTGCACCGGTTGCATCTTTCAGCACAGCATTATCTGTATCATAATCCAAACCGGTAATAATGGAATAGAAGTTACGCTTATGAATCCATAAGTTTTTAGCAAATGCCATACCTTTCTCTATCATACCGCCGGTATAAGCAACATCCGGTGTTTGACTTTTAACAACATCGCCTGCGCCCATAACTGCCGTAATGGCATTGCCGATTTGCGTGGTAACTGCAGAAATCTGTGAAGTAATCCCATACACACCGGCGTCTAAAGCCGTAATCGCAGAATCTACAGTGCTAACCGAACCAACACTATCCAAAAACTTACCTGTCACCGGCGTATAATT
>JAFVBL010000024.1 GCA_017479985.1 Alphaproteobacteria bacterium | reverse complement strand
CTATCTGATTTTGTGAAAAATTATCAACATTATTATAATTTTGACAGACCTCATAAAGCTCTTGATTTTTTTACTCCTTTCGGATACTTGTTTAATATCTCTTCTGCTCCAAAAGAGTCTCTTATGTTCTGAACTAGAACAAGACTGTTGACAAACGAGGAATTTTTTGATATACTCTTATCGAAAGCGACGGTTATCGCTTGCTGCCTGCCTTTAGGCGAATCCGGACGGAATAACCGCTTTTTTATAAAAACAGTTGAAACTCTTTAACAAAGGGAATTTTTGACTGGCAGGCATCAAAAGACTATGTTCCCGCTAAGGAGTTAAAACTATGACTGATAAAACTTATCCCCTCACTTATGAGATTATCGAGCAACTGTTTCAAAACAGCGTGTGCCTGAGTTATAATCCGATTGAACCGATGTCGGCATTTCAATATACTATGAAATTGAAAAAAGATTATGAAAAACAATATGACATCAAAAAGCTACGCCTTTGCTCGAAAAATGCAAAATTATGGATTTCTAATTTTACACCGAAATTTCATTATTTTTCTGACGGGACACTAATTTATGACTTTTTGACGCAGAATCAATCACCGTTGTTGAAGTCGATTATGCGGCTTTTGAAATTGCACGGATTAGCAGTCAACAAAATCTATGCTCCAAAAGATAAACTTGAAACTTTTACTTATAATAGGTTTATGCGCTATATTTCAGAACAAGCACTGTTGAAATATCCGTATACGGCAGATTTATATGTCGAACCGTTTCCGAATAAAGAAAATTTTGTGCGCGAATGTTTTTATGCGGACAATGTCTTGTTAACGGCTTCAAAAGCAGAAAATGTTGATCCGGATTGTCGGCGTTTTATGGCGTTGTTTGCCGATGGCAAATATTTTGTATCGGAAGATTATGCGACGCATTTGGGAACCAAGAATTACGGCAAAATTATGAAATTTGAGGATGAACATCGTTCATATATTTACTTGCATCGTGAAATTGTTCCGCAAGAATATATTGATGCACTTTATGAAAAAGCCCAAGAATACGATTGGTATGTTTCGGCACAGGATGTTATGATGAATCAACACAAGCAAATGTCTTTCGAAGCTGTCGAAAAAATGAGTGCTTATGTAGAGAATTTATTTAAGGACCGAGTTTGTCTTTCGGTTGTTAATCCGAGCATTGAATACCCGAATTTATCGCCTGAAGTTCGGAAATATGCTCTTTTTTCAGACGGGTTGGTAGTTTCAGTTTACAGCTTGGAAGTTGATGAGTTTTTATCGAAAGATTTGCATCAAATATATCCAAATATGAATTTTCGCGGTGAAAGAGTGCCTTTGTCTTACATTAAAGAAATCTATCGCCGGTTACCGGAGTTTCAGAAAGGGGCGGCGGAAATTTATATTGAAATGCTTAAACAAAAAGCACGCAAGCTCAAACGAATGCTTGAAATTCCGCATCACGAGGCGTTGGATACGGCGTCACAAATGGCCGGATGGCAAAATTGGAAGAACGTTAAAATTGAAGATGAAATGCACGCCAGAGGTTTGATTGATGCAGAAAAATGGCGCAAGAAAATGGCTGTCGAACGCAATCAGGAAAATCCGCTGATGTGGGAATATGAACATTGGCAAATGCGTCAAAAACACCTGAAAAAGCAATAAGTCAGAGGAGGTGTGTTATGAGCTATTATGAAATGACCGACCAACTTTTGAGTGCGGGCAAGTGCCTGACTTATCAATGGTCAACACCGAGAAATGTTTTAATGTGGGAGCATAAACGTTATTTAGAAAAACAATATTCGGAAGAAAATCCCGATAAGGTCTGTTTTGTGCGTAATTCGGAAGTGCCGTTGGCACTTGAAAACAATAATTTTCATTATTTTTCCAACGGCGTTTTGGTGCATTGTTTTGCGCCGAACGTTGCCGAAAAACGAATCGGGAGAATCCGGAAAATGTTGGCGTATCACGGTTATGAAATCAATCATATTATCGGCCCGAAAGAAAAAGAAGATATGCTTCAATGTTATGAAATTGTGCTTGATATAACCGATCAGGCGCAAAAAAGAGAGGACAAACCGGAAGCACTGGAAGTTGTGGCTTTTGAAAAAATGCAGGATTTTGTGCAATATTGCTTTGACAATGATAATGTGTTGCTGACGGCAGCAAAAGATTATGGTTTTATATCAGAACGCCGAAAATATGTCGCGTTGTTTGCCAGCGGTTTGCTTGTTGTTTCGGAAGATTACAGAGAAGACGACGGTTTTCGCGGCAATGCCGGCGTAAAAGATTTTATCAGTCATAACATCAGTTATTTCCCGATGTTGAAACGGATATATGTGCCGCAAAGTTGGCTTGATGTATTGTATCGGGAAGCGGCAAAATACAACTGGTATCTTTCACCCAAAGATGCGGATAAAAAATATCAGCCGCAAAATGCCGATCAGCTTGAATATATGCAAAAGCGCTGCGAAGATTTGCTGCAAGGGCGGACTTGTGTTTGCGTAACCATTCCGCGTGTGCGCTACAAAACAATGTATTGGGAAGCGAGTGAAACATCGCCCGACTATAAACGTTACGTGTTGTTTGATGACGGTAAATTGGTGCTTTCGAAGCTGAAGCATACGTATATCAATAATGAGAAAGATTTGTTGGTGGACAACCTGCATAAGTGTTTTCCGCAGATGAAATTCGATATTGAAAAAGTGCCGGACGAATGGATTACTTATCTGCTTGAAGAAATTGCCAAACGCCAGAAAAGTGCGCACGATATTTATATCGAAACAATGATGAAAAAGGTATGCTTATTGAAGACCGCTATTGATATTTCGCTCGTTTCGGCACAAGATGCGGTGGCAAAATTTGCCGGTTGGAGTGACTGGTCAGAGCTCGAAACGGTTGATGAATCTCAGGCGCGGCATTTGATTGCGTGCGAGCAGGATTTGGAACGGCGTGCTCAGAATGCGGGATATGATAACAGCGTTTATTATGACGGTCTGAAGTATTTAGATGTACTTGTAAAACAAGGTATTCCGCGTGAAAAAGGAATGAACTTTTTTAAAGAAATCGGCAGACGGGTTCGCAATGCGGAGGTATAAGGGTAGGTAGCTGTTTTGAGGGAGTTTTATATGTAAAATTTTGTTTTGCTGCGGCAGAAATCAGACATTTGCTATGGCTAACAAAAAAGGAATATCGAATCGGTGAATTTTTGTAAACAGACGGCAATATCAAGGGGCGGATTATTCCGCCCCGTTGAGCTTAATGTTTAATATTTTGAAAATAAACAGATTTTTATTGACTCTTTAATGCGGCAAGATATACTCACGCCAACAGATGGAGAAAGTTTATGAAATCGGAATATAAGGGAATACAACGAATATTGAAAGCTTTTACTTTTTCATTTGACGGTTTTCGGGCGGTGTTCGCAAGTGAAGCGGCCTTTCGGCAGGATTTGTTGTTCTGTGCCGTGTGCGGTGTTGTTTTTTGTATTTTGCCGTTGGAAACGGTGGCGCGGGCATTTTTGTTTTTTGCGCTTTTTTTGATTTTATTTGCAGAACTTGTTAATACGGCCATAGAGGTGATTGTTGACCGTATCGGGACGGAATATCATCCGCTTGCAAAAAAAGCCAAAGATATAGGAAGTCTCTTGGTTTTAACGGCGTTTGTGCATTTTTTTGCTGCAAGTGCCGTTATTCTGTATCCGCTGTTTTGGGGGCAGAATGTATAAACGATAAAATCCGGTTTTGTTTTATAAAATGTTTATAATAACAAAATTCTGAGGATAAGCAGATTTTTGTTGCACAAATTTTATTTTTGTGTATTAAATTATCGGCAATGGGCAAATTTTGCCCGCTTAGTTTGTTTTAAATTTATTAAGGATGATGAAATGGCTTCATTAGCAGATAGAATGGCGGCAAGTTTAGATGTTTCCGCTTTTAGCAAGGCTGAAGAACTCAAGAAAAGACTATGGTTCACCGTTATGGCCTTGATTGTTTTTCGTTTGGGTACGTTTATTCCGCTTCCGGGCATTAACGCCGATGTATTGTCGGAAATGTTCAGTCGGAATGCCGGCGGTATTTTGGGTATGTTCAATATGTTTTCCGGCGGTGCGTTGGAGCGTATGACAATTTTTGCGCTTAATATTATGCCGTACATTTCTGCTTCGATTATTATTCAACTCGGTCAGTCGGTTATTCCGTCGTTGCAGGCACTGAAAAAAGAAGGCGAGGCCGGACATCGTAAGGTTGTGCATTATACAAAGTTGCTGACTGTTTTGATTACGATTATTCAAGGTTACGGCATTGCCGTCGGGTTGGAGAGTGTTTCGGGCGCAAACGGCGCATCGGCAGTGATGATTAACAGCTTTGCCTTTAAGTTTGCGACAATTGTTTCGCTGACCGGCGGTACAATGTTTATCGTATGGCTCGGCGATCAAATCACGGAGCGTGGTGTCGGCAACGGTTCGTCGCTGATTATTACGGTCGGCATTATCGCCAATATTCCGAGGGCTTTAGCACAAACGTTTGAGTTGGGACGTGCCGGACAAATGTCTTTGTGGACAATTATGATGCTGGTTGTAATGGCGCTTGCCTTGATTTATGTGATTGTGTTTGTTGAGCGTGCGCAACGCCGTATTGTCATTCAATATCCGAAACGTCAGATGGGTATGCGGATGACGGCAGCCGATTCATCGCATTTGCCGCTTAAAATCAATCCGACCGGTGTTATTCCGCCGATTTTTGCCAGCTCTTTGTTGCTGCTGCCGATTACGATTGCTAATTTATCGGCAGAAAAAGGTCCGTCTTGGGTGCAGACACTGAGCCAGCTTTTGGGACACGGACAACCGTTGTATTTGGGCTTGTATGCGTTTTTGATTCTGTTCTTTACGTTTTTCTATACAGGCGTTGTGTTTAATCCGGAAGAAACCGCGGATAATTTGAAGAAACACGGCGGTTTTATTGCCGGTATTCGTCCGGGCAAAAATACGGCGGAGTATCTTGACTATGTGATTACGCGCCTGACGATGGTCGCGTCGATTTACTTGGTCTGCTTGTGTATTTTGCCGGAAATTTTAATCAGCAAAGTCGGTGTGCCGTTTGTTTTGGGCGGTACAACGTTACTCATCGTGGTTCAGGTGACGATGGATTTTATCAATCAAATTCAATCGCATCTGATTGCTTATCAATATGAAGGGTTGCTGAAAAAAGCGGCTTTGGTACGTAAGAAGAATCGTTAAAAAATGTCGGGAATGAAAGAGGGCTTGTTTGTTGCTTTTACCGGAGCGCCTGGCTGCGGTAAGGGAACACAAGCCCGAATTTTAAAAGAAAAAACGCATATCTGTCATCTTTCAACCGGTGAAATGCTGCGGCAGTTTGCCGAAAAAGATACGCCGCTCGGTCGGGAGTTGAAAGCTCGTTTGGAGCGTGGCGAATTTGCCGATGATGCGATGATTATCGAAATGGTTAAAAGCCGAATATCCGAACCGGATTGCGAAAAGGGGTTTATCTTGGACGGCTTTCCGCGTACACTTGCACAAGCCGAAGTTTTGGAAGACTTGCTTGCCGGTGAGGGAATAAAGCTCAATGCGGTTTTGGAAATTCAGGTGCCGGACGAGATTATTATGGAACGCATTTTGGGACGCTATGCCTGTATGCAGTGCGGTGCGGGGTATCACGATAAGTTTCAAAAGCCGAAAATTTACGGCGTGTGCGATGCGTGCGGCGGAACGGAGTTTGCGCGGCGCAAAGATGATAATCGGACAACGGTTGAGAATCGCCTTGTGAACTATCGGTTGCTGACGTATCCGACGATTCCGTTTTTTGAAACACGCGGTCTGCTTAAAACTGTTGACGGTACGGGGACAATCGATGCAGTCAGCCGTAAAATAGAAGATGTGCTTGGTCTGTCTGCAAATGAAAAATAATTACGGATTCTGCTGTTAAATGGCTTTGTGTTACGCAAATCGGCGTGTTTTTTCTGCAGGGGATTTTCGGTTTTCGCTATCACCCGCCCGAAAATGGTGAGTTTTATTCTTCAGTTTCTTAAAATTTTCTTTATTTTTGACAAAAAAGTAGTTGCAAAGTCAAAATCTTTGTGCTAGTATATAGATGTTTATAAGAAATTTTTTTAGAAGCCATTATTATATCATTAGTAGGAGGATTGCTTTTTCTCTTTGATTTTTGGTTTCTAAACAATATATTTTCCGGATTGCGTGTGAAGTGTTTGATTGTCTTTTGCGGCATCGGCATTTTGAAACAGCGATTCGGAAATCTCAAATGAAAAAAAATATTGTCAAACTTAAAGTGGGGCTGATGTTGTAGAAATTTGTTGTGCGACAATCTGAAATTTGATGTTTTCCGCGAACTCCTGATGAATAACAGTAGTCGGTTGAGTATAGAACATTGAACGAAGATACGCATGCATTTTGAAACGATTGACCATACCCACACCCCAAAAAAAATGAGAAAAAAGATTCTTTTCCTCTTGTGTGTTGTTTTCTCTGTGCTTACTGTTAGTGCGCAGAAAGTTGAAAATGTTGTATCAGTGACCAAGTCCGGCAATGGCTTTGTCGCCACGCTCTCCACCGGTCGTACCGTTCGGGTAACGAATCCGTATCTGTACAAGCGGATGCGGAAGGCTCCTAGCGAGTACTGCTACGTCACATACAATGGCGAGAAGAAACGCGATGAGACCTTTGCTCTGAAGAGCAATGTGTCTTACGCCGTCCTCACAGTCGACTCTGTCGGCTACAATGAGGACAAGGACCTCGCCGAGGTCTACCTCTCCGACAAGACCGTGTACTGCTCGCCGAACGACGAGTGGCTGAAGGTTCTCGTCGGCCAGAAGGTCGAGAGATGGTGGGTTGATGGTGAGACGATAGATCTTGAGCACTTCCGCACCGTGTCTCGAGAGACGCCCGAGACCACGACCGTGCCGGTTGAGACAACGGCTCCGGTTTCCGCTCAGGTAACACCTCCCGCCGGACAGAATGGTGGTCAGATGATGACACCTCCCGCCGGACAGGGACTGGGGCAGACAACGACAACGGCAACAGCACTTACCGCTCCAGCTACGACTCATCGCTTTGTCAAGAGGTAGATTGAGTTGTTGATAGCGGAAACAGTACCCGAGAAGTCCTTATCAGGATATCTCGGGTACTCGTTTTTTAAACAGTCGGTCATAAACCTCTTGACTTTTGGAATCTTTGCAATATTATAAAGTTGTTCTCGGTGCTTGCAGGGCTTATAAGCAGAGAACAATATAAAACCGAGCCGGTTTGATGAAATTGGGATATATTTATCCGTATTCGGATTTTGTTGACGGCTCCTGTTTGAAGGAGTTTTTTTTATGACCAAATATAAATATATACACGGTTTTTGCATTATGCGCGCCCAGCCGTTTCATATCGGGCATCAGAAAATTATCGACCAAATGCTGAAAGAGTGTGAACGCGTTACGGTTGCGCTCGGTTCAATTCAAGAGCAGGGGACTTCGCGTAATCCGCTCAATTATACCACACGTAAGAAAATGATTCAGAATATATATCGCGGAAAGCCGGAATATGACCGCCTTAAAATCATCGGATTGTTTGATATTAACAATCCGGCGGAATGGGGCGATTTTGTGATTGATTTCTTAAAAGAAAGCTTTCCGGATTTGCCGTTGCCGGAAGTGTATTATGCCGGTTCCGCATACGATGCACACTGGTTTAAAGAGCATTTTAAGCATATTGAATTGGTTGACCGAACCGACCAGAATTTTCCGTTTGTAACCGGCACGATGGTGCGCGATATGATAAAATTCGGCGACAAACGGTGGAAAAACTTCATCGCGCCGGAAAATCATCATCTTTTGGAAGAACATTTTACGAAGAAAAAAGGAATTATTTAACGTTTTTTTCTCAACGTCTGCGTCTTGCGCAGGGCCTATGCAAGACAGACGTTTTTAACCTGATAGGCCTGAAGGGAAGGATATTATGACTCAGAATATTTTAATGCGGATTGATTTTCAAAACGATTTTGTGCATCCGCACGGTGCACTCAGCTTAAATGCACCGGAATTGATTGAAAAACATCAAAAATTTGCCGACAGTTTGTTTGCGGGCAGTTTTGATAAAATTATCGATACCTATGATACGCATTTTGCCGATACTTACGATAATACTGCCGAATCCGACAATTTTCCGCCGCATTGCGTGCAGGGAACTTGGGGATGGCAGCAGGCGGCACCGTTTAAACCGGAATTGGAGGTGGAAAAAATGTATAAATCGACCACCAATATTTGGAATGAAGAAAAACAATACCGCACTTTGCAACAGGATTGGAGCGATACAAAAGTTTATTTGTGCGGTGTGTTGAGTGATGTTTGCGTTAAACAGACCCTAAACGGGCTCTTAAAACACGGTGCGCAAGTGACTATATTGGAAGATTTATGTCAGGGTGCGCAAAAACAAATCGGTGATATTCTGCAAAAAGATGTTTATCGTCCGTTTTTGGAAGCCGGTGTTTTGAAAAGCGTTACAACCGCGCAGTTTTTTCGCAAAGAATTGCATAACAAAAAAATTCAGCACAATTTAGTTCATAAAAGTTTGGGAGAATAGCTATGATAAATACAAGACCGAATATTTTGGAAACAGGAACGCCGCTCTTTTGCGATTTATATCATTTAACAATGGCGCAGGCGTGGTTTTTGGACGGTAAAGCCGATGAAATAAAAACATCGGAAGCATTTTTCAGAAAAAATCCGTTCGGCGGCAGTTATTTGATGAGCGCCGGTTTGGGAGAATTTGTGCAGTGGCTCGAAAATTGGCACTTTACCAAAGATGATATTGATTATTTGCGTGGCGAGAAAAATGCCGACGGCAGTGCACGTTTTGATGAGCGTTTTTTGCGGTTTTTGGACGGGCAGAAATTGCAAATCAGCATCAGTGCGGTACCGGAAGGCGAATTGGTTTTTCCGAATGAGCCGGTTTATTCCGTAACCGGTCCGACGTGGCAGGTTGATTTGGTTGAAGCTGCGCTTTTGAATGCGTTTAATTCGCAGAGTTTGGTGGCAACAAAGGCGTCACGTATGGCTTATGCGGCATCGCTTGACGGCAAACAGCGGCCGCTCTTGGAATTTGGTTTGAGGCGCGGACACGAGCTCGGCGGATTTTCTGAAACGCGCGCGGCGTTTATCGGCGGTGCGACCGGCACTTCCAACACGGCGGCGGCAAAACATTACGGGATTCCGGATTCCGGTACAATGGCACATTCTTTTGTAATGAGCTATGAAAAAGAAATTGATGCATTTAAGGCATTTATGCGCGGAAATTCAGGAAATACGACGCTCTTGGTTGATACATACGATACGCGAGAAGGCATTAAAAACGCGATTGCGGCGGCAAAAGAAACGAATCTGCCGCTTATGGGGATTCGTGTCGATTCCGGAGATTTGGCATATTGGGCACAAGAGGCGCGGCGTATGATTGACGCCGAAGGAGATAATCCGCTGTTTGCCAATGTGAAATTGGTGGCATCAAACGATTTGGACGAACACTTAATCGAAAACCTGCTGATGGTACAAAAAGCGCCGTACGATGTGTTGGCGGCGGGTACAAAACTTGTGACCGCATACGATACGCCGGCTCTGGGCGGGGTGTTTAAAACCAAGCAGTATATGGGTAAACCGCGTATAAAAATAGCAGAAGGCAAAACCACAATTCCGGGTGCGACCAATGTGGCGCGAATCGTTCGTGACGGCAAATTTGAGGGCGATATTATCTGTGGCGCGGCAGATACCGATTTGGTACAAAACGGCAAACTGACACGCGATGCGACCTCTTATACACTTAACAGTATTAACGGGTTGAAATTGACTTTTAAAGCCGGCGAATCGGCTTATTTGTTGCTGCAACCGGTGGTCAAAGACGGTAAAATAATCAATCCGCCGGAATTAAATCTGCAAAAACTGCAGCAACGCGGCAAAGAAAATCTGTCACGGCTTGATGAAGCTTATAAGCGCTTGCAAAATCCGCATATTTACGGCGTCGGATTGGAAACAAACCTGTATAATACACGGCAGATGTTGATTTTGAATGCACACTTGGGGAGATAAGAAAATGGAAAAACTTTGGAATAAATTGAAAAACGGTTTGCAACAATATTGTGCCGATGTGGGATTTCATAAGGTGATTCTCGGGCTTTCCGGCGGAATTGATTCGGCGCTGACGGCAGTGTTGGCGGCTGATGCTCTGGGGGGTGAAAATGTGACGGCAATTATGATGAAAACGCGTTATACATCTGAGCTGAGTTTGCAAATCGCACGCGAAATTTCCGCCTTAAACGGACTTCAATATCACGAACTGGATATTGAACCTTTGGTAAGCGCCGAACTCAGGTTTTTGCAACAGGCATTTGAAGCGGATGTGCGCTCAATTACGGCAGAAAATTTGCAGGCGCGAATCCGCGGACAGCTTTTGATGGCGTGGTCTAATCAAAACGGTGGTTTGGTCTTGGCGTGCGGCAATAAGTCGGAGGCATTGACCGGATATTGCACACTTTACGGTGATACCTGCGGCGGTTTGATGCCTATTGGCAATGTTTATAAAACGACGGTATTTGAATTGGCCAAATGGCGTAATACACAAGGGTATGTATTGCCGGAAAGCGTAATTAAACGCGCGCCGTCGGCGGAATTAGCTGCAGGGCAGAAAGATGAAGATTCGCTTCCGCCGTATGCGGTTCTCGACCCGATTTTGAAGCTGCTCTATGACAAGCACAAGTCTGCAGAAGATGTGATTGCCGCCGGTTTTGATACGGCAGCGGTTGAACGTGCGGCAAGCTTAATTCGCCGTTCGGCATTTAAACGTGTCCAGATGGCAGAAGCATTGGAGGTATAAACGAGAATTATTTCATCTGAAAAGCACGCCGGATAATCGACGTGCTTTTTTTCTATTTATATATCTTTCGGATATATAAATATGGCTGCTGAATTTTCTAAAAACTGTACTTAAATTCCAAATTGGCGTTGGTGTGGGTTGTCCCGTCCACAAAGGTAGCAATGGTGCCGCATAAGGATAGTTGCTTGCTTAAACGATAGTCAAACCCGCCGCGGACGACCATACGGTTATCCTTGCGCCGTTCGTCACGCAATTTGAAACGACCGCTCATACCCTGCATTTCAAGCTCGGTTTCGTACGGGTCCGCAAATTCGTGATACGCCGCCACACCCAAATTCATTTGCAGT
>JAFVBL010000023.1 GCA_017479985.1 Alphaproteobacteria bacterium | reverse complement strand
ATATTGATGTTTGCATTCTTTGTGATAATATCGTCTTTAAGCATTGAGTAGTTCTCCCTAAAATTGTTTTTGGTCAAACGATTATATACTTTTATAAGCTTTAGGCAACTACTCTTTGCCCCTTCCTTTGACGTAGAACCAGCTGATTTGATGTTTGAGAATATTTATCAACACGCATTGAAACTTGATGAGTTAATGAATCAAGCAATGGCTACCTCCGATTTCTCTTTACTGGAAAGTTCTGAATTTATTGCTGCACAAGCTGCACACAGCGCCACCCTTAATGAACGTCTCACACGAACATTTAACAATGAACAAATTGATTTTGGTAATGCTAAAATCGTAAGCACAGCGAATTTTAATGCAATTTCACAATATACCGATGCCTTTCCTGATTTAGCGCAAAATATGGAGAAAAATTACAGCGCGGTTGTTGCTCAAGCGGCGGCGGATATTGCTGCTTTTTTACCCAAAGGCACCAAGTTGGAAGAGTATTTACCCGTGATTAAAGAGCACCCGAAAGCCGTATTGGCTCTGGCAATTACCGCCAAGGCAAATCAAGAAGCTAAAATACCGACAACCATTGATTCTCCGGAAGATTTATTCAAAAAATCGCAACATCCGGCTATTGTGGCGCTCTCTGAAAAAATTTCGTTTAATGACCTGCAAGGCAGTATGAAGACGATACACCAAGCAGCGCAACCGGTTATCGGTCTCGGCAGAGAAAATATCAATACACCGACAATTTCACGTGCCAAGGTTAATGAAGGATAAGTAAATGGAATACTCTCGTTTTGATGATGTCGCCGCTTTGCTGATTGAATTATGCAAACCAATGAATGATAAAGAACTGGTTGATTTGATGAATGTAAAAATCTCAATGATGCAAAATAAAGATTTTGAAAAACATTATACAGCAGCCGTCAAAGGATTGTATGTTAAGCATTTTCAAGAGTTAAAAAATAAAACATACCAACCCCAGAATTTTTCTGTCGTAAATTCCAATTTAATTACCGGATTGAAGAATAAAACGGCGGAAATCGGCTTACTTCCGGCATATACCAAGACAGATAATACCCTTGACTCTCCGGCTATTGCCGGATTACGTGCTAAAATCGCAAAACTTCGTGCAAAATAATTTCCGTCAATCACTTTTTTGTTTTAAATAAGCGGTTGCGTTCGGCTTTGAGTTCTTTATTTTTTTCATATACTTGAGCTTCACCGTCTTGTATGGCTGCTTCATAATATTTGATTTTGAAGTTTATTTTTTCCATATTATCGGACAAAGCGCGAATTTGTTCTTCCAGATGTTGCTTTTGCTTCAAAAAAATCTGCAACCGTTCTTGCAATGTTTTATCCCCTTCTTTGCTCAATTCCAAATAGCGCTTGATTTCTTTTAAAGGTAAACCGGTTGACTTCAGACATTCCAAAATATTAAGCCACGCCAAATCGTGCTCACTAAAACGCCGCAATCCGGCTGAATTTTTACGGATATTCGGCAACAAACCTTCTTTTTCGTAATAACGCAACGTATAAGTCGTTATCCCCATAAGTTTTGCAACTTCACCGATACTGTATGTCATCATTTTATGTTCTCCTTTGCGGTCACCATACGACTTAAACCATACTCTAAGTCAAGTATTTTTTATATTTTAATGCCGACTGTTAAAATATTTTGCCCGTTTTCGCGTTTATATTCAAAAGAATCAGACATTTTTCGGATTAAAAATATCCCCAAACCACCGATATTTCGTTCGTCTGCCGACAGAGATAAATCCGGCTCATTCTGTTTCTGCGGATTATATGATGTGCCGTTATCCGTAAAATTCAAGAAATACATTCCATCGGCAATATACGTCTTAAGCCGCAAAATACCGATACGCCGATATGCATATTGTGCAATATTCGAAACAATCTCTTCGACCGCAATCATCACCTTATTTTGTGTATTTTCATTGACGGATTTTTCCAACATATCTTGTGACACATAATGCAAAATTTTATCGATATTTTTAACATTCGCATCTACGGCAAGCGTATCCGTACCTGCCCCGCAATAAAGCAACTCGAGCATTGTCATATCATCTGATTGTTCGGCGCCTTGTGTGAATTCCGCCACATCTGTTTTAATTTGATTCAAAGCATCAAACGGCGATTGCAGTTCTCGGTTCAAAACTTCCGTCAGCCGTTCTGCGCCATAAAACTGCCCGCTGCTGTTTTGAGCCTCATTCACACCATCGGTATATAAAAACAACCTGTCACCGCGCACCATTTGCAGATGTTCGGCCTTAAACTTCATATTCGGCAGACCGCCGAGGACAATATTATGCCTAACGCTGAGCATTTTATAACCGTCTTTGGTGCGTACAAACGGCGGATTATGACCGGCGTTGATATAACGCAATTCTCCGCTTTTCAGATTGATAACAGCCATAAAAGCGGTAATAAACATATCGGCGCCGCTCTTGCATAGTTCATTGTTTACAATATAAAAAACTTTGGATACGGAATGTTCCGTTTTTGCAATACTGCGAATGAGTGCTTTTGCGTTCATCATTGTCATTGCTGCCGGAATACCTTTACCGGAAACATCGGCAATCACCACCGCAAAATGTTCACCGTCAATAAAGAAAAAGTCATAAAAATCACCGCCGACTTTTTTTGCCGCTGCCATTGTTGCACATATTTCAAATGCAGGATGTGTCGGAAAATCAATCGGCAATGCGGCCTGCTGAATTTTTTGTGCAATTTCAAGCTCACTCTCACCCTTCTGTTTTTCGGAAGCGGCTTCCTCTACCAAATTGATATGATTCAGCAAATTTGTGCGCATTTTATAGAACGCATCGGTCATCACACCGATTTCGTCTTTTGAACTGTTATCCGGTAAAACGGCCGAAAAATCACCTTTGCCGTATTGTAACGCAACCTTGCTCAAATCCAGCAAAGGTTTGGTCGAGCGGCGGCAAATCATATTGATAAGCAAAAGTAAGATACACAGCCATAAAAGCACAGATGACATTGTTTTAATCTGCAAATCGTGCACCGGTTCAAAAAACTCTTTTTTGGAAAAGACTAAACCGACACCCCAATTTAAATCTTTCACAGGTGCATAAAAAACCATAACGGCCGAATCAAATACCGAAGATGCCGGAATTTCCACATACCCCGACCGACCGTTCAAAATATCTTCGTATACCTCTTGCAAAGGCGACAAATCCGGACGATTTGCCACTTCCTGCAATGTTGTTCGTCCTTGCAACGCATTATTCGGATGCACGATAAATTCGCCTTTTGGCGAAACCACCCAATATTTTCCGGGATGAAGTCCTTCACTTTCCGTTTTTGCAATATATTCGCGTATGTGCTCTAAATCCATTGAAACGGCAACCAAACCGTCAAACTTATCCGAACCGGCGAATTTGAACGGAATAAGGCAAGTTACAACCGGTGTTTCTTTATTAAATTCTTCTGCAATATACGGCTCGCTCCAGAACGCATCTTCTTGTTTCGGAACGGCTTTAAACCATGGATACAATTTATAAAAATCTTTTATTTGTTTGGTCTTAAATTCAAAATTTTCCTCATCGGTAACGGCCGAATACATTGTTCCGACAGTCACGTCCTCATTTTCAAAAACATAAACCCACGCGTGTGCCGCATCGGATTCATCGTGAATCAATGTCTGCATACCAGAATGAAGCAGATGACGCATCATATCTACATCTGTACGCGGCAACTCTTTGAGTGTATTTTTAATTGTCAGCGCCGCACTTTCCGTTTCCCAACCGGTTGACGTTAAATCCGACACCACATCGTGCAGCGGATGCCGTGCCAATTCTTCGGCGTGAGCGCGAATAATCGGTCGTGCGTGTTCTGCCAAATAAAACCATAAGCCGATTACACCGGCCAATACGCACACGGATATGCTGACGCCGAGTCTGAACGTCAGTGATTGTCTTTTGAACCAACCGCGCACTGCCGAATACATTTATTCAATATCCATAATACCGGAAAAACCGACAATATCAAAAATTTCTTTTACCGACGGCTGCAAGTTAATCAGCTTCATTGTTCCGCCGTTTGCGTTCATTACCTTTTGCGCTTGTAAAAACACACGTAAACCGGCAGAAAAGACATAGTCCACATCGGACAAATCAAACACCAATTCTTTCAAATCGGTAAAATCGATTTTTTCAAGCAGCTCCGGTGCCGTATTTGTATCGATGCGTCCCATAATCGTACATACAGCCTTATCACCGTCTCTTTGAATCGTGAATTCCATCTTATATTCCTTTCATTACATTTTTTGATATTATAAAAAACGACGTATAATCCGTCAACAAAAAATAAAATTATCTTATCTCATCAATTTTCATCAATAACGGCTATGTAATTTTCATACCGTTTTCCATAATTATCCCAATATTGCAGTACGCTTTCTCGCATTACTTTATGTTCATAAAGTGCCAAACATTTTTCGCTCGGAACAGCCGTCAGCACATCGTTTGCAAAACTTGTTTCAATCCCTATCAGTGCGGTTTTCAGGGGCTCTTGCATCAACCGTTCGTAATCGGCGGCCGAAATTTTGAATTTTACGCCGTTCGCTTGCCCTTCGTGCTTAATATATGATGCAACCGACATCAGCCGAATATACTCCAAAATCAGCAACGGTGAAAACATTTCCAATACGGTTTCAGGTGCTTCCATTTCAGTTCCTTTCTCATAATATAATTGACAATACGTTATAAGTTTTATAATGTCAACTCAGCAATTATTCAAACACACAAATTCAAGGAGAATTTTTGATGTTTCGCATATTCTTTTGGCTTTTTATCAGTGTGTTATTTTCCAATACGGTCTTGTCTGATGTGACGCAAAACATACAGCCCGCAGACCGGATTTTGGTGCAAAAAAGCGCACGCAAAATGTTTTTGTATTCCGGTGATGAAGTTGTGCGCGAATATACAATCAGACTCGGCGGTAATCCGACCGGCGCAAAAACAAGAGAAGGTGATAATCGCACGCCGGAGGGTGATTATACCATTGTTTCGCATAACCCGAAGAGCGCATATCACTTGTCACTCCGGATATCTTATCCGACACAAGAACAGCGTGCCGAAGCTCAAAAGAACGGCTATTCTGCCGGCGGTGACATTATGATTCACGGCTATCCGAACAAAGCTCCGGCGTTTATCTTCCGCTTTATTCACGCACGACGCGATTGGACTGCCGGCTGTATTGCCGTGACCAATAAAGAAATTGAAGAAATTTACAAGCTTGTACCCGACGGCACACCTATCCGCATAGAGTCTTAGTCTTATTTTTCAAAATCTGCTCTGATTTTAGACCATACGTTTGTATCAACAAAACAGCTTTCAATTTCTGACCAACGGTCTTGCCGCAAAACCCCGTCCAAGTGGTATCCTGCGCGTTTAGCGACATTCGCCGAGCGAATATTGCGTGTGTCATTACCGATAAATATCCGATTAAATCCTTGCGCAAAAATCTCTTTTTCCAACAGCAAAACCGCCTCGTGCATATATCCGTTGCCGACAAATTCGGAACCGAGCCAATAGCCGATACCGCCGCATTTATTTTTTGCATCAATATCAAAAAAATCAACGGAGCCGACCAGACGACCCGAAATGTTTTCGCGGATAATATAAGCATAACCTTTACCCTCTTTCCAATTTTTATCACACCAGTTCAGCAAATAATCAAACTCATCTTCCGGCGTTTTGTTTTTGATAGCCCAAGGCAGCCACGGCAAAAGACTCTCGCGCGATACCGCCGCCAAAGCATCAAGTTCACGTGCCAATTCAAACGTAACGGCCGCACGCTCTAAGGTAATTTTCTGCCCGATAATTTTTTCCGGAAAATTCATTTTTGCCTCCTGTTCTGATTGAGTTACAGCAACAGATTACAAAAAATTTTCTGCAATTTCAACCCTAAAAAATATATTGATTTTACGGCAAAAATAATTTGTTCTAATTCGGCAAAACAATTTATCCGCGTTTTTCTTTGATGATTTTTATCACACTGTTAAAGTCCGAATTTTCGGTGTAATCCTCAATTTCGACCGGCAATTTGCGACGCCAGTTCAGGTGTTTATCCCGATCTGTCCCCGGCAGATTCTGTAATACTTCCACGCCGAAAATATCTTCAAGCTGAGCCAGATACACCGCACTGTTTGAAGCTGCTGCGTATGCCTCGACCGCTTCGGTTATACCGTTCGGATACCCTTCGCCGTACAAGCAATCGCCCTGACGCGGTTTATTCTCCGGCCATACACCTGCCCAGTCCAACGCCCCCAGCAGACGGCGACGTTCGTCTTCACGCCCTTTATATTGATTTTGACGTTCTTGTTCATCAAGCATTGCAAGCCGATACATCGTTTCAATATCATAACCGAACCAACGCATTTTGAGCGGTGCCATATCGTGCGTGCCGACCGAACAAAATGCGCTTTGCGGAAAGTCCGACGGCGCCTTGAAGTCACCGCCGCCGTGCCAACGTTCTGCCCACAATACGCTTAAAGAATAAATCCCGCGCGCGTGAATTTTATCAATAAAACCGTCCGGCACATTGCCTATACTTTCACCGACCACCATACATTTATTTAAATAACTTTCCAACACCACAATGCCGAGCATATCATCAAAATCATAGTACACATACGTTCCGCTATCCGATTTATCCGGAATAATATAAAGACGCATCAGGCTCATTACGTGGTCAATCCGCAGCGCCCCTGCCCCTTGCATCGCCGCACGCAGAATTTTGATAAACGGCTGATAGGCGGCATCTTTCAGGCGATACGGATTGAACGCGCCCAAGCACCATTTCTGCCCTGTCGGAAAAAACACATCAGGCGGCGCACCGGCACCGCAGTCTTTGATAAATAAATCATTGCCGCTCCACAATTCGGCGCTGTCTTTACATAACCCCACCGGCAAATCACGATACAGTCCGATTTTCAGCCCGCTCTCTTTTATGGTTTGATACACAATCTGCAGCTGTTCCTGCGCAATATATTGCAGAAATTTAAAAAATAAAATTTCTTTTTGATGTGTTTTTTTGAATTCCGCCACTGCAGCCGAATGCGGATTTTGCAATTCTTTTTTCCAACCGTGCCACCCGCCGTAAACTTTATCTTTTTGATCCGAATAAATTGCCTGAAATGTTGCCAAGTTATCTAAATCGGCACCGGCCGCCGTATAATATTTTACAAATTTTTGATATTCGCGTCCTTGCCGATGCGCCGCAAACTTCTCGAATATTTTTCTCAACACGGCAATTTTTAAATTATAAACCGTCGTGTAGTCAATATCCGTACTTTGCTGTGCTGTATCAAGCGCATCGGTATCAACATATTCCTGTTTATAGCCTGCAACTCTTTCAACATCAATATAAATCGGATTCAAAAACAACCGGCTGATGGAAGAATACGGACTGGCATTTTCGGGATAATCGTGAAACAGCACATTGAGCGGATTAACGCCTATCACATCGGCACCGACATCGGCACACATTTTTGCAAAATTTTGCAAATCCGTAAAATCGCCGACACCCCAGTTGCGCGCACTTGTCAATGCATAAAGCTGAATGGCAAAGCCCCATAATTTATGCCGATTTAAAACCTCCGGTACATAACATTTATCAGGCGTTACCGCCAACACCGAATGTGAAACATTATTGCCTGACCAAAGCTCAATGTCATAATATTGCGGTGCCATCATCGAAGTAATTTCAAATTGCACCATTGCATATTCTCTCCGCCCGATTGTGCGTATTTCAACCGTTTTTTGCGTATACTCAACCTTAAGTGCCTTATTATTTTGCAAAATACACAATGTCAGGCCTTCCGCCTCATCGGCTCTCACCACTGCGTCAAAAACAATATGACCGATACGCGTCACATAAATCGGCTCCAATACGGATTGCCAGCGTTTATTCTCTATTTTATGCAATAATTGTGCGCTTTGTGCCGTATCTTTAAGGTCAAAGCCGAGACAGTTTATCATTTGCAGCAGAGTCTCATCGTCTGCGGTGTATGTTTTATGATTTTGTGCCGCATCTTCATACGTTTTGACTATGCCGATTTTTTTGAGCAATTCTTCCCAACTGTTCTGCATTTCTTACTCCGGTTTTCTGATTTCAACCACCACAACGCTCCACGCCGGAACTTTAAACTTTTCTTTCGGGTTAATCTGCGTATTATCTATTCTGTCGGCACTGTCAAGAACAACTTCCGCCAACGCATTTTTGCAAAAAGACGGCAGACACCAATCTTCTTTAGTCTCGTTTGCATTGTAAATCAGCATATATGAGCGATTTTCCTGATATACATAACAAGCCAAACTGCGGCGATTTTCCATATACCAATCGGTATTTTCAAACTCCGTGCCGTCATTTTTGAGCCACATCATATCTTTAATTTTATGGCGTATATATTTCTCAACAATTCTGCCGTCAAAGAACTTTGTACGATTATAAATCCCCATTCTGCCGCGCAATGCGATGAGTTGGCGCACATAATCCGCCAATTTATGGTCCTCTTTATCAATCGCCTCCCACACCAACCACGTCAATACGTTATCCTGACAATACGGATTGTTGTTGCCGAACTGTGTTTTGCCGAATTCATCACCGGCCACAAACATCGGCGTACCAAAGCTCATCAACAAGGTGGCAAGCATTGCTTTTTTGCGGCGCAAACGATTTTCTATAATTTTTTTATCCTTGCTCTTTCCCTCAATACCGGAATTCCAGCTCCAGTTGCAATCATTGCCGTCACGATTATTTTCGCCGTTGACCGTATTGTGTTTTTCGTTATAGCTGACCAAATCCGTCAAATTGAATCCGTCGTGCGAGGTGATGAAATTGATGCTGCTCCAAATATCGCGGTTGGCATATCCGAACACATCGCTTGAACCGGAAATACGGCTGGCAAATTCGCCGACTTGCCGTTCATCTCCGCGCCAAAATCGTCGTATGACATCGCGATAGCGATCATTCCATTCCGCCCACGACGGCGGATATGCTCCGATTTGATAACCGTCCATCGTTGCGTCCCACGGTTCGGCAATCATCTTGCATTGTCGTAAACTCGGGTCCTGCCGTGCCGACAATAAAAAGCCGCTGTCTTGCGTAAACTTGCCGCGAACACGGCTCAGACTTGTTGCCAAGTCCAAACGAAAACCGTCAACGTGCATCACATCGCGCCAATAACGCAGCGAATCCATAACCAAAGTCAACACATACGGATTTTGTAAATTAAATGACGCACCGCAACCGGTCGTATCATAATAAAAACGTTTGTTATCTGCCTGAAGCGTGTAATAACTCTCGTTATCAATCCCGCGATAACATAGCGTAGGTCCCATCTGATTTCCTTCAATCGTATGATTATACACCACATCCAAAATCACTTCTTTATTGTGCGCGTGTAATGTTTTGACCATCTGCTTAAATTCGTCGATATCGTTACCGACCAGATATTTCGCTTCCGGAATAAAATACGAGAGTGTTTCATAACCCCAATAGTTATCGATATACATACCGTCTTTGTCGCCGAAAAAGGAAAACGTCGGCAACAACTCGACTGCCGTCACACCGAGCCAATCCAAATAGCTTGTTATACATTCTTCCGTCAGTCCCAAAAACTTACCGCGGTTGCAGTTATGCACTTGCGGGTGCAACATTGTATAACCGCGCACGTGTGTTTCATAAATCACGCTTTGTTCAAACGGAATCTGCGGATGTTTGTCATCTCCCCAATCAAAAGTATCTTCGGTCACGACCGATTTCGGCACATACGGCGCGCTGTCGAGCGTGCTGAAAGATAAATCTTTCTGCGGACTGTCCAAATCATACCCGAACAAAGCTTTGTGCCATATCACTTTACCGATAAGCTTTTTGGCATACGGGTCCAAAAGCAGTTTATTCGGATTGAAACGCTTTCCCTCCAACGGTTTATACGGTCCGTATACACGATATCCGTAAGCTTGTCCGATACCGACACCCTCCACATAGATATGCCAGATATTATTATCGTTTTCGCTGATACAAAAACGCTTCAATTCTTTTGTACCGTTTTTATTGAACAAACAAAGTTCCACCTTTTCGGCATTTGCGGAAAACAGCGCAAAATTTACGCCATTACCGTCATAACTTGCGCCCAACGGATATGCTCGTCCCGATGAAACTTTGAATTCTGCCATTTTATTACCTCACCGGTTTTAACACGATTGTCGAAAGCGGAGGCAACACCAGTTCAATCGAATACGGCAAATTGTTTACGCCGTAATTCTGCGCCTGTTGCGGTCCTTCATTGCGCACACCGCTGCCCCAATAATGTTTGTCGTCACTGTTGAAAATTTCCTGATACGCACACGCTTCACGCACCCCGACGCGGAAGTTATGACGCACAACCGGCGTAAAATTGCAGACCACAATCAAGTAATCGTCCGGATTATGCCCCTTTCGGAAGTATGAAATCACGCTGTCGTCACTGTTGGCATAATCAATCCATTCAAAACCGCGTGAGTCAAAATCTTCTTCATAAAGCGGTGCATTGCCTTTATACATTAAGTTCAAATCACGAACGCAATTCTGCATTCCCTGATACATCGGATATTCGAGCAAATGCCAACGCAGACTTTCATTGGAGTTCCACTCCCAATCCTGAGCAAACTCATTACCCATAAACAAAAGTTTTTTGCCGGGATGCGTCCACATAAATCCGTAATACGCACGCAAACTTGCAAATTTTTGCCATTCGTCTCCCGGCATTTTGGAAAGCATAGAGCCTTTACCGTGCACCACTTCATCGTGCGAAATCGGCAGAATAAAGTTTTCGTTAAATGCATAAAGCAAACCGAACGTCAGCAATCCGTGATGATATTTGCGATGCACCGGCTCGTGACTGATGTAGCGCAATGTATCATTCATCCAGCCCATATTCCACTTAAACCCGAATCCGAGACCGCCGGCTGAAACCGGACGCGAAACCATCGGCCACGCGGTTGATTCTTCGGCACACGAAAATGACCCTGCGGATTGCGAATAAATCAGCTCATTCATTTTGCGCAAAAAGGCGATTGCTTCCAAATTTTCATTACCGCCGTAAACATTCGGAATCCATTCACCGGCTTTGCGTGAATAATCAAGATACAGCATCGACGCCACCGCATCAACACGCAATCCGTCAATATGAAATTCTTTGAGCCAATACAACGCGCTCACACACAAAAAGTTGCAAACTTCCGTACGTCCGAAATTATAAATTTTGGTACCCCAATCCTTTTGTTCGCCTTTGCGCGGATCGGCGTGCTCATATAAACACGTCCCGTCAAATTCCGCCAAACCGTGTCCGTCTTTCGGAAAATGTGCCGGCACCCAATCCATAATCACACCGATACCGGCCTGGTGGAATTTATCTATCATATAACGGAAATCATCCGGATTACCGAAACGTGAAGTCGGGGCAAACATACCCGTAATCTGATATCCCCACGAGGCATCAAGCGGGTGTTCGCACAACGGCATAAATTCAACGTGCGTAAAACCCATATTGCAAACATACGGCACAAGTCTGTCCGCTAATTCGCGATAAGTCAGAAATTCACTGCCGTTATCTCCTTTGCGTCGCCACGACCCCAAATGCACCTCATACACCGACATCGGTTTATCATAAATATTGTTATCCTGACGATATTTCATCCACCCGTCATCATTCCAGTGATAGTGATTGATATCAAAAACAATCGATGCCGTTTTCGGACGAACTTCGGAATAAGTTGCCATCGGGTCAGCTTTGCTCAAAATATTATTATCCTGAGTTTTGATTTCAAACTTATAATACTCGCCCTCAGCCAAATTCGGAATAAATATATCCCATATTCCGCAGCTGATATGTTTGCGCATCACATTGACGCGGCCATCCCAGTTGTTGAAACTGCCGACCACCGACACACGCTTGGCATTCGGCGCCCATACAGCAAAAGCAACACCTTTTATCCCACCCATTTCAATCAAATGCGCTCCGAGTTTTTTATACATCTCGCGATGATTTCCCTGTGCAAACAAATATGCATCTATGTCACCTATTGTGGCAGGGAATCGATAAACATCTTCCGCTTCGTAAATATGTCCTTGGTCGTTGGTGATTTTGAATTTATAGATAAAATGTTCCGTTCGGTCCGTATTGAGCTGAAAAAAGCCGCGTTCATCAACCTTTGTCATTGTTCCGAGCGATTTACAGTCCGCATCAAGAACTTCTATTGAGGCGGCAAACGGTTGGTATGCACGGATAAAGACTTTTTTTGTTCCCTTGTCGCGATGAATACCGAGCACCGCAAAAACATTTCCGTGATCACCGTTGACAACGGCATCGATTTCTTCTTTTGACAACATATTATCCATAATAAGCTCCTGTATGATATGACCGCAAATAACAGTCGTTCAACGATTAAAAATTCTATATTTGTTTATATAAGTTTATCGCGCAAATTGCAAGTGAATTATATTTAAAAAAAAGTATGTTTGATATAAGTGATTGTTATTCTTTAAAATATTTCTCCGAAAATTATTTTAAACGTTGTGCCGAGAAATTTACACACTTTATGTAAAATTATTTTCTAAAACTATTGACGCATAAAAAAAAGTGATTATACTGAAAATCGGTTATATAAACTATTAGTAAATTTTTAGGAGAAATTTAAATGTCTACAAACAAAACATATAATGAAAATTATGTAAGAGAAGCTGCTTACTATTGTTGGAAAAATGCCGGTTGTCCGTGGGGTCAGGATGAATATTTCTGGAATATGGCAATCAACCAGCTTTACGGTAGCAACTGCAATTACAATTCTTCTTGCTGCAATGGTTCCACAAGCTGCTCTTCTTCCAAAAAAAGCAGTTCTTCTTCAAAGAAAACTTCCAGCAAGAAATAATATAAGAAATAAGTGCATTGTTTCTGAAAATATCTGCTTATCGGCAGATATTTTTTTGTTTCATTCATATACGCAATTATTTAAAATCACTTTGGTCGTGTATAAAATAAAACATTTTCCGGGCGTGTATCCGTTGACCGTCATATTATGATGTGTCTGTTCTTTGCGTGTTCCGGTACTCAACCCCATCTGCGGCACATCAACCAATATCCCCTCCAGATGCACAACATCATTCGGCAACAACATACTCAGCGCTTTATTGATTCGCTCGTTTGCCGGAATCGGGTGATAATTATTATATTCTTCCGCTTTAATATATTGATTGCATTGTCTGTATTTCTGCCAATTTTTTTCTGCTTTTTTCGCACTCATAAAACTCGGCAGAAACGAAGTCCGATATTTTACTCCCTTGCATATCGGTCCGCCCATTCTCTCCTCGTGTATAAACTCAAACATTGCAAACACTGTCGGCTCTGCCATTTTTCCGATTACGAGAACAACATCGCGCGGCACCAGATTGATATATTCTCCCTGAAACTGTCCGCGAAAAATTTGATTAAACAGTGTTGTATAATCATCAACAATCCCGACACGTCCCGTCACGGAATATTTTGTGTGCGGCACAAGTGTATAAGTATATTTTCCGCGCTGAAACCGAAACGGTGCCGCTGTGATATCTTCAAAAGTATCTGCTTTTGAAATCCGCATAATTTCCGCTGTAGGTTTTCCAAGTAAAAAAGAATACAAAATCCTCCTGCCGTATTGCGGAAACAGCAGATGTAAACACATAAGAATTACCGTTCCTTTCAGCAGTATGATTTTATATTTATGATGCCGTTTCCGATATTCGGCCTTTATTTTGCTTTGTCTTAAGATGTTACGCCAAATTTCATTCATCTGAAACCCTCTTTTATACTTAATATAGACCATATTCTTTTTTATGCGAATCCGCAACAAAAATCTCCGGCGAAACCAATGTTTCGGCGGAGATTTTTTTAATTAAGCGAACGTTCAACGAACAACATAGGTATTATTTTGCGCGTACACTTTGAGAATAACGTCCAAGGTGCCGACGGGAATCTTGTTATCCGTTACCTCAATCAGCAAGTGATAACTTGCCTGTCCGTACAAACCGACACGATCTTGACGCCAGTCCACAACCTCAATGGCCGGATTGAACCGATACGAAGGCTCGCGGACGATTTCTTGCTTTTTGTCGTTGACAACGCCGACAATATCGTGAGTAAATGTCAGTGGCACGGAATGTCCGTCAAACTTCAAAATTGTATAGAACACACCTTCATAAGTCCGCAAATTTCCTTTATGCGTCTTGGTCTGACGATAAGTATTACGCGAACCTTCACAGCTGACTTGCAGCAAATCAATGTCGTTCCATACCCTGCTCAGAGTATCGTTCAATGTCACCTCCGTATTTGCAGCCTTCACGGAATCCAGATACAGAGTTTCACTTTTTCCGCTGGGAAGCTCCACAAACACAACGTTACCTTTCACGGAGATATCCTCAAGCGTGAGCTCGTTGCCGTACTTTTTGTCTTCCCACCAATCTTCGGTGCATGCGGTCAGCATTGTTCCGATGACAAGCATAACCATAAAATAAATATACTTCTTCATAATTATAGGATTTAGATAATTTCCGTATAACCGAAAATATATCTTTTTGCAAGCATTTTTTATATGCGATTTGACCACAAAAACTAATCTTTTATTTATCTTTTTGCATTATTATATAGAAATATTGCGAGGTGTAAATGAAGCGCGTCTTTTGGTTGTGTTTATTTTTTGTATGCGGAATATTTTCTGCCAATCCGGTGTATGCAAATGAGTCGATTAAGCATACCGATAATACGACCGTACAATTTTTTCATAACGGTCAAGATGAAGCTTTGGTGAAATTTGAAATACGTCCGAACTGGCATATTTCTTGGAATAATCCGGGAGATGTCGGACAACCGACCGTTATCCGTGCCGCAAATTCCGAAATTGAAATCACGGACCAAAGTATCCCGACGGCACGCACTCTGTTTGAGATTATGCACGAATATTTTTATGAAAATACTGCCTATTATACTTTGCGGCTCAGTGATTTAAATAACGCCGAAATAAGTCTTGATTTTGTAGAATGTAATGATGTATGCAAACCGGAAAAACTGACTTTCAGACCATCGAATATCGCTGCAACGGCAACAGATGAATGGCAAAATTTAATGACAGCCGCCGCGCAAACCTTTCCGCAAAAAATAACCTTGACAAGTCCGCAAAGCAATAACTTGATTCAAATTGATTTGCCGCACGATGAACCGATTTATTTTGTACCGACACAAAAAGACATTATTGATGAATCCGCTGTTGAAATCGAACCGACCGGCAAAGGAATCCGCATCCGTTGGCAAAGCGTGCAACCGACCCGACTTGAACAAGCCCTGATTATGACATCAAATCAAGCATATTTGGCTACCATTGATTATAAAAATGATTTCTTTTCTTCATTGTTTTATATGATTCTGCTTGCATTTATCGGAGGTATTTTGCTCAATGCAATGCCGTGCGTGTTTCCGATTTTGAGCCTAAAGATTTTTACGCTTCTCAAACAACCGCGCACCGATTTTATACCTTTTAAAAATGCAATTTTATACACTTGCGGCGTATTTCTTTCGTTTATGCTTTTAACATCTGTTTTGGTTGCGCTGAAACTCGGCGGTGAAAATATCGGCTGGGGTTTTCAACTGCAATCACCTTGGTTTGTCGGCACTATGGCCGTGCTGTTTTTTGTATTGTTTTTATATATGACGGAATTGCTGCATTTTCCGAATCCGGTTACGCAACGAATCCACAAACTTTCCGGCATCAATGAATTTGCTACCGGATTTTTTGCGGTTCTTATTGCCAGCCCGTGCACCGGTCCGTTTATGGGCGCAGCCGTCGGATACGCGTTTATGCGCAGTATTCCGGAAATCTTTGCCGTATTTTCCGGATTGGCTGTCGGATACGCTCTGCCTTATGCCTTAATTGAACTTTATCCGCAAACGATTCAACATATTATGCCGAAACCGGGTAAATGGATGCGCAAATTACAAATCATCTTAGCTATTCCGTTGCTTTTAACTACTTTTTGGCTCTGCTCAGTTTTGTATAAACAGTTGATTGATACGAATACTGCCGAAACTTCACAACTGAACTGGCAACCTTTTGATGCAGCACAAGTCGAAGAATTAAATGCCGAACGTGCAAACATTTTTATAGATTTCACTGCCGATTGGTGTCTGACTTGTCAGTTTAACCATAAAATTATTTTGAATACCGAGCGTTTTGCAAACTTTGTACACGATAATGATGTGCACTTGTTTGTTGCCGATATGACCGAATATAATCCGGAATACAACGCGGCCCTTCAATCATACGGACGCGACAGCATTCCGCTTTATGTTTATTATAACAACGGCAATTACGAACTTCTGCCTCTGTTTTTCAGAGTCGGGTCATTGCCGCATTAAACCTAACCTCAAATGAAAGGAATAACGAAAATGAAAAAATTTCTCTTAACCTGTTTAACTGTTTTGTTCGCAACTTTCGGCGCAAATGCGCAGAATTCGGATCCGGAAAACACGTTGGTTCTGAAACTTAAAGACGGTGATGTATATATTCAAATGTATCCGCAGGTTGCACCGAATCACGTTGCACGTATTAAAGAACTGACGCGTCAGGGTTTTTACGACGGTTTAAAATTTCATCGTGTGATTGACGGATTTATGGCTCAAACCGGCGACCCGCGCGGCAACGGTACCGGCGGCAGCGGTAAACATTTAGATGCCGAATTTAACAGCTTGCATCACGGCCGCGGGGCTGTTTCGATGGCTCGGGCAGCCAATCCGGATTCTGCTGACAGTCAATTTTTTATTTGCTTTAAAGATGCCGGATTTTTAGATGGTCAATACACCGTTTGGGGACAGGTTGTTAAAGGTATGGAATATGTTGACAACATCAAACGCGGTGACGAAAACAATAACGGTACGGTTATTGATCCGGATAAAATTATTTCAATGAAAGTTCTGGCTGATATGGAAAAATAAAATATTTGCTTATCACAAAAAAAACGGCATAAATTGCCGTTTTTTTATTGCGATATTTTACTAAAAATATCCGCCGCTGCGATCAAACAGATAACGAATGATGGCCGCAATAAACAATATCACCGTAATTCCGATGACAGCATAAATTACATCGGTTCCGGATATGTGTGTTAAATACTGCCACATTTTTAAGCACCTTTTGCCGTATTTTCAGCCGTTTCATCATCTTCGGCCGATTTTGCCAAATCAGCTCTCACTTTCGGGTCGTTCATCAGGCGGTTAATCCTCTCTGCTTCATCAAACGTATCATCAGCGCGGAAATTGATTTCAGGCGTAAAACGCAGTTTCAGCTTATCGGCTACCAATTTCTTAAACAGCCATTTATCTGCCGCCAATTGTTCCAAAATCGCCCCTAAATTTCTACCGTTCAAAGTTGTCAGATAAACGGTGGCATACTTCAAATCCGGCGACATAATCACGTTGGTAATCGTAATAAAAGCCTCGGCTATTTCCGGTGAACGTACATTTCCCTGTTCGATTGCCTCGGCAATCACGCGGCGAACTTCCTGCCCGACGCGCAATTGTCTGTTTGATAATTCCTGAGCCATTTTCAAATCCTTTCTTGTTTCCTTACAGTGTTTTGGCGATTTCTTCAACCTCATAACACTCAATCGAGTCATTGACCTGAATATCGCTGTAATTTTCAAAACTCATACCGCACTCATAACCTTCTTTGACTTCTTTAACGTCATCTTTGTAGCGTTTAAGCTGTCCTAAATTGCCGTCGTGAATGACCACATTATCACGCAAAAGTCTGACTTTGGCACCGCGTTTAACCATACCTTCGGTAACCATACAACCGGCAACTTTGCCTACACCCGTAATATTGAACACATTGCGAATTTGCGCATAACCCAAAATCTTTTCACGCAATTCCGGCGTCAACATACCTTCAAGCGCCTTCTTTACATCATCAACCACCGTGTAAATAATCGAGTAATAGCGAATATCCACACCGTCACGATGCGCCATATCACGCGCCTGTGCATTGGCTCGAACATTAAAGCCGATAATCAGTGCATTTGATGCGTGTGCCAATGTTACATCGGACTCGGAAATTCCACCCACCGCCGAATGCAAAATTTGCACGGAGACTTCATCGTTAGCCAACTTTTTAAGCGAACCTTCAAGCGCCTCAATCGAGCCTTGAACATCTGCTTTAATAACAACAGACAAGTGTTTCGATTCTCCGGATTTAATTTTTTCCATCATCTGTTCCATCGCCGACTTGGTGTTGGCAACCATCTTCAACTCACGCTCTTTTCTGATACGGTATCCGGTTACTTCGCGCGCCTGATTCTCATCTTTACCGATTACAAACGTATCACCGGCCATCGGCGTACCCTGCAAACCGATAACCTCAACCGGTGTTGCCGGTCCGGCTTGCAATACTTTTTTGCCGAGTTCGTTAAACATTGCGCGTACACGTCCCCATTCTTTGCCGGCAATCAAAATATCACCGATGTGCAACGTTCCGCGCTGCACCAAAACAGTGGCAACGGAACCGCGTCCCTTCTCCATTTTGGCCTCAACCACCGTACCTTGTGCCGCGCGGTTCGGATTGGCTTTCAAATCAAGCATTTCAGCCTGCAGCAAAATTGCATCAACCAATTTATCGATATTGATACGCTTCTTGGCAGAAATTTCGGCGCATAACGACTCACCGCCCATTTCTTCCACACCGATACCGTATTGCAACAATTCGGTTTTAACACGCATCGGATCCGCTCCCGGCAAATCGATTTTGTTAATCGCCACCACAATCGGCACATTTGCGGCCTGTGCGTGACGAATTGCCTCAACCGTTTGCGGCATAATACCGTCATTTGCCGCCACCACCAGCACCACAATATCGGTTACTTGCGCACCTCTGGCACGCATTTCCGAAAATGCTTCGTGTCCCGGCGTATCAATAAATGTGATTTTCTGACCGCTCTCAAGAGTAATTTGATATGCACCGATATGCTGTGTGATACCGCCGGCTTCTTTTGCCACCACATTGGTTTCGCGCAACGCGTCCAAAAGCGAAGTTTTACCGTGGTCGACGTGCCCCATAACCGTTACAATCGGCGCGCGTGGCAATAAATCTTCCGCCGTATCTTCCGGACCGCTTAACCCTTCTTCTACATCGCTGTCTGCCACACGCTTGGCAATATGCCCCATATCTTCAACAATAATCTGCGCCGTATCGGCATCAATCGGCTGGTTAATCGTCACCATCACACCCATACTCATCAGACGTTTAATCACATCGGAGCTTTTCTCTGCCATACGATTGGCCAGCTCTTGCACCGTAATTGTTTCCGGTATCACAACCTCGTGAACAACCTTTTCCTGAGGTGTTTGAACCTGCTGTACCGGCTTCGGCTGCTTTTTCTTAAAACGACGATGAGGCGCGCCGAAACCATAATCATCATCGTCATCATCTCCGCCGCCGATCATATAATTATTGGCGTTGATTTTGTTATTGCGCCGTTGCGACTCAAAGCTGCGTTTTTGAATCTTCTTCCGTTCCTGTTCAAACGTCTCCTCACGTGTCATCACACGTTTTTCCGTGGTGACAACGGTTTTTTTGCCTTTTTTGCGATAATCTTCATCTTCTTCGTCATCATCGGCATAATCTTTGGATTTTTTATTGCGATAATCCGACGACGAATTTACCGTTTCTCTAGTCTTTTTTTCAGCCGCGGATTTTTCTTCGGCTGCCTCTTTTTCGGCCTTTTCTTGTTCTTCTTTGGCTTTTTTCTCTGCTTTGGCCTTTTCGGCAGCAACCATCTCACGCTCTTTTTCCTGTTCTTCAAGCTTAGCTGCCTGCTGCTTTTTGCGCTTTGCTTCTTTTGCCTCTTCTTCTTGTTTTTTCTTGGCATCATACTCTTTTGCTTCTGCCAAGAGTTTCAGCTTTTGCGCCGTAGCTTCATCGATTTCTTTCGGTGTCGACGACTGCGGTGCGGTGTTGATTGTACGTTTTTTACGTACTTCCACCTGCACCACTTTCTTGCCGTCAGACGGTGCCGGCTTGCTGATGCTCTTTAAAGTGAGGGTTTTCTTTAATGTCAATTTTCCCTTTGCACTCTCTTCTGTCATATAACTTTCTCTCCGTTATTCATTCAAAAATGTCTGATATCGCTGAAAGGCCGAGCGGACCATTGCGCTCATCGAGCTTTTTTTGACGGCCAGATAAACCGTGTTTTCCCGATTAAGCGCCTGACTCAAACTTGCAACATCGTACAATGTAAACTTTTCCAAATCTGTGGCCATTGCTGAGATTTTCTGCCTGCCGTCCTCTCCGGCATCTGTTGCTTCAATCACAAAGGCGGCCTTGCCTTTCGCTATAATATCCTTAACTTTTTCGAACCCCAGAACCAAATCTCCTGCCTTACGGGCAAGGTTGAGGGCATCTAATCCGCGTTTTTGCAAAATTTGCTCCACAATTTGAGGCAAATCTTCACTCATAATCGTTTTGGTATGCAAAATCTTGTTCAGCGGATTAGCTTTTGCCGACAACTCCGATAACAACTTTTTGGAGTTGGAAAGATAAAATCCGTGACCATCGAGCTTTTTGTTAAAATCCGGTAAAACCGTGCCATCGCGCAATAATATAAAGCGCAAAAGCTCTTCTTTGGGCAAAATCTTACCGGTCAGCACGCATTTTCTCATTTCCGCAACTTTAGCCATTATCTGCTCCGTAATTGCCTTATTCTTCCGTTGACGTATCCTCTTCGTCGAACCAACCGGCCTGACGGCGTGCCGACATAATGATGTCGTTGGCTTCCGTTTCCGAAACGGCATCTTCACCCAACATTTCAATCAACTCATCTGCGGCCAAATCAGCCAAATCATCAATTTTTTTCACGCCTTTTTCTGCCAGAGAAATAATCATTTCAGGTGCCAAACCCTCAACTTTTTTCATACTTTCATCAATTTTAAGAGCCTTACTCTTGGCATTAAATTCTTTATCACGCTGCGCAATAAACTCTTTGGCTCGTGATTGCAATTCGGTAGCAATATCTTCGTCAAAACCTTCGATTTCAGCCAATTCCTTCAAATCAACATACGCAACTTCATCAACCGTTGAGAAACCCTCGGCAATCAACAAATGCGCAATCATATCATCAACATCCAAAGCTTCCATAAAGCGTTGTGTGCGAACCTTATTTTCATTCGCGCGACGTTCGCGTTCCTGTTCTTCGGTCAACACATCAATGTTGGCGCCCAATAATTGTGATGCCAATTTAACGTTTTGACCGCGGCGACCGATGGCAAGCGAGAATTGATCTTCGGCAACCACTACTTCAATATGACCGTTCTCTTCATCAAGCACCACCTTAATAACTTCTGCCGGAGCCAAGGCATTAACGATATATTGTGCTTTGTCGTCCGAATAGTTTACGATATCGATTTTTTCGCCTTGCAATTCGGCTACAACAGCCTGTACGCGAATACCGCGCAAACCGACGCACGCACCGACCGGATCAATCGTTTTATCATTGGCTCTGACGGCGATTTTGGCTTTAGACCCCGGATCACGCGCCACACCCATAATTTGCACGACGCCGTCATAAATTTCCGGCACTTCCTGCGTAAACAGTTTTGCCATAAATTCCGGACAGGTACGCGACAAGAAAATTTGAGGTCCTTTCTTTTCGCGGCGAACATCTAAAACATAAGCGCGGACACGGTCGCCGGCTTTGAATTTTTCGTGCGGAATAATCTCATCATAACGCAAAACGGCTTCATCATTTTTGCCGATATCCAAAATGATGTTGCTGATAAAACCGCGCATATTCTGTTCAACTTTTTTAACCGTACCGTTGATAATTGTACCGATTTTTTCACGATATTCTTCATATTGTTTATTGCGTACGGCATCTTTGATTTTTTCCATAATCATCTGACGTGCGGTTTGTGAGGCAATACGTCCGAAGTTAATCGGCGGCAGCGGGTCAATAATAAAATCGCCGACTTTATACTTTTTATCGTATGTCTTGGCAATGCTTAAAGGAATCTGCGCCGATTCATTTTCAATCACGGCATCATCTGCCACAACTTCGCGATAACGTGACAGAGCGATTGCCCCCGTTTTACGGTCAATATGAACACGTACATCGTGTTCCATTCCGTATTTGGTGCGTCCGGCTTTTTGAATGGCAATTTCCATTGCTTCAAAAACATCTTCTTTATCTATATTTTTATCGCGTGCAACCGTATCGGCTACCACCACAATTTCCGGTCTCGGCATATTTTCATAATTTTCCATTTCAGTATCACCTCATAAAATTAAAATTCGGCAGCCTGATGCGCCGCCATATATTTTTCCCACAATTCGTCCGTTATCACCAATTTGGCCTTACTGATAAGCGCAAACGGAATTGTGTATGTTGTTTCGTCTGCCGTCAACACGATGTTATCATTGTCAACAGACGTAATTTTTCCTTTAAAACGCTTGCGGTTTTCAACCTTATCTTCGGTTTCGAGTTTGATTTCATAACCTTTCCAGCGTTCAAAATGTTTGATTTTTGTCAGCGGACGGTCAAGCCCCGGCGAACTGACTTCAAGCGCATAGCGATTTTCTATCGGGTCTTTTTCATCGAGCATATCAGACAGAGCACTGCTGACGGTTGCGCAATCATCAACCGTAATATCACGACCGTCAAGCGTATCTATCATCACTT
The DNA here is from genome assembly GCA_017479985.1 of Alphaproteobacteria bacterium. Lineage (GTDB taxonomy): Bacteria > Pseudomonadota > Alphaproteobacteria > RF32 > CAG-239 > RUG410. Next base: position 11,133 of record JAFVBL010000023.1, on the reverse strand, counting down.
GCAACGTCGGATTGGCTTGCCCGATTGTCATCACGCGCACCAGCTCAAACCCTTCTTTTTCCACCACCGGCTCAATTAAGTCCTGTAAATAGTGTTTTTGCATTATGTTTCCTTTTTAGTGTTCCGCCCTGTCATTCTGAATGCAGCGTCAGCGAAATGAAGAATCTCCTGCCCCTAAAAATCCGCACAGCGTCACGGGAGGTTCTTCGGGCCAAAGCCCTCAGAATAACGTTATGGCATTTAACAAACTTTAATAAAAAAGCGGGGCTTTGCAGCTCCACTTTGATAATATTTGTTATGTTGTCAACACATATAACACAATTTTTTGATTTGTAAAGAACTTTTTTATAAGTTATACAAATAATTTTATTGTTGCTTTTTTTTGGGGCTTTACAAACACAAAACCAAAACAAATCCACATTGTATAGAAAGCAAGGTTTTCTATGGATTTAAACCATATCTCATTACCGAACCAATGAGTAACGAATGCAAAAAACAATCCAATTAAGAGTAAGTTTCTTTGATGTTTAAGGCTTTCAATTTCTTGTTCTAATAATGAAATTTTGTCTTTGTTTTTCATAACATAAATTCCGACAATTATACTAAAACAATCCATTATCTGCTAGGACAGCCACAATACAAATACATATAAAGCCGATTATATATCCCATTCTTAGCCTCCTATTTTAAAGGTAATATAAAAATAAAATAATGTCAATAGTTTTCGGATAAAATGCGCGACCATTCTTGCTGTATATTTTTATTCTATATCTGTTTTCAGGCGAAGAGGTCTGCCGGAGGTCTGAAAACCTTTTGAGTTGCGTTGGTAAACGTAAATTACCTGCTTTTCAGCTTAGGCTGGAGAGCGGTAAAATAAACCGTTGCAGTGAATATACCGCACTATTTCAACTCAATAGTTTTCAGTCTCCAGTCATCTCTTGCGAGATGGCTTTTTTGTTACCGCAAATGTCGTTGATAGCGGTAGCAAAAGATATTATTGTGTGGAGTTCCTAACAGAGCGGCTTGTATTTTAAAAAGTACAAGCCGTTCTTTTTTAACTGTACAACAGCTCCAGCAGCTTATTGATGGTCTTTTTCAAAATATTGATGCGGTCGGTGTATGATGACAAATCCCTGTCAACAAACAGTTTTTGGTCCGGACGAATTTTGAACACCCCGAATGAGCGCGCCACCAAATCAATCAACTTATCCGCCGCCGCAAATTTGTTGTTATGGAACGCAATTAAAATCCCTTTGGCGCCGGCATCAACCTTAGATATGTTGGCGCGGTAGCAAAGCTGTTTAATTTCAATAGTTTGCAATAAATTTTCCACCTCTTGAGGAATGGCACCGAAACGGTCAATCAGTTCTTCACGCATATCCGCCAGTTCACTAGCATCTTTAAGCGCACCGATACGGCGATACAGCCCAAGACGCACGCCCAAATCACGCACATATTCTTCAGGAATCAACAGCGGAATACCGGTCGTAATCTGCGGCGCCCAATCCGAATTGCTTAAAGCGGCATTGATTTGTTCATCGTGACCGGCTTTCTGTCGCTGAATTTCCTCGTCCAGCATTTGATGATAAAGTGCAATACCGACATCTTTGATATGTCCCGACTGTTCTGTTCCCAACACATTACCGGAGCCGCGAATATCCATATCGTGACTGGCGAGCGAAAATCCGGCCCCGAGCGTATCAAGCGCTTGCAAAATATTAAGCCGCTTTTCTGCCACCGCATTGAGTTTCTTTTTCGGCGGAACGGTAAAATAGCAATAACCGCGGATTTTCGAGCGTCCTATTCTGCCGCGCAATTGATATAATTGTGCCAAACCGAACATATCGGCACGATGAATAATCATTGTGTTGACGCGCGGCATATCAATACCGGATTCAATAATCGTCGTAGAAAGCAACACATCGTATTGCCCGTCGGCAAACGCACCGATAATATCTTCAAGCTGTTTTGCCGGCATTTGTCCGTGCGCCACGGCAATTTTCACATCAGGAACCAATGTGTGCAGCGTCTTTTCCATCTGCGGAATATCCGACACGCGCGGACATACAAAAAACGTCTGACCGCCGCGGAATTTCTCACGATAAATAGCCTCTTTTATCATCACCGCATCAAACGGCATCACAAACGTGCGTGCCGCCAATCTATCCACGGGCGGTGTGGCAATAATACTGAGTTGCTTGACACCGGTCAGCGAAAGTTGCAATGTGCGCGGTATCGGTGTGGCACTCAATGTCAGCACGTGCACATCGGATTTTAAGGCTTTGAGCTTTTCTTTGTGCGCTACCCCGAAATGCTGCTCCTCATCGATAATCAACAACCCCAAATCCGAAAACGCAATATCCTTGGCTAAGAGCGCGTGCGTACCGATTACTATATCCACGGCGCCCGATTTTAAGCCTTCTTTGGTTTCGCGCGTTTCTTTGGCGGTCGTCAAACGTGAAAGCATCCGTACCTTAAGCGGAAACCCTTGCATACGTTCGGCAAAGTTCAGATAATGTTGCCGTGCAAGCAATGTTGTCGGCACAATCAGTGCTACCTGAGCTCCCGACATTGCCACCGTAAATGCCGCCCTGAGCGCCACTTCGGTTTTGCCGAAACCGACATCGCCGCATACCAGTCTGTCCATCGGTTCACCGGCGCCCAAATCTGCCAACACATCTTGAATGGCGTGCAACTGGTCATCGGTTTCGCTAAACGGAAACTTAGAGCAAAATTCATCATAAACACCGCCCTGTGTTACAAAACATTCGGCAGTTTTAAGGTGGCGTTCGGCGGCTATTTTAATCAGCTTTTCGGCAATATCCTTGATTTTTTCTTTGACTTTGGCCTTTTTGGCTTGCCAAGCCGCACCGCCCAAAACATCAAGTTGAACATTTTCATCATCGGACCCGTAGCGTGACAGCACATCAATATTTTCAACCGGCACAAATAATTTATCATCGTGCGCAAACACTATTTTGAGACAATCGTGCGGCGCACCGCCGGCAACTATATTTTCCAACCCCATAAAGCGTCCGATACCGTGTTCGATGTGTACCACCAATTCACCGACTGCCAGCGACGACACATCGGCAATAAAATCTTTTGAGGTTACTTTTTTAGCCTTACGCCGCTGCCGTTCACCCAAAATATCTTGTTCCGAAATCAGACACAATTCCTTATCGCGGAAACCGTGCGCCAAATCTGCCAATACCAGAGGTATTTTCTTGGCTGCCGCAAGTTTTTCCGCCTGCGCCCAATCTTGTACCGAAACAACATCTTTAATTCCGTGTTCCGTCATCAAATTCAGCAAACGTTCACGCGAACCTTCGGCATAACAACAAACAATGCGTTTGAGCTTACCGTTTTCATTGAGATAATTCTTCAGTTCGGCATATACCGCCGCACCGTTGACATTTTTGGCGTGTGCAAAATCGCGTCCCGGAACGGTTTGCATATCAACCGTATTCTTATCTGCCGGTGCGACAAGCGCACTGAAAACGGCAGCTTTTTTATCGTGCAATTTAAGCATAAATTCATCGGCGGTTAAATACAGCATTTCCGGCGGTACCGGACGATAAGCCTCATCTTCGAGCTTGCCTTTGCGCATACTCAGAGCTTCAAGCCGCGCCGTATAGTAGTCGGCTATTCCTTCCGTTTTGGATTTGAGCGCTTCATCAACATTGCGCCCGACCGCCACCGCCGCATTCGGCACATAATCAAACAATGTCGGCAGTACATCATCATAAAACAGAGGCAACCAATTTTCCATACCGATGTATTTACGACCCTCCGAAATTGCCTCGTACATTTCGTCTTTCATACCGTCCGCACCGAAAAATTCGCGGTATTTCTCACGAAAACTGCGAATGGTACGAGCATCTAAAACCACTTCACCCGCCACCTGAAAATCATATTCTTTCAGCTCACCTATCGTGCGTTGCGAAACAGCATCAAAAAAGCGCAGACGCTCAATCTCATCATCAAACAAATCTATACGCAACGGATATTCCGCACCGCTCGGAAAAATATCGACAATATCACCGCGCACCGCATATTCTCCTGCTTCCATCACCTGCTCTGCCCGCGTATAACCGTTAATTGAGATATAATGAAGAAAATCATCAAAATTCAGCGTATTGCCGACCGTAATTTTTTTCTGTGCATTGCGAAAGATTTTTGCCGGCGGCAATTTTTGCAATACCGCTCCTAAACTCGTGATAATCACCAAAGGCTGTTTAAATTCGCCGAATATCAACTGCGACAGCGTGGCTATACGTTTTGCCGACACGCTTGAATTGGGCGACACACGGTCGTACGGTACGGTATCCCACGCCGGAAATTCCAATACCGCAAACTCCGGATGCGTCAACCGCAGCATTGATGCCGTTTGTGCCAACGAATTACCATCCGAAGCTATATACAGAAGCGGACATTCTTTTGTTGCCATCTTAGCCAACACAAACGGCTCATAACCGTCGCAGACCGCAGTTATTGTTTTGTCGCACAATGCGTTAAAATCCTGTTGCATATCTTTTCTTTCCGATTTACAAACTTGTTTTGAATATATACAATGCAAATATTATCGCAACAAAAAAGAAGAATAATCAACATGCGCCCGAGTATTTTATATCCGCTTTTCGCCCAGATTGATACCCTGACCGGTGTCGGCAGCCGCTATCGTGCTTTGCTGGAAAATCTTTGCGGCAATAAAGTTGTTGATTTGTTATGGCATTTGCCGAGCGGATTGGTTGATCGGCGCTGTAATGTACCTTTGGCGCAAGCCGTTGACGGCAGAATCTGGACCGGCAAAGTTCGTATTGTTGAACACGCACCGCCCAAAACAAAAAAACATCCGTATCGTATTGCGGTTGAAGACGGAACAGACCAGTTGATTCTGGTATTTTTCAAAGTTTTCGGCGACAGTATCGTTAAGCAATTTCCGGTGGGGGCAGAAAAAATTATCAGCGGCAAAATCGAGATATTCAACGGCAGTCTGCAAATGAGCCACCCCGACTATGTTGTCGATGCCGCCAAGCCGGAGCAAATGCCTCTGATTGAAACGATTTATCCGCTGACGGCCGGTGTGACCAACAAAATGCTGAATCGCCAGATTATGCAGGCATTTGAACGTGTGCCAAACTTGCCGGAGTGGCTTGACGAACATTTTTTGACGCAACAAAAATGGTTAAGTTTTAAAGAATCTCTGTGGCAAGCGCACCACCCGCAGACACTTGCCGAGCTTGAGCCGAATACGCCGGTACGGCGCCGTCTGGCATACGATGAACTGTTGGCTAATCAGCTTTCACTCGCGATTGTGCGCGGCCGCTTGAAAAAACAGAAAGGACGCTCGCTTGCCAATAATGGTGTACTCAAAGAAAAACTGCGCGCGGTTTTGCCGTTTGCGCTGACCAATGCACAACAGCGCGTGATTGCCGAAATCGAAAGCGATTTATTCAGCGATTATCGAATGTCGCGTTTGTTACAAGGCGATGTCGGCAGCGGCAAAACGATTGTGGCGTTAATGACAATGCTCAATGCGGTTGAATGCGGTCATCAGGCGGCAATTATGGCTCCGACTGAGATTTTGGCCGAACAACACGCCGAAAGCATCACCGAATTGTGCGACAAAATCGGCATAAAAACTGCACTGTTGACCGGCAATATCAAGGGTAAGACACGCAAACTGCTTTTGGAAGAATTGGCAAACGGCAATATTGATATTCTCATCGGCACACACGCCCTGTTTACCGAAGATGTGGTGTTCAAAGATTTGGCGTATGCGATTGTGGACGAACAACACCGCTTCGGCGTTAAACAACGGCTCAGCTTATCGCAAAAAGGCAATCTCTGTGATGTGCTTGTGATGACGGCTACACCCATTCCGCGCACACTCGTCTTAACGCAATTCGGCGATATGGAATATTCCAAAATCGATGAACTGCCGGCAGGACGCAAACCGGTAACAACCACTGTTATGCCTTTGAGTAAAATCAACAATGTGGTCGAGGCATTGGTGCGAAAATTACAAACCGGAACACAGGCTTATTGGGTATGTCCGCTTGTTGAGGAGTCCGAAAAAATCGACCTTTCCGCCGCCACCGAACGTTTTGAAAGTTTGCAACAAATCTTTGGTACAGACGTCGGACTTATTCACGGCAAAATGAAAGAAGCCGAAAAAAACGCCGTGATGGAAGAATTTAAGTTAGGTCATCTCAAACTCCTTGTTTCCACCACCGTGATAGAAGTCGGTGTTAATGTGCCGCGCGCTACGGTTATGATTATTGAGCACGCCGAGCGCTTCGGATTGGCGCAATTACATCAGCTGCGCGGCCGGATTAAACGCGGTTCCGAGGCCGGAAGCTGCGTTTTGATGTATGGTTATCCGCTGAGCAATGTTTCGCGGGAACGGTTGAATACAATGAAAGCAACCGAAGACGGTTTTTTAATTGCCGAAGAAGATTTGAAATTGCGCGGCGGCGGCGAAGTTTTGGGTACGCGGCAGTCAGGATTCAATAATTTTAAGGTGGCAGATTTGAGTGTGCACGGTGATTTACTCTTGACGGCGAGCAAAGATGCGGCGCTTTGGTTACGGCAAGACCCGAACTTGCAAACACCGCGCGGACAAGCCCTCCGCATCCTACTCTACCTGTTTGAACAAGACGAGGTGATTCAGACATACAAAGCGGGATAAAGCGGCGATAATCAATAAGTTCTCTATTTAACAAAATTGTTAAAAATACAGTAAGTTTTTCTGAGGCGAAGCCGAAGAATCTCCCGCCATACAATGTACTGTCGAATGATGAAGTCATTCATACCTTCCGCAGTGCGGCGCGTCGGCAAGTCAAGGCATCTGACCTTTGCGCAGCGCAGATTCTTCCGCGATGCGGAACCGGATTTCCGCAAAACCGCCTCGCCCGAATTGGTCGCTCTGTATGACTTATATCATAATGCCAAAGCGTGAAATTATCCCCGATAGTCGTCCATACGTCGGCTTTCGGGGATTTTTGTGTGGTTAATGATATGCTTTATTTCAGGCCCTACAAAAATGGCGGATAAATCCACCGCCCCTTTTTGTTTTTGAATATTTATGTATATAAGTGAACTGTTACTGTTTTCAAAACCTCCTTATTAAACAACACATAAACAAATCAACATCGAACAGTTATATCTTATAGGAGTGATATACATAACGATATTGTACAGAAGAAAGCAACATTGCGGTCTTAGCGAGGCGGCGAAAAGCCGCCTCTGCCGGACAATGGTGCTAATATCCAAGCTCCGTCATATATTCAACGTTATCGATGGTGCAAGAACCGTTTGTACCGTTATTGCACTTGGCTGTAAACGATCCGTTCTTTGCATCACAAGTTTCCTTTGTCCAAACATAGCCGCATTCCTGCAAGCAAGTATCGGTATAAGCATTGCCGCCGCACATAACCGGCGTACCGTTATATTTCAGTCCTTTTGACTTACAATTCTGCGGCGTCGACAGACCGGCTTTCTGCAGTGCCGACTGATTGCCGGCGCAGTCATTGGTCGAGCGTACGCAAGCGGCCGAATAATACACATACGTGCTACTGTCTGAACATTTGGATGCCGCAATGTAATATCCGGAATTGTTCGGATCTGCATCACCTACAGACAACGCCGTTGATGAAGAAGTTATCTTTTCGCAATTTGTTGGTGCGGAGCCGGAGACGTCACAGGTTGTACCGGTACCGGTACCTGGTTCTTTCCAATACGCATTTCCGCACCAGTTTCCGCCAGTGCTCGATCGCACATATCCTTTCCTTGGCGCATCTTTGCCGGCGCAGTCTTTCTCGTCCTGATCACATCGTGCCTCATAGTATTCATAACGTCCCGAGTTCAGCGTGCATTTCTTCTTCACGGTATAGTGTTCCGAACGACCTTCATGATAACGCGTTGTTGGATGAGATGTCGGTCCCCAGCTATATTCCTGACCACTTCGATAAGTGCTATCGCATCCGTTGCTATCGTTATCGATAGTGTCTTCAAGGCATTTTTCTTCCGAGCAATCGTCAAAATATTTGTAACCGCCGCACGAAACACCCTCAGTAGATGTGATATTACCATCTTTATCTAAGCGCACTCCGATATCTCCCTTACATGTTTTCATCGCCGCATCGCGTTCAGTATTATAAGCCAATCCCGGCTTGCCCGAGCAGTCCTTTTCAACCGTACACTCAGCCATGTGATAATATCGTTTTCCGTTTTCTGGTACTTCACAGGTATAGCCGACAACATAATATCCCGCACCATATTTGTAGTCTTTAGAATCTCCAGAAAAGTTAATCTTTGAGGCATCATAACCGTTAGAGTATGAAGTGCTAGTGTAGAAGCCTTTACCACACCCGTTGTTATCATATTCAATTGAATGTTTAGAAGCATCGCACTCATAGCATGTTGTGTAATATTTTTTGCCGCCACAAGTTGTTTCTCCTGAACCGCCATAAACGTCACATGGCTTTTTCTTATACGCACGTCCCGGATTGCCGGCGCAATCTTTTTCAACGGTACAATCTGCAACATAAACCACGGAGTTGCCGGCATATTGATGGTCGTCAGCGTAGCTACATTTCGGCGCAACAACATACCGACCATAACCCCAACTCAGGGAGTTCTGCGGATAGCTTTTTGCAGAGTTATATTCTGAGGTTGTCATTCGAACTTCATAACACCCCTCTAACTCATCTCCCAAATCGCACCATTCCGATTTTTCAATCGACCAGCAGCGCTCGTAATATGTTTTATCATCACAGCGACACGCTTTGGCCGTTGTATCCGGAATAATCGACCCGTCTTCGGAATAGCACGTTTTGAGTTTCCGACCGATAATCTCGGCTTTGCATTCTTCCTGAATGTTCTCAATATCATAGCATTTGGCGCAATAATAACACCGTTCGTCTCCGGCATACATCTCCATGCCGTTATATTCATAAACATCCAGTTCCTTTTCATCAATCGCGCACTCAGAGCCTTTCATTGCCTCTTCAGGACACGTTTTAGCCTTACAGCGTCCGCATTTATGCGATGTATCGTATGTGCCGTCCGCTTGTTCCAACGCTGTCAAATGCTCCTTACCGGAAGCATCTGTCCAGCTGAAATCCCAACCTGCGCCGCTTAAACTTGGGTCGCCGCAGGTTTCTACACCGGTCATAAATATTTTATTGCCTTCGGTATCTGTGTTATATATCTTGTTGCCGGTAGCATCCAACTTAAACGAATATACATCCCAAATACCGTCAGTTTCATCTGTTGGGCAGCCCATTGGCAGACATTGACAGGTATCAACATCAAACGTCCAGCCTTCTTCGCAATCGCGGCTCTTACGCTCAGTGCCGTAACAAGCTTCATCTCCGGCATAGGCTGCAATTTCATCGCTGACATAGCAGATATTCTGCTTAACGCCGTCAACTAGTTCTTGCATCAAATGATCGCCGTCAAGCTCTGTTCCATCAGGACATTGTTTCATTTTGCAACGTCCGCACTTGTGCGATAAATCGTATGTTCCATCCTCTTGCAAAAGAGCTTTCAGACGTTCTTTACCGGAAACATCCGTCCAGCTGAAATCCCAACCGGCGCCGCCCAAACTCGGGTCGCCGCAGGATTCTACACCAGTCATAAATATCTGATTGCCTTGAGAATCTTTATTATAAACCTTATTACCGGCGCCATCCAACGTAAATGAATAAATATCCCAAACACCTTCGGAGCTTGCCTCAGGACAATCTAGCGGCAAACATTGACAGGTTTCGACATCAAACGTCCAGCCTTCTTCGCAATCGCGGCTTTTGCGTTTGCTGTTCAGGCAGACTTCCGTGCCGGACCAACCGACAAAGTCGTCATTTTCATAACATACGTTTTGTTCTACACCATCAACCATTTCCGTCAGCGGACGATTCGCCTCTGTTGCTGAGCCTTCCGGACAAGGTTTAACCGCGCACGAACATTTATCTTGTTCGCGCTGCGGATTCCCCAAACGATCATTCCAAACAAAACCGGAACAATCGTGTTGTCCGTTTTCATACAATGCCTGCTGTGCCTGATGTAATAGATCCGGATTGTTTGCTGCTCTTGCAGCAACAACGTCGGCCATATAGCCGGCATATTGCCACGTTGTGGTTGCTAATTCGGTATCATCTTCTTCATTGATTTTAACTTTGCAGCCGTGACGCGCTTCACAATCCGCATTCATAACAAACTGCTTGTAACAGATTTTACCGTCGGCTGCCGTGCGTTCAACGGACGGCGTGTAGCAGGTATCATCCCATTCCGGACGATGGTAACCTGTTGCTTCTTGCGGCTGTATCTCACCGACTTTCGGATCTCTGTCCCAACCTTCCATCGGCAAGAAATGACAGCATCGTTTTGTTTCGCCGCCTTTGGTGTAGGTTTCATTGGTCGGTGTACAAGATTCATAGCAACCTTCCGGAATATCATCTTCCGGCACACCGCCGCGGATACAGATTCGCGGATCCGGACCGCAGTGTCCGCAAACATAATTTGAATTTTTGGAACTGCCTTCTATGAAAACATTGTCGTCAGCTTCACAGGCCGCTTTTAAGTCGGCTTTGACTGTTAAAGCTGTTTTCCCCTTCGGAATCAGATGCGCCGTATCTTCTTCATTCGGGCATATAATTTTACTGTTGCATTTCCAGTAATATATGCCGTTTTGCATTCTTTTCTGTCCTTTAATCGTACAGACTTCACAAGTATAGGTATCTGTGTTGTTCACCTCGGTACCGTTTGGTAAAGTCTTGCGATACGCATTCGGCCATTTATTGACATCGGCAGACCCCGGAAGGGTATATCCCATACCTTGACAGTCCAGCGGTTCGCAATAACATTTTCCCGGACAGTAATACACTTCACGACAACCTTCGCCGTTGTTGAGATGCTCTTGAATAACGCTGTCATTTGAACAATCAACATATACGGAGTCGTCGCACTGCGGCAAAGCCGGTACTGAAGAATATGTCGGATCACCGATACACCCTTCATCTCCAAGCAGACAGACCGACCCGTAGCTCGGGCTGAAGGCCGCACAGACAAAGCCCGTACAGACCGCAACTCCGGCCCAGAACCGGCGCCACTCGGACGTCTTATATT
>JAFVBL010000041.1 GCA_017479985.1 Alphaproteobacteria bacterium | reverse complement strand
GCAAAATCTGAAAGAAATCGGACACGCATTATGGCTGGCACGACAGGAAAAACATCTGTTTATTTATCAGGTTGCCAAACGCGCAAGAGTACCGATTGATATGATTGACGTAATGGAATTGGGGAAAGCCGTTGATGAATATAATCTGCGGAAATTGCTCAAATTCTACGGCAAAAAAATGCACATCGTGTTTAAAGACGAATAATCTGATGGCGATAGCCAAACATTCCGTTTATTTCAATTTACCTTTCAGATATTTACCGGTAAAGCTCTTTTTATTTTTCGCCACTTCTTCCGGTGTGCCGGTTGCCACAATTGTACCGCCGCCATCGCCGCCTTCCGGTCCGACATCGACAATGTAGTCCGCCATTTTTATCACATCGAGATTATGCTCGATTACCACCACGGTATTCCCCTGCTCAACCAACATTTCGAGCACATCAAGCAGATGCTGAATATCCTCAAAATGCAAACCGGTTGTCGGCTCGTCCAAAATATACAGAGTTTTACCGGTGGCTTTCTTGCTCAATTCTTTCGAAAGCTTAATGCGCTGTGCCTCGCCGCCGGAAAGTGTCGGTGCCGGCTGGCCGAGTTTAACATATCCCAATCCGACGCGGCGCAATAAGTCCAAACGGCGTTTAATAGTCGGAATATTTTCAAAAAACTTATAAGCATCATCAATCGTCATATTCAAAACATCGGCAATCGATTTATCTTTAAACTTCACCTCTAATGTTTCACGATTATAACGCGTACCGTGACAAGCATCGCACGGAACATAAACGTCCGGCAGAAAGTTCATCTCGATTTTCATCACGCCGTCGCCTTTGCAAGCCTCACAGCGTCCGCCGGCAACATTAAACGAAAAATAACCCGAAGTATAGCCGCGCGCTTTGGCTTCCGGCAATTCGGCAAACCAGTCGCGGATATTGGTAAACACGCCGGTATAGGTTGCCGGATTGGAACGCGGTGTGCGCCCGATTGGAGATTGGTCTATATCTATGACTTTATCTATATTTTCCAAACCGACGAGTTTATCATACGGTCCCGGCGGCACCCGACTGCCGTTCATCTCCTTATCTATGACTTTAAATAAAGTTTCCAAAATCAGCGAAGATTTACCACTGCCGGAAATGCCTGTTACACAGGTAAACGTACCGAGCGGAATTTTAAGGTCGACATTTTTCAAATTGTTGGTGCGCGCCCCTTTAAGTTCTAAGAACTTGCCGTTACCTTTACGGCGAATCGGCGGCACGGCAATTTCTTTTTCGCCGTTTAAGTATTTTGCCGTCAAACTGTTCGGGTTACGCAATACTTCTTCCACTGTCCCCGAAGCGGTGACTTCCCCGCCTAACGAGCCGGCAAGCGGTCCCATATCGACCAAATAATCAGCCGCACGCATTGCATCTTCATCGTGTTCCACCACAATCACGGTATTGCCTATATCACGCAGACGGCGAAGACTGTCCAGCAACTTATCATTATCGCGTTGATGCAAGCCGATAGACGGCTCGTCCAAAACATACATCACGCCGGTAAGCCCCGTACCGATTTGCGATGCCAAGCGAATCCGCTGCGCTTCGCCGCCGGAAAGCGTACCCGATTGGCGCGACAAAGTGAGATAATCAAGTCCGACATTATTCAGAAAACTTAATCTCTCGTGTATTTCTTTGATTATTTTGCGGGCAATTTCCTGTTTTTGCGGTGTCAGTTGCGCTTCTACCCCGTCGAACCACGCCAATGCCTGTTTGATTGACATATTGCTGGCATCAATAATATCCAAACCAGCTACTTTCACTGCCAGTGCCTCTTGTTTAAGCCGCTTGCCGTGACATACCTCACACGGTGCAGCCGATTGATAGTGTGAAAGTTCATCACGCACCACCGCCGAATCGGTTTCAACGAATCGACGCTCCATATTCGGTATCACGCCCTCAAACGGTTTATCTGTCACCCATTTGGAATAAACCATCGGAACACAACGATTGCCCGAGCCATAGAGAATCGTTTCTTGTGCATACGCCGGCAAATCTTTCCACGGTGTTTTGTTGGATATATCCAAGTATTCGCACAAAGAGTTCAGTGTTTGCCGATAAAAAATCGAATGGCTGCTGACCGACCACGGCGCAATCGCTCCATTGGCTAAGCTCAAATTTTCATTCGGCACCACCAATTCCGGATCCATATATAAGCTTGCTCCCAAACCGCCGCAATGCGGACATGCCCCCTGAGGATTATTAAATGAAAAAAGCCGTGGTTCGATTTCTTCAATTGTAAAACCGGAAACCGGACAAGCAAACTTTGAAGAAAAAGTCGTGCGCGATTTATCGCTCATATTCTCAACATACAACAGACCGTCACTCAATTTCAGCGCCGTTTCCACCGATTGTGCCACACGGGTTTGGATTCCCTCTTTAATCACTATACGGTCTACCACAACTTCAATATTGTGTTTGTTATTTTTATTCAAATTCGGCAATTCTTCAATATTATAAATTTCACCGTCAATCTCAAGGCGTTGAAAGCCTTTTTTCTGCAACTCGGCAAATTCTTTTTTGAACTCTCCTTTTTTACCGCGCGCAATCGGTGCCAACAGAATCAATTTTGAACCTTGCGGATATTCCAGAATCTTATCGACCATCTGTGTTGTGGATTGCGCTTCAATCGGCAGACCGGTTGCCGGTGAATACGGTGTGCCGGCACGTGCCCACAGCAGACGCATATAATCATAAATTTCGGTGATTGTGCCGACGGTTGAACGCGGATTGTGCGACACTGTTTTTTGTTCGATGGAAATTGCCGGCGACAATCCCTCAATCGAATCGACATCAGGCTTATTCATCAAGTCCAGAAACTGCCGTGCATAAACCGACAGGCTCTCAACATAACGACGCTGTCCCTCGGCATAAATCGTATCAAATGCCAGAGAAGATTTACCCGAACCGGATAAACCCGTAATTACCGTGAGTTTATTTTTCGGAATATTCACATTCACGTTTTTCAAATTGTGCTGGCGTGCGCCTTTTATTTCGATATATTTACCTTCGAACATCTTCTTTTCTCCATTAGTATTTGATATATACCAACCAAACACTTTTAGCAACTGTTTAATAAATTATTGCAAATATATTTTTTTTCGGCTAAATTAAAACAAAATAAACCTTTAACTTTGGGCAATTATGCGATATTTTTGCAACCTTACGGCCATAGCGGCGCTTTGCTTTATAACATTTTCGGCACAGGCGAAAGTCACCGTGGCGCTGATTGCACCTATGGTCGGAGATTATAAACAACAAGGAAACGAACTGATTGCAGGCGTTGAACGCGCGGTTGAAGAAATCAATAATCGGGGCGGTATCCTAAAGGAAAAAATATCACTTTTAAAAATAGATGACCAATGCAGTGACAGTATTGCCGTTTCCACCGCACAAATGCTGACTGTTTTAAAAGATAAAAAAATATCTCTGGTTATCGGTCCGTATTGCGCCGATGCATTCGAAAAAGTGGCGGATATATATGCCAATGCGCGGATTTTTCAAATTATTCCGACAACCGTTAATTATGCGCAAGCCAAGACAATCAAAAAAGGTCTGGTAAAAATGCTTGGTTATACCAATCAGGAAGCCAAAGATTTTTTCAGCTATTATAATGCAAATTTTGCCGGAGATATTGTCGCGGTGGTATCGAATCTGGGAAACGGCGAAAGTATTTCCGAAGCTCAGGCAATTGCCGAAGAGTTTCAAAAACACGGCAAGACAGTGGTACTTAAAGAATATAATTATCAAATGACGGATAAAAACTATATTGATTTGGCGGAAAGAATTTTTACGGACGGTGCAAAAATGGCGTTTTTGCTCGGTTCCTCGGCAAATATTCGCAAAATGGCTTATGCTTTGCGCCGCGAAAAAGAAGATTTTGTAATTTTTACCAATAAATATAAAGCGGGTGAAAAATATTTTGATGCTCTCGGCGATTATGCTGACGGTACATATTTTATGGAACTGAAAGGTTCGGTTGACGATCCGGAATTTGCCGAGACACTGGTTAAACTCCGACTGAGCGGTTTTGAAGCCGAAGGACTTTCACTCTACGGATATTCGGCTGTAAAATTGTGGCAAAATCTGGCACAAAAAGCAAAATCTTTTGACTACGACAAGCTCTCGGCGGCCATAAACAACAAAACCGTCCGCACCGAGTTCGGCTCCAAAATGTTTCACAACGGCGCACCGAAAGTCAGCGAAAGTTATGCGATTTATCAGTATCGCAACGGCGGTTTTGAAAAAGTTTATTAAAAATCGGCTTGCATTTTTTCCAATTTGTTTTAATATAACATTTGTCGGCGAGAGGTCGTCGATGGAGTATCCTAACTCCTCACGCGAAAATAAACTCCTCTTAACGGGGAGCTGGTTGAATATATTGAATAAACCGGACTGTTCGTGTGCAGTTAGGAACTCCCCGACCGAATTTCGGTCGGTTTTTGTTTTGATTTAACAAATTAAGGAGTTCTGAACGATGATAAACAATACAATAACCTTCAAACAGCAAAATCTGAAAGAAATCGGACACGCATTATGGCTGGCACGACAGGAAAAACATCTGTTTATTTATCAGGTTGCCAAACGCGCAAGAGTACCGATTGATATGATTGACGTAATGGAATTGGGGAAAGCCGTT
>JAFVBL010000022.1 GCA_017479985.1 Alphaproteobacteria bacterium | reverse complement strand
TATCCGCCAGCTCGTAAGAAAATCTCTCTTAAAATTACTATTTCAGGAAAAATGTTTGTGTCATATCGCGATAACTCTTTCTCTTTGTTTTAACGATAGTTTTATCGCTTTTTGCTGTTCCGTTTTAAATTTGTCGTAACAAAGTGAAAACGTTGGTTGAAAATTATATTGATTATTATAATAATGAACGTAGTCAGTGGAACTTAAACAAAATGACACCGGCTCAACGCCGATGCCTTTTATTAAATCCATCCTGATGAACTTTTACCTCATAGGGGTATTTCCACTTTCTGGGGTACAGTTCATTACTGGTGGATATCTATTTAATTATGTTTTGAAGTAATTCTTCGCGAGTCATTTTAAAATCGGAATCAATCCATTGCTGTTCAAGTCGTTCCATTTTTTTGCCGATTTGTTTGTTGCCTTTAATACCGGCATTGATAATGTCACGTCCTCGGAGCGGAAAAATCGGCACAATCGCATCTTCAATCTGTTTCAATACGGCGCCGATATTGATGTTTTGATAACCGTATATTGCCGCACCGAGTAAAACCTTATCCAAACAAAACTGTTTGCCATAACGATAGATAAACTGCAAACGCGTTTTGGCGGTGCTTAAATATTCCGGTTTGACATCTATTTTTGCCCATTTTACAAAAGTTTCTTTTTGCTTTTTTGTTAAGCGCAGGGTATTTGCCATATTTTCGGCCTGACCGACATTCGGCTGATACAATACAAACAGGCGGCGTAAGAAATTGCCGTCATAACGCATATCTTCCACCAATTTTCCCAAACGCTGCAAGGCATCAAGATGACCGGATTTCGGCAGAAAATAGGCCAGAATATCATTGTCGTAAATATATCGCATAGCGACGGCGGCATTCGGCGTAATTAAAATTTTAAAAAGCTCGTCGCGCACACGCTCGATGGCCATTGTGCGCAAGCTGTCTTTCAACTTGATACAGGCATTCAGGGAATCCGTATCAACAGCCGCTTTGCCGAAACGTGCATAAAAACGGAAAAAACGCATAATACGCAGCGGATCTTCTTCGATTCTGTCTTCCGGATTGCCGATAAAGCGGACAATCCCTTTTTTCAAATCATTGATACCGTCGTAATAGTCAAACACATTGCCGTGCAAATCGGCATAAACGGCATTGATGGTCAGGTCACGGCGCGCGGCATCGGCACTCCAATCGTCCGTAAATTCAATTCCGTATTTACCGTTTTCCCGACGGATACTGCGTTTGAGTGAAGCAACCTCCAAAATGCGGTCATCTATAACAACACCGGTGGTTGCGGTTTTTATACCCACAGGAATGGTTTTCAGCCCGTTATCCTGACAGGCTTCCACAAATTCATCAGGGGTTAAATCCGTAGCCAAGTCCAAATCAAATCCGCTTAATCCGGCAAGTGTATCACGCACGGCGCCGCCGACAAAACGAATGGTTCCGCCGTGTTCTTCAACAGCATCAAACAAACGCGTAATTTTGCCTGATTGCACGATTTTTGACATATTGAGATATTCAGGTATGAACATAGCACAAAATTCCCCTTGCCATTTTTATAAAATTTTAATAATTTATATACACATTTTTTATATAATCCAAGCAAATTTTTGAAGAAAAGGGAAAAATAATGTTGAAATATTTTTTGGTTATCTGCGGATTATTATTTGCCACAGCGGCTCAGGCGGCCGATCAGCCGCAATTGTTGGGGGAGTTCGGCGATTGGACAGCTTGGACGTATAACGACCGCGGCAATGTGATTTGCTATATGGCATCAAGCCCGAAAAAAGACGAAGGAAAATATTCCAAACGCGGCGATATTTATACAATGGTGACGCATCGTCCGAAAGAAAAAACGTTCGACGAGGTGACTTTTGTTGCCGGCTATACTTTCCAGAAAAAAGCGCCTCTGACCGTTAAAATCGGCAATCAGACATTTAAAAATACTTTTACGGAAGGTGATAAAGGTTGGACGATTAACTCAACCGAAGATCAAAAATTGGTAACGGCGATGAAACGCGGCAGCCGTATGATTGTTGACGGACGCTCAAGCCGCGGTACGGCAACGAAAGACACATATTCGCTCAAGGGTTTTTCAAACGCCTACAAAACTATTTCCGCTAAGTGTAATAAGAAATAAGCGCAATGGCTAAAACAGAACTCATCGGATTGAGTAAAGAAGAATTGCAAAAGGCTTTAACCGATATCGGTGAAAAGCCTTTTCGCGCAAAACAACTGTGGCAATGGCTCTACTACTTTGGCGAAACGGACTTTGAAAAGATGAGTAATCTTTCAAAAGTATTGCGGGCGAAACTTGCCGAAAACTTTACGATTACACGTCCGAAAATTGTTACCGAACAACTGTCTTCCGATAAAACTCGCAAGTGGTTGCTGGAATTTGCCGACGGACAACGGGTGGAAATGGTATATATTCCCGAAGTTGACCGCGGTGCCGTGTGCATTTCAACACAGGTCGGATGCGCGGTGGGATGCCGTTTTTGCCATACGGGAAGTCAAAAATTGACGCGTAACCTTACAGCGGGCGAAATCGTCAGTCAGTTTATGGTGGCACGCGATACATACGGGGAGTGGCCGAGTCCGACCAACGAAACGCGCTATCTCTCAAATATTGTGGTGATGGGTATGGGTGAACCGCTGCATAATATTGATAATACGATTAAGGCCTTGAATATTTTGACCGACGGAGACGGTATTGCCATTTCGCGACGCCGTGTTACGATGTCTACTTCCGGAATTGCGCCGAACATTGTGCGTGCGCTTAATGCAACCGGCGTGCGTTTGGCGGTATCGCTTCACGCACCGAACAATACTTTGCGCTCAAAAATTATGCCGATTAACAATCGCTACCCGCTTGAAGAAGTGCTTTCGGCGTGTCGGGAATATCAGGCGGGGGACGGTAGCCGCTATATTACGTTTGAATATCTGATGCTCGACGGTGTCAACGATTCGCTTGAATGTGCACACGAGCTGATTGCACTGATGAAAAAATACGGGTTGCGTGCCAGTTTTAATTTGATTCCGTTTAATCCGTGGCCGGGGTGTGCTTTTCAGCCGAGTTCGAACAATCGCGTGCGTACCTTTGCGCGTGAACTTGAAAATGCCGGTTTTGCGGCACCGGTGCGCGTGGCACGCGGGCAGGATATTTTGGCAGCTTGCGGACAACTCAAGTCTAAAAAAGATGCTCAAGATGCCGCTAAATGAGGCCGATTTTCTGTGCCGTAATCACAGCCTGCGTGCGGTTGTTGACGTGAAGCGAACGCAACAGGGCGTTAATATGCAGTTTGACCGTCGATTCGGATACACCCATATCATAAGCAATTTGCTTGTTTGACTTGCCTTGAGCAATTAAATCCAGAACCTGAGATTGTCGGTTTGTCAGCGTTTTGACGCCGAGTGCACGACCGCTCAAATTGTTTTGAGTCGTGTTATCGAGCAAATCCGGCGGGACATAGCTGCCGCCTTCAATTACCAGTTTCAGTGCATTGTTAAGCACTTTAATTTCCGAACGTTTCGGAATATACCCCTTGGCGCCGGTTGCCAAAATTGTTCTGATGGTACGGCTGTCTTCTGAAGCCGAAATTACAATAACTTTGGTATGCGGTGCCGACAGACGGATTTGTTTAAGGCTTTCCAGCCACGGCATATCAGGCATTTCCACGTCTAAAATCAAAACATCAATATCCGATTCGGCATTTAAAATTTTAAACACTTGCGCATAGCTTGAGGCTTGCGAAATGACCGCATCAGGCGCAATTTCTTCCAAACGCAACGCCAAACCGTCGCGAAACAAAGCGTGGTCGTCCGCAATCAGAATCTTCATTCTTCATCTCCTTATCGTTTGTTCAAATTCATCGACACTTTATATATTGTCGATTGGATATATTTAAAGACGTCCGAGAGAATAGTTCTAATTTATTTTTTAGGCAGTTCAATATAGTTGACACCGGCTTCTTTGAACATTTCCGCCGAATAGCGAAGTTTGTCGCGCCAAGTGTTTTTCGGGTCGTTGACATCGGCTTTATACTCGTATGTCACCACCTCTTTGATGCCGGCTTGAATAATGGCGCGTGCGCAATCCGTACACGGTGTTAAAGTGCAGAAAATCGTGCAGCCTTTCAGACAAGTGCCGGTCAGACAGGCGTTAAAGATTGCATTGCGTTCGGCGTGTTCAAAAAAATCATACTTTGTCGGGCGCTCCAAGCGCTCCGGCACACCATCGGTAACACCGCGCACAAAACCGTTATATCCGGTGGCACGGATTTCCTTATCCGGCCCTACGACAACGGCACCGGTTTTGGTGGAAGGATCTTTTGACCAAGTGGAAATAAGCGTAGCCAACTCCAAAAAGCGATAGTTCCATTTTTCCGAAAACATTTGCATACTCCTTTTGTTGATAAACCGCATTATAATGTAAAAAATGCAAATATCAAATAATTATAAACACCCTGTTGACAAAACATAAAAAACAGGGTACATTCAGCGTAAATACTCACTTATTTATTTTTTATATTTATGGTCATATTTCTTACAATTATGGAAACGTTGGCTGTCGCTGCGTTGGTGCTGTTTAACGGCATTCTCGACAGCAAGTACTATGAGAAGCTCAAGCTTCAGACATTCTCAAACTACGTGTATTATCCGGTGTATCTGCTGATTGCGGCGTCTTTCCTGACGGCAATGCGCGATGTGTACGATTGGTCGTGGCTCGATACGGCTACCATTTTTGCGCACACGGTGCTACACGCAGTGTTTGCCGTATTGCTGACTGTCGCGGTGGTCAAGTTTGCGGATATTCCGTTTAAGTATTCGCGGCAGTATCTGTTTGCGCGTGCGGCGCTCTACTTCGCTGTTGTGTTTGAAGTATTGGCGTCGGGAGGCTTTGTGGTCTGTTGCGTCAAGGTATTCTGAGCATAATGTGCTAAAGCAAAAAGGCTTTCGGGAAAATATTCTCGAAAGCCTTTGCAATTTTGTAATGTGCCGAATATCAACGGAAGGTCAGATAAACATCGTTATCCGTTTCATTGGCACAAGCATCGGCCGCACCGTCTAATGAAAGTTTGGCACCGCCTTTGGCTATATAACTCGGCGTACTGCCCGAACTGCTGCTTCCCGTAAGTGTGTTGAACGCACAATTTGTTTTTTTGCTGTCTGTGACACACATACCAACATAACCGTTGATAGACGGCGAACCCCAAGTAGATTGCGCCACGGCCATACACAAATCATCGCTCAGCTGCGAGATTTTTATCACAAAATAATCTATTTCATTACCGGAGCGCTCGTGCTGAATCTCAAATTTAACATCATTCTTGTCAATAAAAGCAAAACTGTCTGCGTCAGAGTTTTCGGCTTTACATTTACCGTCATTGTCTACATTTAAGCACGACAAACCTTCCGGATATGCCCGTGCCTTATAAACATACATTGACATTTTGTGAAAATTTGCATCTGTGTTATCTTCCACAAACTCGTGGAAAATCATACGGGTTTTGTTGGCAAGTGTGCCGATTTCATCAATTACCTCATTGGCGCGGTGTGCATTGCTCATTTTGCTGATGAGCGCAAAGCCGCCGACCGTCAACACGCCGATAATTGCCAATACACCGAGCATTTCAATCATTGAACGACCGGTCTGATTTGTGTTTGTTTTAATCATTTATTATCTCCTCCGCGTACACACGCGCCATAAGTTAATTCCAATGTTATTGCACCTTCTGCCGAACAACCTGTGGTGGCTGTATCTAAATCCATCATAGTATCTTTGCTCCAGCTGGTGCCGCCGATTTTGGCGCCCTGATAGCCGTTGAAACGTCTGCTTCCCCAATCTGCCGAAGCCAAAGCCACACAAGCATCTTCCGGAATATTTGTCACTGCAACCGAAAAAGTATCTTTTTTGTCGGTTATTTGTACGACGATATCAGATGAAATTAGAAAGGCTTCTGCTTCTTCAGAGCCTGTTATAATTGTATCTGTATCCTTTGCATCTCCCAAACCTTGAACCCCGTCCGGATATTCGCGCGACTGATAGAGCATATTTGTATATGAACCATAACCGTCGTCATATTCGCAACTCATTTTGCGCGCACTGGCAATAAGGTTTGAGATTTCGGAAAGCGCCTGCGAAATCATATATTGCTGACGTGCCTTACCGACAATACCGAAACTGCCGACGCTCAATACGCCGATAATCGCCAAAACACCAAGCATTTCAACCATTGAACGGCCGTTTTGATTTATTTTTTGCATTTAACAATTCTCCTTTATTTTCTATCCTTAACCGGCATAGCTTCCGGTGCTTGCGGAATAACCGTAATCTGTTGTGTGACCGGTTTATAAATTGTCTGTTGCCACGGGCTTTCTTCAACATATTCGTGACCGCAGATGCTTATTCCCAAGCTGCGCAAAGCTGTTTCGGTAGGTACATAGATATCCATACCGTCATCGGTCTTGATTCCGGAATGAGCCATACCGCTGACCGTGCAATCTTTATAGAAAAGCGTACCGCCGACCGTTACGTTTTGGATAAAGGTATCAACCAATATTTCGGCGCCTTTATCTTCCGTATAGCGATAACCGGCAATTTTTGCGCTGTTTTCCAAATAATCTTCACCGTCTTTAAAATCGTTTACATCAAGCAAACCGAGTGTCAAAAAGCCTTTACGGTTGACTTCCGGCAAGCTCAAATTCAAAGCGAGCGGCGTATATTCAACACTGTTGTCAAGCATTAAGAGTGCCGTGTTTTTATTCGGATTGATTCTGACGGCACGCGCACTGTATTCGGCATTGCGAATAGTTTTGACTTTGTAAGCGTTTGAACTGCGGTCAACCAAATCGCCCGATGTCAGAATAAAGCGGTCGGAAATCAGTAAACCTGCACCTTTACGACCGTTCGGACTTTCAATCTGAACCACCGACGAGCGCAGACGATATACATTTTCCGGAGAAAGCTGTTTGCACGGGTCGGTCGTGTTGACACACAATGTATCAAGTGCCCGAACATCGCCGGTATCTATCCACGTGTCATCAACACGGCGGCAGGTTGCGTTTTCAACAAAATTGCCTTGTTCGTCATAACAGGTTTGAATATTGACTTTAACCGGAATCGGCTCCGGTTCGGCCGTCACTTTAACCGGCTCAACCTTGACAGCGCCCGTTTCGCACGGCGCCGGTACTTCAACACCTTCGGCATTGACGATTGTACCGCACGGCGTTTCAACCGCCACAGGCACCGGTTCAGGTTCCGGTTGATAGCAATTACCTGTTGCACAACCGCACGTCGGCTGACATTTGGAAACATCGGAGTCAGGTCCGGTAATCACACAACTGTTGGCACATTCATATTCTTTGCGATAACCGCATTTAATCGGATTAAGCGCACGTTCTTCTTCAATAATCGCCCAGCGTTGAGCCGAAATGGTTTCATTAGGAACGCGTTGCATCAATTGGTCTTCAAAACCGGTCATTGCGCGCAAATTGGAGGAAGCATCGGCAAATGCGCGTTCAATCAGCTTTGTTTCGCCGTTTTCTTCACCGTCATAGACTTCACCGTAGCCGGAAGTTTCGCCTTTCCAGAATACGGTGTTTTTGGTTAAATCCATCAAACGCCACGTCACCGTAATTTCCGAATTACCGCTGCGCTGTTCTTTCTTTTCGGATTTATCCCAATCAAATTCATCGCAAATATTCATAAAATAATCGGTAATTTCCGCTGTCAGAACATATTCCGGCAATTCTGTCGGCACAGCTTGCAGACACAAATCTTTTGGCGCCGGCAAAACCTTATAGCAGCTGTCGACGGCTTTTTCAAACGCCTTTTGGAAATTGATGTTTTTCTCTAAGATTCTGCCGCTGTTCAAACGTGCATCTTTATTCATACGACGACAACCGAAAATACGGAAACGATACGCACCGATACGGTTACTGTATGTACCATCGGCACCTTTTTCCGGAATCCGGAAATCAACGTGGTCAAGCGCAATCGGTGCCATTTGGCAACAGCTGTGTTGCATCGATTGATATACCGAAGGTGTATACGGCACATAGTTCATCAAAGCAACTTGCGGCTCGGCTTGCGCACATTCCATACAAGGAGCCGGTTCGGCAGATGCCTGTGTAATTCCGCCCGCACAGTTGCGGCATTTTCCGCCCGGAAACAGGCTTCCGTCTTTATCTGCCGGCGGTACGTGATTGCACTCGCCGCTTTGGCAAGGAGAAGGCGCATAAATCGGTGCAGATTCCGTAACCGTTTGTGCTACAGGTGTATTTCCGCCCGCACAGTTGCGGCATTTTCCGCCCGGAAACAGGCTTCCGTCTTTATTTGCCGGCGGTACGTGATTGCACTCACCGCTTTGGCAAGGTGTCGGTGCAACAACCGCTTCTTCTACCACCATCGGTGCCGATTCTGCACAGGCTTGGCACGGAGTCGGAGCAACGACCGGTGCAGGTGCGACAACCGGCTGAACATTATTACAACCGCTGTTGCATTTTGTGCAGCCGCATTTTTCTTTGCTCGGACTGTTTGGAATCGCCGGCGGAACAGGGGAGGTTAAATAAATCGGTTGCGGTGCTGCACGCACAGGCTCTGCATACGGCACTTCAGGCGCCGAATAATAAACAACTTCGGGCTTGGCCTCTTCAACCTTTGGTTTTACCGGTTCTTTTACATATACCGGTGTTCGCACGATAATCGGCTCCGGTTTGGTAACCGCCTGCGGTGCATACGGCTTTGCTTCAATATCCGAATCAGCCGTTGCAATGCCGGCAATCGCCGTACTCACGCCGAGTGCCACGGTCAATGCGTATAATGCTTTTATGTTTCGTTTCATTTGTTTTCTCCTATACCTGTTTCGACGGCATAACATATCTGTATGACAACGCCTCTGCTATGTGCAGTTTAGACACATTTTTTTCATTTTGCAAGTCTGCAATTGTTCTGGACAGTTTTAAAGTGCGATGATAAGCCCGCGCCGACATTTTCATCTTTTCGGCAAAGCCTACCAGCAAACTTTTGGCATCATTGTCCAGACAAACAACTTCTTCCAAAATATCCCCTTTGAGCTGAGAGTTTGTATGCAAATGCGGATATCCCAACTCAATAAATCTTTGTTGCTGAATTTGCCGTGCCGCAACCACACGTTTGCGAATTTCCGCCGAACTTTCGCCTTTTTTAACATCGGCCATATCCCACGGACTGACCGGCGGAACCTGAATATGAATATCAAATCTGTCCATAAGCGGACCGGAAATTCGCGACTGATATTCTTCGGCACATTTCGGCGCGCGCGTACATTCTTGCCCGCTTTGCCCTAAATATCCGCAACGGCACGGATTCATCGCCGCCACCAACTGAAAATCTGCCGGATATTGCGTATGACAGTGTACGCGGGATATTGTGACATATCCGGTTTCAATCGGCTGACGTAATGCTTCCAATGTTGAGCGGTTAAATTCCGGCAACTCGTCCAAGAATAATACGCCGTTATGTGCAAGTGAAATTTCGCCCGGCACACCTTTACGTCCGCCGCCGATAAGCGCCGGTGTCGAAGCGCTGTGGTGCGGGTCACGATAAGGTCGTTCAAAGCTGATTTCGCTGTTTTTAAGTTCTCCGGCAATAGAATGAATCATACACGTTTCAAGTGCTTCCTCGGTTGTCAGCGGCGGCAAAATTGTCACAAGCCGTGATGCTAACATAGATTTTCCTGCCCCCGGTGTGCCGACCATTAAAAGATTGTGCGCGCCGGCTGCGGCAATCTCCAAAGCACGTTTGGCGGTTTCCTGACCTTTAACGTCGGACATATCCAAATCAGAAATTTTTGTTTTTTTGCGTTTGACTTCCGGTTGCGGTAATTGCTGAATACCTTTGAGATGATTGATAAGTGCCAAAAGCGTCGGTGCGGCAATAATATCTTTCAGCCCCGACCAAGCAGCTTCACCACCCTGAGTTTCCGGACAAATCAAGCCTTTGCCGATTCTGTTGGCGTGAATGGCAACCGGCAATGCGCCGTTGACCGGCATAATTGAGCCGTCCAGTCCCAATTCGCCGATAACCACATAATTTGCCACATCTTCCGTCGGTACAATTCCCAAACCGGCAAGCAGAGCGAGCGCAATCGGCAAATCAAAATGCGAGCCTTCTTTGAGTAAATCCGCCGGCGCCAAGTTGATGGTAATGCGTTTGGCCGGCAGTTCAACACCCATTGTATTGAGAGCGGCGCGTACGCGCTCTTTGCTTTCGGCAATCGTCTTATCCGGCAGACCGACAATATTAAAAGCCGGCATACCCGACGAAATCTGCAACTGCAAATCAACGTCGAGTGTGTTTAATCCGTTAAAGGCTATGGTGTTGATACGTGCTAACATTGTTTACCACCTCGGAACCGTATCTCCTTCGTGCCAGCGTCGTTCCGGATATGTACCGCGCTTTAAGGTATCGTATTTTGCCGGAACCTTCGGAATTTCAGAAAGCGGCACATAGCACGAACCTTCAAGCCGATTGACGCAATATTCGATTTGCGCCGGTGTACCGCGGCAATAAGCCAAAACGCGGGAGTTCAGATTTTGATAAACAACTTCATCGGGATATTTATTGTTTTCAACATACGGAAATTCGCCTTCGATAATATCGTAATCAACACAGCCCGGAAGCGTAAACATTCCGTCGTTATCATAAACGGCAATCGTTGTTTCCTGATGACAACGAGCATACGGACGCGTTTTGCGCCACCAAGTCAATTCCCCCGGTTGCTCAATATACGTACAAGCGGCAAAAAACAAGGCGCAAAGCCCTATCAGCAATAAGTTTATGTATTTCATCTGACACCTTAAATATAAATTACTTTGCCCCTACGATAAACCAAAAGTGTTAAAATAATGTTTATAAAGCGTATGTGTGTAAAAGTCTTACACTTAATTAAACAATTATATTGAAATAAGCATAAAGAACTTGACTGTCACTCTGAGCCATAGGCGAAGAGGCTCCTGTCTCGTCGTGCAACCTCGGGCGTTATAAAACAGCCATATTATCACTTTGTGGCGATTGCACACCTTTACGTGAGATTCTTCGGGCTAAAGCCTTCAGAATGACTTGTTTTGTTTTTTTTAAGGTGTATTGTCAATAATTTTGCCTAATAAGGCGCAAAAAAACACCCGTCGAAAAATCGACGGGCGTGTGGGTTATGTGTGTGGTTTATATTAAAAATTACTTATCGTCATAGGTATAACCAAATTTAAGTTTTAGAATCCTCTGAGTTTTTGTTTTGTCATATTCCTTATACGTTGGGCTGACACCGTCTTTTTGCACGACCGCTTTTTCTGTTTTATATTGCAAATCCCATGTCGAATTTTTAGACGGCGGAACTAATTTTTTAACTTCCACCGTATCGCCTTTATGCAATCCTTGTTCCAATTTTTTATCTTCAACCATTTTCTTTACTTTTTCAAAATGTTCATCTTTGGTGAAAAGAGTTACATCTGATAAAGAGATGGTTTTAATTTGTTGAGCCTGCTCTTGATATTCTTTGCGGTGAATAGTAACTCTTTCATGATGCTCAATATTTGATTTTTTCATCTTCTGTGCTTTTTCATAAACCGGATTAACCAATTTCAAACCGTTAGAACGATGTCCTTCCAGATTAGATTCTGTTTCCAAAACCCAATCCACGCTACGCAGAACAGAATCTCCTTTTTCATACGGTATTTTATTTTTTTCCAAAAATGACTTAATTATATCACTACTTTTGACAGCTTCAGATTCTGCTGTTATATCGGTTAAGCTTTCCCAATGAGTTTTGTGTACTTCATCTGCCATAATGTTAATAACTTTGTCAATTGATTCGTTTTCAACAACAGATTCTGTCGGATTTTGCACTTTTGCATCATCTCTCGGCGCATCGTTGCCCTTGAACCCGCAAGAGGTTAAAAGTGTTGTGACCGCACCGATAACAAAAGTCTTTAATTTATTTTTATTATCCATAATTCATCTCCCTATATAAAGTTTAACTTTAATTTCATTCTACCCCCCCCCGTAGACAAAAGTCAAGTGCTTTTTTGTTAAAATTTATAAAATTTTCCGATTTTTCCTTAAAAAAATACTTGCATTTGGCGCAAAATCGTGTATATTGCGTTCTGTCCCTTGCCGGACGGAATGTCGTTCGGCTATACATTAACCGGTGGGCAAAGCGCGTAAAATGCCGCAATGTCTGCCATTTGTTGAGTAATCCATAAGGAGATATTAAAATATGGCTAACTATGAAAGCGTGCTGATTGCACGTCAGGATCTCGGTGCCGCACAGGTTAATACTCTCGTTTCAGACTTGAGCGAAGTAATTAAAAAAGAAGGCGGCGAGGTTGTAAAAGTTGATAATTGGGGTTTGAAGAATCTCGCTTATCGCATTAAGAAAAACCGCAAAGGTCACTATGTTTTGTTAAACATTGTTGCTCCGGCAAAAGCTATTTTTGAATATGAAAGACTGGTCCGTCTTAACGAAGATGTTATTCGTTATATGACGGTAAAAGTTGAAGAATTCAACAACGAAACGGCAGAAGTGGAAGAAGATTCCGCTGTTGCTGAGGCTTAAGGGAGTTTGAACAATGGCTAAACAATCATTCTTTAAAAGAAAATCTTGTCCGTTTTCAGGCGAAAATGCGCTGAGAATTGACTATAAAGACGTTAAATTGCTTTCGCGCTATGTTTCGGAAAAAGGTAAAATTATTCCGTCGCGCATCACCTCAGTTTCGGCGAAAAAGCAAAGAGAATTGGCTCGCGCCATCAAACGCGCACGCTATATCGCTTTGTTGCCGTATGTGGCTATGTAGTGGGAGGGTGCTATGGAAGTTATTTTACTCGAACACGTTGAAAAATTGGGTCGTATGGGTGATAAAGTAACCGTTAAAACCGGTTATGCCCGTAACTATCTATTGCCGCAAAAGAAAGCTCTTCGCGCAACCGATGCCAATGTTGCTTATTTTGAAGCACAAAAAGCTGCTTTGGAATTGCATAATCAGGAATTGCTCGGTAAGGCCGCCGAATTGGCTGCATCGCTTGACGGTTTTAATGCCGTTTTGATTCGCCAAGCCGCCGAAACCGGTCAACTTTACGGTTCCGTAACGATTCGTGACATTTCCGCCGCAATTAAAGAAGCCGGCTTTGATGTTGAACGTCGTTATATTTATTTGGAAAAGCCGATTAAAGATTTGGGCATTTACCAAGTAAAACTGAATCTGCATCCGGAAGTTTCGCAAACGATTCTGGTTAATGTTGCCAGAAGCTCGGAAGAAGCAAAGAAGCAGGCGAAAGCATATAATCAGGAATAGTTTATTTTCTGATAAATGCAAATTCAAAAGTCCTCGAT
Source organism: Alphaproteobacteria bacterium (assembly GCA_017479985.1). Taxonomy (GTDB): domain Bacteria; phylum Pseudomonadota; class Alphaproteobacteria; order RF32; family CAG-239; genus RUG410. Next base: position 30,737 of record JAFVBL010000022.1, on the reverse strand, counting down.
TGCAAAATCGGGGATTTTTTTATATTAACAATTCAATTTAAATAAATTCTTATCGATTAACAATATCTTAACTAACTCGAAATAAAAATAATCACGAAACATCGAGAGGTGTTTTGGGGCGTGGAAACCCCTTCATGAACGTTATCGCAAAAGCGTTAATTCTGCGAGCCTTTCAGCCTATGGCTGGAAGGCGATAGAATAAGATATTGTTTTTCAGTATCAAACATATCGCGCTATTTTTCATGAAGTAGTTTCCAACTTCCAGCCACCTAATCAGGTGGTTATTTTATATACAAAATAAGGAAACTCACTATGGATTTATTTAATTACGACAATCAGGATAAAGAACTATATAATCAAGTGCTATTGGGTGATAATCTTCGTGTTATGAATACATTATCATTAAATTGTATAGACTTTATATATATAGATCCACCCTATAATACAAATAATAAGTTTTCTTACAACGATTCCAATAAAATATGGGCTGATGATATTTCAGAAAGAATAAGAATTGCGAAAAAACTATTAAAGGATAAGGGCGTTATCTGCATAAGCATTGATGATAATGAACTTGTGACTCTGCTTAATATTTGTTTTAACATTTTTGGTAAAGAAAATTATGTCGGCATTTTTATTACACACCAATCACAGCGTAGTAATGCCAAATATATCAATATAATACATGAATATGTCGTAGTATTTGCTAAAAACAAAAATTTATTGAATAATTTTTATATAAAACGTCTATCATCTCCGGATGATAAAGAAATGATTAAAAGTATTATTACTAAGGTTAAAAATGCTTTTTTGCGAGATAGAAATACAGCACAAAATATATTAAAAAATCTTCTTAATCAATATGCTATTAGTCGCAATATTACCTGGATAAAAAATTATACTAATATAGATGAAGAAGGGCGGATTTTCTTTGCGAAAGATCTGTCTACTCCCGGTCAACCGGCACCGCTCTCAATTGATGAAATTAACCTTTATCTTCCTGCACTCAAGACTAGAAGATGGTCAACTAAAGAAAAGTTCATTTATTTATATAAGCAAAATCGCCTTTGTTTTAAAAAGGGACGCCCGTATGAAAAACAATACTTAGAAGAAGCTGTTGATAATATTCCATCGATTTTGAACTTTTATTCTAGACAAGGTACAAATGACTTAAAAAAACTCGGATTATATGGCTATTTTGATACACCCAAACCAGTTGAATTAATTAAATTTCTCATTCGGGCTATGATGCATCAAGATGCAACAATTCTTGACTTTTATGCAGGTAGCGGAACAACAGCGCAAGCTGTATATGAAATAAATCAAGAGGACAAAATAAATCACCGCTTTATCTTAATACAGTCAAAAGAACCTGTAGCACCGACATCTGACGTCTATAAGAAATTAACTCAAGTCGGGTATGTTAATCCATCTGTCAGTGATATTCTTATTCTACGATTGCATCGATATTTAAAAATACACAATCTTCCAATTGATTTTGAAATAAAGGAGTATGAATAATGGTCGGAATTACTTTATTAAATAAAGGAAAATTTAAGAAAATTGATACAAGTTTTCTTATTGAAGGGCACGAAGTACTGGAAGAAGTTACTAAAGTTCAAAAAAAATATCATAAAGAAGATACAGACACTTTTATTAACGAATTGCGAGATTCCATTGCCGGTTACTATTTAGGGTACGAACTTGTTAATACAGAAAAGCACGGCTTTGATTGTAAATTAAATTTTAAGGATAATATATTCTTGGAAGTAAAATCTGCAAGTTTTGCCTCTACTTCTTGGGGAGCAACATTTAATGATACAACTTTAGAAAAAGCAGAGTGCTTCAAGGGAAAACAAGTTTTTTTAGGTCTTGCAGTTTGGAAAAATGCCAGTGACCTATTATTTGTCTGTTATGGTCAAAACAAATATATCGGTGAATTTTTAGAACAGAAAGTAACAAAATTTTTACAAGGTTCAGGCGGTGTCAGAAGTACGCAAACAATAGGATTGAAGCAACTTATCATTGATTATGGATTTGATATTATATGTGTGAATAAAAGTAAGAGGGAAGTTCGTAATATACTCTCTCTAAAATCTAGACAATTACAGTTTATCAGTGATAAGTGTTTTTTATCGTTAGATGAGTATCGCAGCAAATATAATTATTTGAATTTATGTACTGAATAATTTCTTGTTGACAAAACAGGTGAGTAATGTTAGCCTAAGTCTGCAATTTGAATAATTATGAACCCTTAAAAAATACAATTATGGCAGAAATTGAAGCAGGAGCCCCGATGTTTCAGGCGGTGGTGGTCAAAACAAATGTAACACCGGTAGCGGTTGTTTGTGAAGTGCGGTATCATCGGAAAAGCATTTTTGATGGCAAACGCAAAACATTTCAGTTGGAGGTACCATACGGTTCGGGTGAATATCAGCGGCAGAAGTATGAACTGGCAAAAAAGCTGAAACCCGGTGATGAGCTGTATGTTGACGGATACGGCGAAGAATGGTGTGATCCGGTATATCATAATGTGCTGCAACGCAGGTGGAATCTGAAATTTGCTTAGCACCGGATAACCTAGGCTTAATTTAATAAAAACTCCTCTCGAAGCAAAATTATCGAAAGGAGTTTTTATTTTGTAGAGCTTTTCAAAGAGGGCGTCCGCCGCTGTCTTGAATCAATTTAAAAACATTTCCGTTTGTGTTTTGATGTTGTGCGGTTTGAATGTTTGTTTTCTTCTGATTTTTCAGTCGGTCCATTTTTTCAATCAGAGCAACATTTTCTGCTGATTTTTCCGGTGTGCGTCCCATCAGATTATCCGGTATAAAGCGTGTCATACGCTCCCATTCTTCCGGTTTGCCGCCGTTTTGTAAATAGTTTGCTTGTAAATCTTTCCAAAACGCCGAATCCTGAGGCATATCCGATGATGCGCGAATAACCATACCAAATTTTACAATCGCATTGCGGCAGAAAATTTCTGCTTTACGTTGGTTAGGCGGATTGCCTGAATATTTGACACCCGGTTCTTCACCTTTATCCAGAGCGCGTTGTTTCAGAATCTGACAAGCTTGATTATTTATTTCTTCAAAATTTTTCCCGTGTAAACGGCGTCCGTCAGAGGCAAAACCCGAGTATGAGCCGTCAGGATTCGGATGGCAGGTTATCTTAAAATTATCACCGCTGTAAAAGGAGTTTCCGGAATCATTTGTATTGACAGCAAGAGAAGAGGCTTTGCTTTTTTCTTCCTGTTCTTTTCTCCTTTTTTCTTCTGCCTTTAGTTTTTCTTCTTCGGACAATTCCGATTCCGCTTGTAAGTCTGTTTCATTTTTCATTAAAAAACTCCTTTTTGTTTATAAGTACGGTTGTTGAATTATCTCGGATCAAAGATATTACCTCTTGCCAATCTGTTTTTAACTTCTGCCGTAAACATTTTTCCGAAATCACCGGCGTCTATATGCTTATCGGCAATTTTTAAACCCTCTGCAATTATGGAATCCGGATAATGTCGCAAATCTTCCGGTTTAAGTTCTTTGAGCATTTTTAGCTCGGTATAGGCAATACGCAGTGCAAGACTGAACCGGTCTTCATTTGAAACCAGAACAGATGCCAATTTATCTTTATTCATATTTAGTGTCACTACATTTTCTAAGGTCTGCGGAAATGTTTCTTCAACATTATATACATATTTTTCTGCACTGTTACGAAGAACATTACCTATGGTATCTGCATTTTGTTTTCCGCTTTTTTCATAAGCATTCAATAATTGTAACATTGTCAGCTTGTCGGCGTGTTCCGGATATTTTGTAACCAAGAGTTCCGCAACGGCAGCTTCCTGATAAGAATCTGATGAATCTCGAATCTTTGTATATTTTGCCGATTGTTCCATCATTTTTGCTAAAAATTCCGGAGAAAAGCGTTCTTCCAACCAAGGTGTGCAAGCCTGTTCTTTCCACGCTGACAGGGCTTTTGCCAAACCCGAATTTTCATCAATTACAAAAGTGTGTCCCTCATAATCGGCTTTAACCGGTTGTCCGAATGTTCTGCGTTGTGCCTTAGTATATTCATAGTAAATCGACTGAAAGAAGGGTTGTCTTGAAACTTTAACCATTTGTTTGCATAATTCATCAACGCTTAAAACCGTCGAGCCGTTTTGCCGGCTGACAGATACAGCTCTGCGGAGCAGGCTTTGACGCCGTATTTGCGCAGATTTCTCATTTTCCGTCATTTTTGTATCGGAATCATTTTGTTTTTCTGTCGGCGAAAGTATACGCGATGACGATTCCTTCTTTTCAGAAGACAATTTATCTCTTACCTTGTTTACCCGCTTGATTAAATCTTGATTTTTCGGCTGTTCTGCCATAATTTTGCTCCTCATTAGCTTTTATAAAATAAGATTACATCATTTTTGCGATTTTGTCAATAAAACAAACAAAGACACGTCAAACGACGTGTCTTTCATATTTTACGGAGTTTAAACGACTGTTAAATATCCAAGTTTTGAACTTTCAGCGCGTTTTCTTGAATAAATTCTTTACGCGGTTCAACCACATCCCCCATCAGGGTAGAAAATGCTTCGTCCGCTTCTTCCACGCTGTCAATCTTGACTTGCAATAAAGAACGCGCTTCCGGATCAAGTGTTGTCTCCCACAGTTGTTCAGGGTTCATCTCACCCAAACCTTTATAGCGTTGGATGGAAATGCCTTTTTTGCCGGCAGCTGTTACCGCATTCATCAACGTAACCGGTCCGTCAACCCGCTTTTCGCCCATAGACTTGGTGGAAAGAATAAGCGATTTTGCAAAGTTCTCGGTCAAAAAGCTATGCATCTCGTTTAATATTTTGCCTTCCGGACTTTCGAGAATATTGGCGCCGATAATGTGTTCTTCTTTAACGCCGCGCAGAACACGATAGAATACCACACTGCCTTCTTCATTGATTTCTGCCTTCCAGCCGCGATCGTATTCTGCTTCCAGTGTATCCAAACGCGCCGCCATTTTCTCGATTTCCGCAGACAATTTTGCTTTATCGTTGAGAATATTTACATCAAACAAGCCGCAAATCGCCATTTGTTCAATAATTTTTTCCGGTGCTTTCAAAGTCAGTGCCTTAATCATCGAATTGGCTTTTTTCGTGCTTTCCACAAACGAAATCAAATCCTGTCCGACCAAACGCTCACCATTTGCCGTCTGCAAATAACCGTCTTCGCAACCTCCGTGAATCAGATAATCTTCCATTTCGCGGTCATCCTTAATATAAATAACCGAGTTGCCGCGTTTCGCCTTATAGAGCGGCGGTTGTGCAATATATACATAGCCGCGGCGGATAAGTTCCGGCATTTGACGATAGAAGAAGGTAAGCAGCAAAGTTCTGATGTGCGCACCGTCAACATCGGCATCGGTCATTATAATGATTTTATGATAGCGACACTTATCGGCATTAAAATCGTCGCGACCGATACCGGTTCCGAATGCGGTAATCATCATACCGATTTCAGCCGAACTCAGCATACGGTCAAAACGCGCGCGCTCTACATTCAAAATTTTACCGCGTAAAGGCATAATTGCCTGATATTTGCGGTCACGTCCCTGTTTCGCCGAACCGCCTGCGGAATCACCCTCAACGATAAATACTTCGGAAAGTGCAGGGTCTTTTTCTGAACAATCCGCTAATTTACCCGGAAGAGAAGCAATATCCAAAACGCCTTTGCGGCGTGTCAATTCACGTGCTTTGCGGGCAGCTTCGCGTGCCGATGCAGCTTCAACGATTTTGCCTACAATAATTTTTGCCTCGCTCGGATGTTCTTCCAACCATTCTTTAAGTTTATCGCCGACAATATTTTCCACCACCGGACGTACTTCAGAAGAAACAAGTTTGTCTTTTGTCTGTGATGAAAATTTCGGATCCGGCGCCTTAACCGACAATACACAAGTTAAACCTTCACGCATATCTTCGCCGGTGATAATATCCTTATCCTTTTTAAGCAAACCGTTTTCTTGAATGTAATTGTTAAACGTACGGGTCAATGCGCCGCGGAAACCGGCCAAATGCGTGCCGCCGTCTTTTTGCGGAATATTGTTGGTAAAACACAGCATCGATTCGTTATAAGAGTTTGTCCACTGCAATGCGACATCAATGCCGATTCCGTTATTTTCGCCGTTAATCCGAATAATGTTTTCGTGCAACGGCGCTTTTGATTTGTTAAGGTGCCCGACAAAAGCCTGCAAACCGCCCTCATAGTGAAAATCGACTTCACGCGGTTCGGCTCCGCGATTATCAATCAGTTTCAGATACACGCCGGAGTTTAAAAACGCTTTTTCTCTGATGGCACGCTCTAATGTATCAAAATTAAATTCAACGTTGGTAAAAGTTTTCGGCGACGGTAAAAATGTTACTTCCGTACCGTGGCGATTCGGCGCATCGGCAACAATGTGAACGTGTTCGACCACATTGCCGTCGGCAAATTCCGCCAAATATTCTTTGTCATTGCGCCAAATTTTGAGCTTAAGCCAAGTAGAAAGTGCGTTCACCACCGAAACGCCTACGCCGTGTAAACCGCCGGAAACTTTGTATGAGTTATTGTCAAACTTACCGCCGGAATGCAGCTCGGTCATAATGACCTCGGCAGCCGAAATACCTTCTTCTTTATGGGTATCGACCGGCATACCGCGGCCGTTATCACGAATGGTTGCCGAACCGTCCGGATTAAGAATCACCACCGTTTTATCACAAAAACCGGCCAACGCCTCATCAATCGAGTTGTCGAGAACTTCATAAATCATATGATGCAAACCGGAACCGTCGTCGGTATCTCCGATATACATTCCCGGACGTTTGCGTACGGCATCAAGACCGCGCAAAACCTTGATTGAATCGGCATTATATTCTTCTTCGCCTTTGATGTATTCTTCTTCTGTTAAGTCTGTCATTTTTTCCTCATATCAAATCGTATTAAACAATGCATAAAATATAGCGCAAAGCCGAAAATTTACAAAGAATAAAATTAAAGTTATGAACGGAATTTTATTCTTTTTTGCGTCTGTCGGGATTTTGTCTTATTAAATATATCTTAAACTTTGCCGTGTATGCTGAATACAATATGTTCAATTTATGAGGTGACGAAAATGAATACATTTGTAAAAACAATCGGTTTGGGCGTTTTGGCTCTGCTCTTAAATGCTTGTTCGACAATGAATAACAATACGGCGGCGCCGGAGCGGTACAGTGATTTGCATTTTGACAATAAGGCTCCGATTCCGCTGATGGTCAAAACAATAGAAGTCAAGTCCGAATTCACACCGTCGTTTACGCGTCCGAATATTGAACATCTGTTTCCGGTTTCTATTGAAAAAACAGCAAAAACTTGGGCAAAAGAACGTTTGGAAGCGGCAGATTTTTCTTCTGATTGTACGGCAGAATTTATTATTCAAGATGCCAGTGTGACCGAAACGGAAGAGAAGTCCGAACAGCTTTTGCTCAAAGACCGTATACAAGATCACGCCAGTCTTAAAGTTTTGCTCAGAATTATCGACAATAAATCTTCTGCCAGCACCGGTGTTGAGGCGTGGCGCGACTTAACAATGTCTGTCGATACAAGCATTGAAGACAAAGAACAACATTGGAATGAAATGGTGGTCAACTTGTTCCAAGCATTTGATGAAAGTATGGAAAAGAATATCAACCAATCTTTGAATATGTATATCAAAGGCAACAACACCGTCAGCACATATTAAAATCAGTTCAGCGCATATTTATCCGGTCGCGGATTCGCAGTGCTTAATTGCATCAGCGGCAAGGCAATTTTAAAAATCGTACCGTCTTCTTTTTGCGCAATACAAAAACCGTATAATACGGCGGCACGTCCTTTAATGACGGCGGTGTCGTCGTATTCAAAATATTCGCCGGCTTCAACATCGGGCAGTTCACCGTTAAAACCTTCACTCAGCTCATAGTGATTGTTGCCATAGCTGTCGGTAATGCAGAAATCCTTGCGTAAGATGCGGATTCGCTCATCAGAATTATTTTCAATGCGCAGACAATATGCCCACAGCTCAAAATTATTGTCGGCACAATCCAATTGCTCGGGATAAGCCGAAACCATAATATCGTCGGTTTGTGCAACAAGAAAGTCCGTTTCATTAAAATTCGGCATAAAAAATCCTCCGTAAACTTTGTTAAGGATTCATTAACCTTTAAGAAAGTTCAAGAGGATTCTTAAGTTATCAAGAGAGTTATGCACAACTATTATTTTGCACGTCCGTATTTATCTTCAAAACGTACAATATCATTTTCATCAAGATTTTCGCCGGTTTGAACTTCAATAAAAATCAGCGGCGCATCGGTGTTATTTTGAATCCTGTGCTTGGTTTCAACCGGAATGTATACGGATTCGCTTTGCTTTTTCTCGAGTTGGCGTTCACCGAGAATGATTGTAGCCGTTCCGGCAACGATAATCCAATGTTCGGCACGGTAATGGTGTAACTGCAGGGATAGAATTCCGCCGGCATTAACCGTAATGCGCTTAACGCAAAATCCTTCGCCGCAATCAATAACTTCCCAAGTTCCCCACGGGCGTGTATCGTGTTGCCCGCGCGCGTAATTATTTGTCATATCAAACTCCTTTTTTAGTTTACATAAAATAATTTCTGGTATATCAATAACCATAATATTGCAATAACAATTTACGGGTAATTCAATGCAAATTTCAGATGCGGTCAGCGAGGCTTTGGCGATTCAGCGGCTTATCAGTTCGGAACTCTTAAAGCAGAAGCCTATGTCCGAAAAGCTGCAGAAAATATTAAAGTCTTTTACGGACGCAACTTCCGCTCGTTCGGCACTTTTATATGCAACGGTTGATGAAAATTATTTGGAACTGATGGCAGAGTGGCAGGCCGAAAACTATAAATCGAATATTCGGTATAATGAAGGATTTATCGGCAGATGCGCAGCAAACAAACGAACAACGACGGAAATCGATTCGTCGCAAAATATGTCTGCCGTCAGTATTCCGATTGTGCGTTTGAATATTGTTATCGGTGCTTTGGTTTTGTTTAAAAAAGATGCCGAAGCCATAGATGATAAAAGTGCGGAATATGCCGAGACGCTTGCGTTGGCTTTGCCGGATTTGCTGACAGATAACGATTTTACGCAGTATCGCAATCAGATTATTCGGGAAAAGGGTATGATTGTGCGCGATATGCTGCGCGGCACAAGTTTGAATAAAGGATACGGAGTCGGCAAAGCTGTTTTGCATCATCGCCATCGGGATTTGGTCAGCATATTTGCCGAGAATATTGAATTGGAAAAATCAAAATTGGCGGAAGGACGCGAACGTATGATTGCCTACTTTGATTCCAAAATCGAACAGGCCGGCAATTATATCGGCAACACGACCGAAATTATGGAAACGTACCGAATGTTTGCGACCGATAAAGGCTGGTACAAAAAAATCAATGCGGATATTGAAAAAGGCTATACGGCAGAAGCGGCCGTCGAACACGTCTATGAAGAAATGTGGAACAAATTGTCGGCAACCAATGATTCGTATTTGAGAGAACGTTTGTATGATTTGCGTGATATTTCCGATAAACTTCGGGCATTTATTGCCGGTGATGACGATACCGTGCAGGTTGCGCCCGACGAGGATATTATAATTGTTGCCCAAACAATGGGACCGGCAGATTTGATGGATTATAACTACGAAAGTATCCGCGGACTTGTGATTGAAGACTGTACGCCGACAATGCACGTTGTTATTGTGGCCAAGGCGCTTAATATACCGGTGATTGCCAAAATACACGGAATCATTAAAGAAATCAAAGCCGGCGAAATAATCGCCGTCAACGGTACGGACGCAACGGTTTATACGCATCCGTCGGACAAATTGATTGCCGACTACAGGAAAAAATCGGTCGGATTGCATAAAGTCTTTGCCGAATTGGAAAAAATCAGAGATATTCCGACCGTAACCAAAGATAATATAAAAATCAATTTGGCAATGAACTACGGTTTGGATTTGGACTTTCAGTATATTAAGCCGACAAATTGCAACGGCATCGGTTTGTATCGTACGGAAATTACCTTTATGTCTTCCGACAGAATGCCTGATGTGGACAGTCAGGAACGGCAATATAAAAAATTATTTGATGCAATGGGCAGCAAAAAAATAATTTTTCGCAGCTTAGATGTCGGTTCGGATAAATTTCTGCCTTATTGGGGCGATATGAAAGAAGATAATCCGGCTCTCGGTTGGCGTTCGATTCGTATTACGCTTGACAGACGTGCTTTGTTGCGGCAGCAGATTCGCGCAATGCTGCGCGCCGCCGCCGGTAAAGAATTGAACGTAATGTTTCCGATGGTATCTTCGTTGCAGGAATTCTTGGAGGCAAAAGAAACATTGATGTTGGAATACGAACACGAAAAACAACGTCAAAAACCTACGGCTAAAAGCGTTAAGGTCGGAATTATGATTGAAGTGCCGTCGGTTTTGTTTCAGCTTGATGAACTTTTGCAAGAGGTTGATTTTGTGTCTGTCGGTACCAATGATTTATATCAATTTGTTTTTGCGTGTGACAGAAGTAATCCGCGCCTGACCGACAGGTATGATGTGCTTTCGGCGCCGTTTTTGAAATTGATGAAAAAAATTGTTGATAAAGCGGCGCAATATAAAGTTTATTGCTCTGTTTGCGGCGAAATGGCGAGTAATCCGCTTGAGGCGATGGCGCTCATCGGCTTAGGGTATCGCAACTTGTCTGTTTCGGGTGCCCGTTACGCCGAGGTCAAAAAAATGATATGTTCAATGCGGGTGGAAGATGTTGAAGACTATGTCCGCGTGCTCTTAAAATCGCCTAAAACAAGTATTCGTCCGCAGCTGATGGCGTATGCCTATGATCATACTATTGCAATCGGTTGATTTTTGTGTTATAAGCCCTAATTCAGGAGAAAAAAAGTGGAAGAAGATATAAAAGAAGAAACGCAGACAGTCGGTACAATGCTGAAAAACGCACGTCTGAAACGCGGCAAAACCATTGCCGATGTTGCCGCAGAACTATGTATACGCAAAACATACATCAGCGCGATTGAGGAAATGAACTATGAGCAAATTCCGCCGGTGCCGTACGGAGTCGGATTTATCAGAAGTTATGCGCAATATTTAGGCTTAAACGGCGACAGAATTATCTCATCGTATCGTCAACATATGATTGAAGAAAATGAGGGTAAAAAGACCTTAAAACAAGAAAATATGGAAACTTCCAAACCGCATTTTAAGCACATTTTTATCGGTTTATGCGGTTTGGCGGCTTTGTTTATTGCGTGGTCAGTGATGCCTGTTTCGGAGCAAGTCGAAGAATTCCACGATGATGCCGCAAATATTATTTCGGAGCCGGTGATTGTGGACAGCGAACTTGATGAAGAAGCAATGTCGCAGATTCGTGCCGAGGACGAAAAAGACGGTGAAGTGTCGGATTATGAAAATCAGGATTCTTCGCAAGCAGAAGAAAAACAAAATACCGATGAAATGTCAGATAATACAGACTCAGTGGAACAGCCGGAAAATCCGGACGAGGCAACGGCCGCCGAACCGGTGGCGGAAAATGTTGAAACACCGATGAAAATTGTTGTGACCGGTCCGACTTGGTTGGAGCTGAAGCAGGATAAAAATATTTTGCTGGTCGGAAAAGTTTATGACAACGGGTTTGAATATGCCGTGCCGAATGAAAAAGGTATGCGTATTACGGTCGGGCGTCCGCATAACGTCAAGTTTTTGGTAAACGGCGAAGAAGTACCGGTCGTATCGGTAATGAAACGCAAAAATGTCAGTTTAAATGAATTTATGCCTCAGGAAGAACAGGAATAAAAATGGAAAAAGTGCAATGTGTGCGCGGTACCTACGACTTATACGGTGCCGCCAAAAGAAAGATGAAAAAAGTTGTGAGTGTCGGCTCGGCGGTAGTGGAAAAGTATGGCTTTGAAGAAATTGAAACGCCGATTTTCGAGTTTACGGAAGTGTTTGCGCGTAATTTGGGCGATACATCGGATATTGTAACCAAAGAAATGTATTGTTTTGAAGATAAAGGCGGCGAAAGCCTGACATTGCGTCCGGAAGGTACGGCAGGCGTGGTACGTGCGTTTGTTTCAAACGGTATGCAGCAGAATCTGCCGGTCAAGTTTTATTACAACGGCCCGATGTTTCGTTATGAACGACCGCAAAAAGGACGTCAGCGCCAGTTTACGCAATTTGGTGTCGAATTGCTGGGTGTGGAAACGCCTCAGGCCGATATTGAAGTGATTGCAATGGCGTATGAGTTTTTGGAAAAACTCGGCTTGAGCGGACAGGTAACGGTTGAGATTAACTCTTTGGGCGATGCCGAAAGTCGCGATGCGTATCGTGAGAAACTGGTGACATACTTAAAAGAACATTATGATGAACTCTCTGCCGACAGCAAAAATCGGTTGGAGAAAAATCCGCTGCGCGTCTTGGATTCCAAAGAAGAATGTGATAAATCGGTGGTTGAAAATGCGCCGCTTTATGCCGACAGTTTGAACGACACTTCACGAAAGTTTTTTGCCGATGTTTTACACGGTTTGGATTTACTCGGCATTAAATATCGGGTTAACAATCGTTTGGTGCGCGGTTTGGATTATTATTCGCACACGGTGTTTGAACTGACAACCGATAAGCTCGGCGCGCAAGGTACGGTATTGGCAGGCGGACGTTACAACGGCTTGGTCGGACAAATGGGCGGCGGCGATGTGGCAGGTATCGGCTGGGCTTGCGGTGTGGAGCGTTTGGCAATGCTTTTGGAAGAAGATGTATCATTGCCGCGTCCGGTGGCTGTTATTCCGGTCGGCGAAGATACTTTTGATGCCGTGCTTGAAATTGCATATAAGTTGCGTTTGGCCGGTTTTTCGGTTGAGCAAAGTTACAGCGGCAATATGAAAAAACGTATGATTAAAGCAAATAAAGTTAATGCGTATAAAGCAGTGATTATCGGCTCCGACGAGTTGGCAAAACAAGCGGTGACACTTAAAGATTTGGACAGCGGTGAGCAAAAAATAATTGCATTGGCTGATTTGGCAGAGGAATTAAAATAATGAATTTAGATGAAAAATTGGCAAATGTCGTTAATCGCTATGAAGAAGTACAGGCACTGCTTGCATCTGATGTTTCAACCGATGAACTGGTTAAACTTAATAAGGAATTGTCAACGCTTGAGCCGGTTGTAGAAGTGATTCATAAATATCAGCATCATCAACAAATTATGGCTGATGACAAGGCGATGATGGAAGATACGACGCTTGATAAAGAAATGCGCGAGATGGCAGAAATGGAATATTATGAAGCCAAAGAACAACTGCCGCTTTTGGAAAAAGAAATCAAAGTTATGCTGCTGCCGAAAGACAGTGATGATGAAAAAAACGCAATTCTTGAAGTTCGCGCCGGCACCGGCGGCGATGAAGCGGCGTTGTTTGCAGCTGTTTTGTTTGAGATGTATCAACGTTATGCGCAAAAACAGGGTTGGCAATTTGAAATTCTCGATTCTAACGAAAACGGTATCGGCGGCTATAAAGAGGCTTCGGCGCGTATTACAGGTAAAGATGTGTTTGCCAAGTTGAAATTTGAATCTGGTGCACATCGTGTGCAACGTGTGCCGGTAACCGAATCTCAGGGCAGAGTGCATACATCGGCGGCGACCGTTGCTGTTTTGCCGGAAATCGAAGAAGTTGATTTATACATCAACCCTGCTGATTTGAAAATTGATGTTTACCGTGCGTCGGGTGCCGGCGGTCAGCACGTTAACCGTACCGAGTCGGCCGTGCGAATTACGCATATTCCGACCGGTGTGGTGGTACAATGTCAGGACGACCGTTCGCAGTTCAAAAACAAAGAAAAGGCGATGAATCATTTGCGTGCCAAACTTTATGACGAACAGAAGGCGAAAATCGATGCCAATTATTCGGAAAAGCGTAAGTTGCAAGTCGGCAGCGGTGACCGCAGTGAGCGGATTCGCACCTATAACTATCCGCAAGGGCGTGTGACCGACCATCGCATCAACTTGACGCTGTATAAACTTGAAGAAGTGGTGTCAGGTGAGGCGCTGAACGAAATCATCGATGCTTTGATTGCCGAAGATCAAGCCGCAAAATTGGCAGAAATGGATTAAAGAGAGAAAATAATGGAACAAATAGCTTTTTGGATAGGATTCTTTGTCGGTCGTTTTATCGCTGCTATTATGATTTTGAGTCTGGTACTGGCTTTTGTGCGTAATCAAACGCGTACAAAAATCATATTATCCGGCGTAGTTGGTTGCCTGTTTGCCACATTTATCAGCTTTGCCGGAGATATAAACGGGCGATTGTTAACGTGGTTTTTAACGGAGTTCCTGTTACTTATGGAATTTATTCCACTGCTTGCTGTTTTTGCATTGGCAACATTTTTAACCGTCTGGCGCCGGTGGAATACGCAAGAATGGTTTGCAAAAAAATTACCTTGGTTAGCTGGTATTTTGTATGGTTTTATACTGATTTTAGCTTTACCTGCGGAAGTCAAAGAACAGATGGATATCCGGCAGATTGCTCAAGAAATGACGCTAAGACAGTTTTTTGCATTGCCAAATGATCAAAAAGCAGATATAGCCGCAAAGATTGCCGGCGTAAAGGATGGATATCTTTTTGATTGCATACGTGCAAATCAAAATTCGCAAGAAGCTCAGAATTTTCTGCTTAAAGAAGTTATTGATGTTTGTCGCGATTTGGTACGGGTGCGAGATTAAAATCCCAAGTAAATCGTCCGTAAAATCTAAAGGCTCGGGAGCATAAAATGCCAACCGAGCCTTTAGAATCTTATACGTTTTCGCTATAACAGGTTAATCTGAAACACTGACCAAATCATTGCACAAACAAACCAGACTGCAATACTCCACGTCCACAATGTGCTTTGCCACTGCGGGTGCTTTCTTTCGTCAACCACCAGCGGATATATCACAAGACAAACCTCAGCAACAAACAGCGCAGCAGCATATTTGTTTCCGTTAAAGGCTTGTCCGACAAGCGCTACGGCAAATAATGCCAATGCAGCCGTGAAGATAAACCCCATCAGAACTTTAATTGCTCTTTTCATAGGTCACAAGGTTTTGTGTAATCATTGACGGCAAAAAGTTTCCCGATGCAGGAAGAATACGCCGACCCAAGCAAGTAACGTTGCGATAATGAAGAGAGACAGAGCCAAGTTCTGGGATATTCTCTGTGCGTTGAACACGACAACTGCGGCAAGTGCAAAAGCAGCAAATGCAGCACCAAATCCAATACCAAGCCCTTTTTCGGGCGAATAAGATAAATGTGTCATAAGCGTGATTGTATAGTAATACCTAAATAATCGTATTTTGTGCAAACATAACACGAAGATATTTTTTTGTCAATAGATTTCGGGTAAAAAAGAAGAAAACTTGACAATGCTCGGAATGTCCGAATATATTACGCCAAAAAAAGGAGAATGACTTTTGGGATTTTTAGAAATTTTAATTTTGGCAGTCGGGCTATCTATGGACGCATTTGCCGTTTCAATTTGCAAAGGACTTTCTTTGCAGAAAATAAGTTTGAAAGATATGTCGATTGTTGGGACGTGGTTTGGATTCTTTCAGGCACTTATGCCTTGTTTCGGCTATTACGGCGGCAGAATTTTTACTGCTGATGTGCAACACTACGGGCATTGGATTGCGTTTTGTCTGCTGTGCATTATCGGTGCCAAGATGCTTTATGAGGCAGTTCATACGGAATGTGATGCCAATCAGGCACTGGATTTCAGAACAATGTTTTTATTGGCGGTAGCAACCAGCATAGATGAATTGGCAGTCGGAATTTCTTTTGCCGTGTTGGCGGTGGATTTGTGGACGGCCATAAGTATTATCGGTATTACAACATTTCTGTTTTCGGCAATCGGACTTATAATCGGCAATATATTCGGGAGTCGATGGAAACGGCGTTCGGAAATATGCGGCGGTCTTATTTTGATTGCCATAGGGATAAATATTTTGCTAAACAATTGATAAAAGCATAATTGTGATTAGAGTATAATAAAAAAATTCCCTTTCTTTTGAAAGGGAATTTTTGTGAGTCAGAAATCATTTTATTTTTTAGCTGTTGCTTTCTTTGCAACAGTTTTCTTAGCTTTCGCTGTGGTTTTCTTTACGGTAGCTTTTTTAGCTGTCGTCTTTTGGGCTGTGGCTGCTTTTGTTGTCGTCTTTTGGGTAGCCGCCTTGGCTTTCGTCGCAGCTTTAGCCTTCGCCGCAGTTTTCTTTACGGTCGCCTTTTTTGCAGTAGCTTTTTTAGCTGTCGTCTTTTGGGCTGTGGTTGCCTTTGTTGTCGTCTTTTTGGTAGCCGCCTTGGCTTTTGTCGCAGCTTTAGCCTTCGCCGCAGTTTTCTTTACGGCCGCCTTTTTTGCAGTAGCTTTTTTAGCTGTGGCTGCTTTTGTTGTCGTCTTTTTAGCTGTGGCTGCTTTTGTTGCCGTCTTTTTGGTAGCCGCCTTGGCTTTTGTCGCAGCTTTAGCCTTCGCCGCAGTTTTCTTTACGGCCGCCTTTTTGACAGTAGCCTTTTTAGCTGTCGTCTTTTTGGCTGTGGTTGCCTTTGTTGTCGTCTTTTTGGTAGCCGCCTTGGCTTTTGTTGCAGCTTTAGCCTTCGCCGCAGTTTTCTTTACGGTTGCCTTTTTGACAGTAGCCTTTTTAGCTGTGGTTTTCTTTGACTTTGTTGCTTTCTTTTTCTTTGCGCTTGCCTTCTTTTCGGCTGTTTTCTTCAAAGAAGCTTCACGCGCCGCCTCAAGATCGCGTTCGGAAAAAAATCCGAGATGAATCGCATTATGCGGTCTTAACTCGGCATACGCAGGGTCTTTTTCCTTAACGCCGTCACGAATTTTTTTAATCGTCGATTCTGTTGTCTGCAACAAGCGCTGAATCTCTTTGTCTGTCACTTCCGGATAATTTGTCATAATCCACAAAATGGCGGCCGGTTTTTCCGCACGTTGAGTCGGCGATAAAACTTTTTTTGCTTTTGCATTGTGTTCGCGAACGTCATTTTCCAGTTTGTTCTGAACCAAATCGGCGCTCGGATCTTTTTCGCAACGATGAATTTCTTCCCACGAAAGAATGCCCGTATCAACAGGACTTCTGCCTTGAATAGAGGCAGCAGGTGTTTTTTCTGCGGCATCGGCAATTGTTTGAATTTCCAACTCGTGAATTTCGCAGAAGTTCGCAATTTGGCGGAAAGTCAGACAAGTATTATCAATAAGCCATACCGCCGTGGCCTTCGGCATTAAAGGAGCTGTCATATTTTTATCCTTTCATAAACATTCTTCAATACACATACAATATACGCGCAAATCGGAATATACAAACGTTTTTTTTATTTTATAAACGCAAAAAGCCCGCAAAACTGCAGGCTTAAATTTACGCCAAACAGAAATTAGTTCGATTTCAGTCCGAAAGCGGCAAATTTGCTGTTAAACTTACCGACCTGACCGCCATTATCAACAATACGGCGAACACCTGTCCACGCCGGATGCGATTTCGGATCAATTTCCAATTTCATCGTATCACCGGCTTTGCCCCAAGTCGATTTTGTTTTAACTTCCGTTCCGTCTGTCATCACATAAGTAATTTCGTGATAATCCGGATGAATACCTTTTTTCATTTTTTTCTCCAATTCAATACTTTTTCATAAGTTTTTACGCATTTATACATTAAGCAATTTAAATACGCAAGCATTATTTTTACGGTTTATTAAATTTTTTTGTTATTTTGCGGCCATATCGGCGATTTTTTGCTTTAGAGCCTCATTTGCGGCAAATAAATGACCGCTTTGAAGCGCCGGTATAATGTTTTCGGAACGTGTATCCGTTTCACCGACGGCAAAAACGTAACCGCCCGATTCCTTAACCAGCAAAACACCGGCGCACAAAGTGCAAAAATCGGCCTGAGCCACAACCGCATCAAGTTTTCCGGCTGCCAAATATGCCAAATCAAGAGAAGGAACACCGCTGATTCGCAGGTTTGGGGTCATCTCTGCCGTATTTTTCAGGATTCGCAAGTCTTTGCCGACAGCTACGACGGCATTTTCAGCATTTTTGGCGTTTGCAACGCGTAAGCGTTCGTGATTGCGAAAACCTTCTTTAAATGAACCGTAACCTTTTTCGGCAAAAAATATTTCATCGCTAATCGGGCTGTAAACAACGGCATCAACCACGGCGCTGCCGTCAATCAGCGCCGCTGAAACCGCAAAATCGGCATTGCCGTGTGCAAAATTTGCAAATCCGTCAATCGGACAAATCGCAAAATATGCGCCGTTTGCCGGCATCGCTGCTTTCCCTGTTGTCACAATCGGCAAGCCGGATTTAACTTTGCCCAGCTCCTCAAACAGGATTTTTTGCACCTTATCATACGAATGTTGTGCAAACCCTTTGTCGCCGTGTATCGAGTTCTGTAAGTGTTCCAATTCATTAAAGTCGCGCCCGAGAGCCGATGCCGCTTTTTTAACGGCACCGACCATCAGAGTCAATGTCGGGGAAGTATAAGCCATTATTTTGCTCTTTCCACATAATTTGCTTCGGTTGTGCCGACCACGATTTTGTCACCCACATTGATAAACGGCGGAACACCGATACGCACACCGTTGTCCAAAATTGCCGGTTTATAAGACGAAGAAACGGTTTGTCCTTTGAGTGCCGGTTCGGTTTCGACCACAGTGCAAACAACCTGCAACGGCAAGTCAACCGAAATCGGGCGGCCGTCAATGTATGAAACGCGGACTTGCATACCGTCAGTCAAAAACGGGCGGGAATCACCCAAAATATCGGACGGCATCGAAAACTGTTCGAATGTATCGTTTTCCATAAATGTTAAGCCGGCGGAATCCTCAAACAAAAATTGGCAATCTCTGTCTTCTACCATAAGTTTTTCAACCGTATCTTCGGTTCTGAAACGTTCATTGGTTTTTGTTCCGGCTTCAACCTCTTTCATTTCGACCTGCATAAATGCACCGCCTTTCCCAGGTTTGATGTGTACAGCCTTTGTGATTGTCCACGGTTTGCCCTTATATTCGATAACCCAGCCGATTCTGATGGCGCCTGCGAGTTGTTTCATATTTTTTCTCCTATTTACAATTTTAAAAAAGATTGATTTTATTTCAAGCGCGGAAATGGCGCTTTGATGAAAGGCAACATAAACGAAAATTTTTTATTTTGCAAGCAGAATCGAATATTTCACATCATCTAAAATCACAAAATCGGCATTGAGGGTCGAAAAGTCAAAATCTTCCTCAATTTGTGCGGCGTTTTGAATCAAAAACAGCTCGGCATACCAATCCAATAATTCTTTATTCGATTCGAAACCGTCTTTCCAAAACTTAAAAATCACAAAATCCGGCTCACACTCACTGACAATCATCGCTTCGTGACGGCGGTTGCGTGTGATGACACCGATTATGGCGTGCGGTGCTTGTTTTTGTACGGATTTTAAAAATTTTGCCGGATTCGTTTCTTTGGAAGAGTCGACAATTAACCCGTCGGTTGCAAAACGCCGATAAAAACCGAGTGCATCGGTACCCTCGGTCAATACAAGCTTATTTGCCGCGTGCGCCTGTGCAACGAAGTCTGCGGCAAAATCGGGAGCGGCCGTATCCGGCAAAATAAAACAGCCGAGTTCGGCACGGTTTAATAAATTTGCATTTTCTTGCGTAATTCTGACGATAAAGTTTTGCATTTTTAAAATCTTTGTGTTACGAATGTTTATAAACTGATTACAATATACAACAATTTTTAGCAAAGGGAAGTTTTTTATTATGGAAATGCAGAATATGGAGCAAAGCGGTAAGTCGCTGAATCGTTTGGCAGGTGCGGTTGATGAGTTGATGAATATTATTCGTCAGCAAAAAGAGAAGTTTGCGTCGGAAATGGAGACACAAAAAGCCGAAACCGAAACGGCGCTTGCCAAAAATACCGAGTTGGAAGCGCAAATTCAAACATTGAGCGCGGATAAAAATAAATTGCAGGAAGAACTTTCTGCAGCCAAAGAAAATACGCAAGCAGCAGACAGAATTAAAGAACTGGAAACAGAAGCGGAAAATCGCAGCAATAAAATCAGCGGTTTGCAGACCGAAATTCAGAATTTGAATACCGCATTATCTAACCGTAAGACGCAGATTGAGGAGTTGAACGCAAAAAATAAAGAACTCGAACAAAAATTAACCGAAGCGGAAAATAAAATTGCCGAATTTGAAACTTCTGCGGCAGCCGACAGCAATGCGGCGGCAGATTTACAAACACGATTGGATGAAGCTTTGGCTAAAAACGCTGAACTCGAGCAAAAGTGCAAAGATTCGGATCAAAAACTTAATGATATGCAACAGACAATTTCGCAGACCACCGAGAACATTGACGATGTTGTCGCCAGATTAGAAAGGGTGTTGGAAGAAAATGGGGCAAGTGACGGTAATAATTGATAAGCGGGAATATGCAATCACCTGCGGAGACGGGCAAGAGGCACATATTCTTGAACTCGGGCGTTTTTTGGATGCCAAAGCCAAAGAGTTTTTCGGCGGCTCGACGTCCATTAACGAAAATATGAAATTGGCAATGCTCGGGCTGTTTTTGGCCGATGAATTGTCGGATATGAAGTCCGGTAATTTACAAGCGGTTACGCCGCAGAATGTGCAGCAACTCGATTCGGTTACGGCAAAGAAAATTGATGTGCAAACCGAAAAACTTGTCAAGATAATAAATGATGTAAAATCAATATAAATTTATCCTCAAAGCCTTTTTTCTTCTTGTAAAAAAAGGCTTTTTGTTATATACTTTAAATAGAAACGGGAAGACTGTCTGATGCGTATCAACCGCATGTCACTCGAGCCAACATTATCTTTTAGGGAGCTGTCCCTGTCCGGATCGTGGTCCGGTTATATGGCACCCACCTTAACGCAAGCGGTTCGGTCTGAATGAAGAAGGGGTACGGTCAGACGGTCCCCTTTTTTAAAATCCGTATAATGGTCATCTGCTTGTTACCCTTTGCGCTTATGTACTATTTTGTACACCGCGCACAAAGGGTAACGGCGCATCTGACGCATTCTCCGGATTTTAAGCAAACCGATGCCAATAACATATTTTTCCTTATGTACTATTTTGTACACCGTGCACAAAAGGTAACGGCGCATCTGACGCATTCTCCGGATTTTAAGCAAACCGATGCCAATAACATATTTTTCCTTATGTACTATTTTGTACACCGTGCACAAAGGGTAACGGCGCATCTGACGCATTCTCCGGATTTTAAGCAAACCGATGCCAATAACATATTTTTCCTTATGTACTATTTTGTACACCGCGCACAAAGGGTAACGGCGCATCTGACGCATTCTCCGGATTTTAAGTTGCTTTATTGTTTCGTGTATTTCATTTGTACACGTTGTCTAAATCTTTCTGCGTATTAACTCCATTCTCCGGATTTTAAAATAGCTTCGTGCTGATGAACAGATTTATCCGGCTTAATGTCATACACATAATAAACGGCATAATCGCCTTCTATCGAAATTTTTTCAAGCGGTATTAAATCCTTAAACGGATAGCGATTGACATAAATACGCACGGTTTTGCTGATATGCTGACGTAAATAAGACAACAACTTTTGCATAATTGCGGCAAGCTGAAAGCACATAATCGCATCAACATCGGAAAAATCGGCCGTAAAAAAATCTTGACGATAAATATGTACATTCGGCAGTTTGCGTGCACGGAAACGGCTGATTATATAAGGTAATCGCACCCGTTCATAACCGATAAACGTATGCTGCGGATATTTTGCAGCAAGCGGCAATAAAAGCGAACCCCAACCGCTGCCCAAATCAACAACATTTGCGTGCGGTTTGCCTTTGATATATTCTTCAACCGCATTCAACATACCTTGCTTAACCTTACCGACGGTCGGCACCGGCGGTGAAGAACGCATAAAACGTGAAGCAAACAGAAAATATGTAAAAACGATGCCGGCAACAACAATAAACGCAACATCAACTACCAGAAAAAAATACAATAAAGTCCACAGAATATTAGCCACGGCAAATGTCCTTATCCTTCAATAATCGCAACGGCAAATGCAAACGGCATATCATCGCTCAAAGTGATAAATAACTTCGGATTTGCCGTAAGTTTATGCAAATATTGCGCCGCCGTGCCGCTGATTTTAAGTTCCGGCTTGCCCAGCTGGTTATGCAATACTTGGATATCTTTCAAGAAAATACCGTCGCGGAAACCGGTGCCGAGCGCTTTGGCAAAAGCCTCTTTTGCAGCATAATATTTTGCCAGCAATTCACGAAAACGCGCATCATCGGCAGCACCGTTCCGGCGGATTTCGGCTTGTTCATCGGGGCCCAGAATGCGCGCGGCAAAATGTTGGAGATAGTCCGATGAATTGCGGATTCGTTCAATGTTGACAATGTCATTTCCCAGTCCGATAATCATTATTTTTTCTCCCGTTGTGCCAAACGATTGGCGCGGCGTATTGCCATTTGCTCAAGCATAATTTTGATGAGTTTAAACGATACAAACCACGATATGATATAATACGGTATGCAACCGATCATCATCGGAAACACAATCGGCCAAACATCGCGGCCGAAATTTTTGAAATTAAGCGTAAACAGGGCTTTGCTTGCATACTCGAAAGTCTTGATAAAATTGACGTGGTCGGCGGAGGCAATATCTCCCAACAAAAAGCGTCCGGTAGAAAGAACCGCAATCCAGATAAACGGAAATGTCCACGGGTTGCCGATAACGGTACCGAGGGCCGATGATACGATATTGCCGCGGATAATCCACGCGGTAACAGCCGCTAAAATAAGATGAAAGCCGATAAAGGGCGTAAACGAAATCGCAACGCCGCACGCAAAACCGGCAGCAATAGAGTAGGGGGTGCCTTTAAGCCGTTTAAGCTGCACCAAAAATTTTTTTATCCAGCGACTGAAGTAGCTTTTAACACTTTCCACCATATACCTCGTTATTTGTTTGCACGTGCCACATAGCTGATGAGTTTTTCGGCACGCATACTTAAAATCAGATTATTTAATTGGTCGACATTGCGGATTTCAATATCAAGCAATATTTCAAAATAACTTAATGTGCGATACGTAATATTCAAGTTGATAATATTGGCCTCGGCCTTGGCAACAATATTTGCCACCTCGGCGAGTGCGCCAGGTTCGTTGCTGAGCATCAGTTTCAAACGGGCAACGTGTTTTTCTTGCTCGGCGTCCGGGCCCCAATCAACATCGAGCCAGCGTTCCGGCTCTTGGTCATAGTTATGCAACGACGGGCAATCCATTGTGTGAATGGTAACTCCTTTTCCGGTGGTAACAATGCCGACAATACGATCCCCCGGCAACGGGTGGCAGCAGCCGGCAAAATGTACGGCCATACCGTCAATCAAACCACGGATTTTGAGCGAATCTTTCTTGGCTTTGTCTTTTTTGCTGAATACCGGAAGTTTAATGGCACTGACAACCTTTTCCAATTTGGATTGTCGATACGCCGGATGCATAATACGCAACACGTCCCAACCGGTAACCAATCCTTCACCGACTTTGGCATAAACGTCATCAACTGTTTCGGCTTCAAAATTCGAAAGATATTTAACCAGTTCTTTTTCGGAGAATTCCTGATCTTCCGCTTTAAACAGCTTATCGACGATTTCTTTACCGAGAGCAATGAATTGTTCTCGTTTGTTTATGCGCACATAACGGCGAATGGCGGCCTTGGCTTTGCCGGTAACGACAAATCTGTCCCATTCAAGCGACGGGTGTTGATTTTTTGAAGTCAGAACTTCAACTTGGTCACCGTTTTGTAAAATAGTGCGGAGCGGTTTTATTTCGCCGTTGATTTTTGCGCCGACACATGTATTTCCCACATTTGAGTGAATTGCATAAGCAAAATCAACCGGCGTTGAACCCATCGGCAACCCGATTAAATCGCCCTTAGGCGTAAAGCAAAACACTTGGTCATTATACATCTCGAGCTTGGTGTTTTCCAAAAATTCGTCAGGATTCTGTGCTTGCTCCAAAATTTCGAGCAGTTCACGCACCCAACGGAAGTTTTTGCCTTCGGTATGCTGTCCTTGTTTATACGCCCAGTGTGCCGCCACACCTTTTTCGTTGACTTCGTGCATTTCGTATGTGCGTATTTGCACTTCAATCCTGACATCAAGCGGTCCGATAACACCGGTATGCAATGATTGATATCCGTTTGGTTTAGGCGTTGAAATATAGTCTTTGAAACGGCGCGGCACCATATGATATTTACTGTGAATAATTCCGAGCGCCTGATAGCAGTCCGCCACCGAATCAACGCAGATGCGGAATGCCATTATATCTGATAGCTGCTCAAACGAAGCATTTTTCAGCTGCATTTTACGCCAAATGGAATAAGGTGATTTCTCACGGCCGGTAATGGTACAATGAATACCGTTATCTGCCATATCCGTTTCAAGTTGTTTAATGATTTTAGGGACAACATTGTTGCCTTGTTCACGCAAAAAGTTTAAGCGTGTAACAATAGAATCGTGCGCTTCTTTATAAAGTTCGGCAAATGCAATCTCGTCCATTTCTTCCTTGATTTCGTCCATACCGATGCGTTCGGCGAGAGGTGCGTAAATATCAAGTGTTTCACGAGCGATACGTGCACGTTTTTCCGGCGGGCAAAAATGCAAAGTACGCATATTATGCAGGCGATCGGCAAGCTTTATCAGCAAAACGCGGATATCTTCCGACATAGCAAGCAATAATTTACGAAAGTTTTCGGCCTGTTTACTCGAACCAGACTTATGTTCAAGCATTGCAAGCTTTGTCAGTCCGTCCACAAGCTGAGCCACCTGTTCGCCGAATAAATTTTTAATTTCATCAAGTGTTGTATCCGTATCTTCAACGGTATCGTGCAGCAGCGCGGCAATAATGGAAGCGGAGTCAAGCTTGTATTTTGTTAGAATACCGGCAACTTCAATCGGATGAGAATAGTACGGGTCACCGGACGTACGGATTTGTGAGCCGTGCTTTTTGAGCGCAAACACATAGGCACGGTTAAGGGCATCTTCGTCCGCATAAGGGTCGTAAGATTTTACCAAATCCACCAGTTCGTATTGTCGTAACATACACTCTCCCAAATAAAAAAAGCAAAACGCACCCTTTAAAATAGTATGTTTTGCTTTAATAAAAGTTTAATATGAAAAAATTTTTAATCTAAATCTTCCATATCGTCGAATGAATCGTCATCAAAATCGGCACTGTCGTCAAAGTCGATACCGTCATCGGCGTCCAAATCCAAGTCATCATCGTCATCATCGCCGTGAATCTGCATCGTGTTGTTCAAATCCTCGTCACTAATCATATCGCTTGAGAATTGTGCGTCCAAAGCCGCCAACTCTTTTTCGGCGGAGATTATTTCAACTTCTTCATCTTCCGGTTCTTCAACTTCAACAAACTTTTGCTGTCCCATCACGAGAGAACGCTGCAAATCTTCAATGCTGACACGATTCTCCGAAATTTCACGCAAAGCCACAACGGAATTTTTATCATTATCACGATTAACCTGAATCGGCGAACCGGCAGAAATATCCTTTGCTCTTTGTGCGGCAACCAGAACCAAATCATAACGATTCGGAATTTTATCAATACAATCTTCAACAGTAACTCTAGCCATTTTCCTACCTTTTAAATAAAGTTTGATGTTTTGAAAAGGTTATACATAGAATCTTCTGTAATTGCAAGTTTTTTTTTCGATAAAAATATAAAATGCGGCAGAAATAAAAAAGTCCTTTGCTTTTTGCAAAACAAAGGACTTTCGGCACAACAATGAAAACTAGTACATTCCGCCCATTCCGCCGGCGGCACCTGCACCGTCACCGCAGTGACATTCTTTTTCCGGAATTTCGGTAACCATCGCCTCGGTCGTAATCAGCAAACCGCCGACAGATGCGGCATCTTGCAAAGCCGTGCGCACCACTTCCGTCGGGTCGACAATGCCGGTCTTGAGCATATCGACATATTCGTTTGTTTGCGCATTATAGCCGAAGTTAGTATCTTTGCTCTCCAGCAATTTACCGGCTACAACCGCGCCGTCCACACCTGCATTTTCGGCAATTTGACGCAACGGTGCCTGCAATGCTTTGCGAATAATATCAATACCGACGTTCTGATCCTGATTATCTGTTTTAACATTTTCAAGGGCTTTTGTGGCATACAACAAAGCCGCGCCGCCGCCGGCAACAATTCCTTCACGAACGGCCGCACGGGTTGCGTGCAAGGCATCATCAATGCGGTCTTTGCGCTCTTTTACTTCTACTTCGGACGCACCACCGACCTTTATAACCGCAACACCGCCGGAAAGTTTACCCAAACGTTCTTGCAATTTTTCACGGTCATAATCGGAAGTTGTTGCCGCAATTTCCTGACGAATTTGCGCTGTTCTGCCTTCAATATCTTCTTTATTGCCGGCACCGTCGATAATTGTTGTATCATCTTTGGTGATTTCTACACGTTTTGCCGTACCGAGCATATCGAGTGTCACATTTTCAAGTTTCATACCCAAATCCTCAGAAATCACCTGACCTCCGGTCAAGGTTGCAATATCCTGCAACATTGCTTTGCGTCTGTCACCGAAACCCGGTGCCTTAACCGCGCATACTTTCAACCCGCCGCGAATACGGTTGACCACCAATGTTGCCAGCGCTTCGCCTTCAATATCTTCGGCAATAATCACCAAAGAACGACCGTTTTGCGCAATCGGTTCCAAAATCGGCAACATTGCTTGCAAGTTTGAAATTTTCTTATCATAGAGCAAGATAAACGGATTGTCGAATTCGCAATTCATTTTTTCGGCATTGGTTACGAAATACGGCGAGAGATAGCCGCGGTCAAACTGCATACCTTCAACCACATCAAGTTCTGTTTCCAAACCTTTGGCATCTTCAACCGTAATCACGCCGTCATTGCCGACTTTTTCCATAGCCTTTGCCAGATATTCACCGATTGTGGTGTCGCCGTTGGCGGAAATTGTACCGACCTGTGCGATTTCTGCCGATGATTGAACGGCTTTGGAACGTGATTTAACATCAGCAACAACTGCGGCGACCGCCAAATCGATACCGCGTTTGACATCTTGCGGGTTCATACCGGCTGCAACGGCTTTGCAGCCTTCGCGAATAATCGCTTCTGCCAAAACGGTTGCGGTTGTTGTTCCGTCGCCGGCTTTATCTGCTGTTTTTTGTGCCACTTCTTTAATCAGCTGAGCACCCATATTTTCAAATTTGTCGGTCAAGACAATTTCTTTTGCTACCGACACACCGTCTTTGGTCAATTTCGGTGCACCGTATGATTTATCGAGCATAACGTTACGGCCTTTCGGACCCAATGTTACTTTTACGGTTTTTGCCAATGTTTCTACGCCGGCAAGCATTTTGCTGCGTGCGTCCGTACCGAATTTAATATCTTTTGCTGCCATTTTAATATCCTCTTTCTTTTATAAAATTATTCAACCACTGCCAAAATATCGGCTTCTTTAACAATCAGGCGCGTTTCACCGCCCAATTTGATTTCCGTGCCGCCCCATTTGGCAAACAAAACGCGGTCACCGACTTTTACGCTCATCGGCAGAACTTTGCCCTCTTCGGTTCTGAAACCGTTGCCCACGGCCTCCACAATGCCTTCGGACGGTTTTTCTTTTGCCGTATCCGGAATAATGATTCCGCCGGCGGTTCTTGTTTCTTCATCGACTCGTTTAATCAAAACTTTGTCGTGTAAAGGTTTAATATTCATAAATTTCACTCCTAAAATAAAAGTTTTAACGTAACTAATACCTTAGTTAGTGTTGCAAGATTGTAAAGTCAATAAGAGCACGGAAAAAATTTTTTATGCTTCTTTGTTTTCGAGTTCTTCTTTCAGCATTCGGCAGAGTTGTGTCACATCATTTAAACAACCCAAAATCAGCGCTTTTTTCTTGACAACCGAAAAATCGCCGCTGGTTAAATGTTGCATTTCCGAAAGTTCCCACGGTGCCATAAGTCCGAATATTTTTTCAAAGGCATAGCGTGCTTGAGAAGGCGTCAGATAATCAAAATGCAATTTGAATACAAAGCGGCGTAAAATGGCTTTATCTATACGCTTTAAGTGGTTTGAAGTGCCGGCAAACGGTACACGGCAACTTTCCATTGAAGACAGAAAAGTGTTTGTCATATCGCTTTTCCACTTATTTTCATTATTATCTTTACCGCGTTCGGAAATAATGCCTTCTACCTCGTCAATAATCAGCATTGCATCTTTTTCTTCGGCTTCTTCAAACATTGTCAGAACATTTTTCGCCGGTTGGCCCTGATATTTGGAAAACAACTCCGCCGGTTTCTTTTCAACCGTGTTAATACCGATAGTCTGTGCCAAATAGCGCAGAAAATAACTCTTTCCCGTTCCCGGCGGTCCGTAAATCAACATAGAGAACGGATTTTCTTTGTCATAATAACGCAGACGTTCCACCAAGGCATCAATATCCGTATCACAGTTTACGAGTTTTGAATCAAACGTTGTCAGCGGTTTTTGATATTCGTGTCCGCCGAATTTGAGTTTCAGTTCATCTTTAATCAGCCGCATAATCTCTGTATTATCGTTGATATGCAAATAATGAGCCTGTTTTTTTATGCGTGAAAAATCGTCAATCACCAAGCCGCTGATTGTGTTCAGTTCTTGCGGCGGCGGATTGTCAAAAAACAATTCGTATGCGGCTTCTTCCTGTTCTTCATTCATATAACCGAACTTAATTTTAAATAAAAAATTGGTTATAAAATCTTTAGGTAATGTATCAATATCATTGACAATCAACACCACATTCTGAATCTGTGCTTTAACTTTTTCGGCAATGGTGTAGCAGCGTTTCATATCTTTGAGCAATACACCGAATTCATCACGAATAATAATCAGATGGGCCGTCGGCTTGATTTTGAAAAAGCTGTCTTCAAAATTAAGCGGCGTAATCGTACAGATATCCGCAGTTTTGTTTTTTTCCTGATAATGCTCGGAGATTTTTTGGCGCAGATATTGCACAAAACTGTCTTTGCCGCTTCCTTCCGGTCCGTATAGCAACATTGAAAAGTTGTTTGTCTCGATATTATTTAAAACGGCATCGGATATTTTGACCAAATTTTTATTGGCATTTAAAAAGTCAAAAGATGTAGAAACCTTGTTGGTACTGACAAAAGTTTTATATTCTTCTGCCGCTTTTTCGCTGCCGTAACTGATTGCTAAATTAAAATATTGTTCCGCCATTTTCTGAGCATCGACTTTGCGAAAGATTTCCGTATCCAAATTCAAGCGATAGAAACGGGCAAGATACAGAAACAACGTACGGCTTTTCGGGTCGCGTGATTTTGCGTATTCCAACAAAGATAAGGCATTTTGGCATAAATCGGCAACTTCCGCTCCGGTCATTACGGAAGCGTGGTGCCGCAGAGTATTGATGTACAAACGCGCAAATTCCAAAAAGAAGCGAACCGGCAATTCATCTTCATCATACTTTTTGTATATCTTTTTAAAATATTTAACGGCAAATTCGACATCTTCATCTTCTTTATAATATTTCAAAAAATAATCGCAAAGCAATTCGGCGACTTTGGCGGGATTTTCTTTTTTGCCGTAGAGTACTTCTATTTCGCGTTGAAAAAGTGTCTTTTCCACATTGTTACTGATTTCAAAACCGGCACCCATTAAAAAAACTCCGCTAGAACAGCAACAGACATAAAATCAAGGTTGCATATACAATAGAAGGGCCAAACGGTCCGACGCGCTTTTTGTTTATCAGACAGGTTGCACCGAAAATAACGCACGAGCCGAGAATAATATAGGCAATAACGTCCATACCGACCCACGCCCCGATGGCACAGAGTAATTTAATATCACCGCCGCCGAATGCGTCCGGATATTTCCAAACCAAGAACATACTGGCAATCACCGGAATAATATAGCCCATAATTGCACCGAGTGCACTGTTTTGTGTATAGCTTAAAAAAGTAAGATCGGGCGTTGCGAGCCAAGGGCCTTTTTGTGCCGCATACGCAAATCCGAGCAATAACAGCGGCCAAGTGATGATGTCCGGCAACAACTCAAAACGTTTGTCGATTTCAACAAGCAACAGCAAAAGCCATACAAAAATTATATACCACCACGCAAAACCGTCGGCAAAGTTTACGGCAAACAAATATGATGCTGCGGCGGTAAAAATGCCCCAACCGATACTGCGCATCGCATAACGTTTATAAAGCTCCATATACTTTGGGTTTGCCTCAAGTTTTTTATATGAGGTCATACGCGCCGGAATAAACAGCTTCAGCAGAATATAACCCATTGTTGCCGGCATCAATTTTCCGATTCGCCGTGCCAAATACGGAATAAACAAGCCGAAAATAAATCCCCACAGAACGTATGCCATATTTTTTCTCCTTAAATTTATACTTCAATTTAGCGGCGAAGTGATAAAATTTTGTTAAAGACATTTTTTATATTGTAGACACTTGTTCAAATAATGCAATAAAAATGTTCTAGTTCAGAACATAAGAGACTCTTTTGGAGCAGAAGAGATATTAAACAAGTATCCGAAAGGAGTAAAAAAATCAAGAGCTTTATGAGGTCTGTCAAAATTATAATAATGTTGATAATTTTTCACAAAATCAGATAG